>CAMCSA010000086.1 GCA_945877405.1 uncultured Erysipelotrichaceae bacterium | reverse complement strand
CAAACGCTTTCATCTCGGTCATTGAATGGCCGAGGATTCCCGCTTTAATTCCTAAGCTGACGATTCTGATTGGAGAAGATGATACGGATATCTTAGAAAATCTGAGCGTATTGCTGGAAGAAGAAGGCTATTGCGTTCATCAGGCAAAAGACAGAAAGTCTGCTTCATGGAATTCTTTCGATCAGACGATCATCAATTTACGTTCTGATATATCGTTGATTCCTGCTGTTAGGTTTATCTGGTACAGTCATACGAATCAGATTCATTTGGATTGCCGGATGCAGATCATTTCTTCTGAACCCTTCTTTTGATTACAACCCCAGTTTTTCCATGAGCGTTTTCCCTGTATAAGGCACATCACATTCAGCATGTTTCTGATACCTTCTGAAATCTGTTCGTCATGATCTTTGATCTGCACCATAACCTCAGAAAGAATCTGATCAGTCATTCTCAGCATGAATTCAATAAAGAACGTCTTCCATTGCTTCCGGTCATACTTCTGTTTGCTTCTGTTGTCGGATCCGTAGCTCTAGCGTATTGGCTTGGAGGAAAAATAATCTGTCAGGTAAATGAAGTTGAAATGATGAAAGATGATACATTGATATGAGAAATGCTGGCTGTTTCACAATCAGAAAATGAAACGGGATGAATTGACATCTGTTTCACATTTTTATAAACTCTTATCTGTCATGGGAAAACCCATGCGAACTGACAAGCCCAAAAGGGTTAAATGGCTACACGGACGGCCGTTGTCAAATGCCGAAGACCTGTCGAAGAGACAGGAACCGTATCTGAAGGATACGGATCTGAATGGTAAAACATTCATTTATAAGGTGGTTACTCATAACCATATGCATAGTACATGCAACTTGTAAACTGTCTTTGGATTCGCATTTCCCATGGGAGAGCTGAAGTATTTTTAAGATTGGATTTTTACGGGATGTATGTGTATGCATGCATCTCGTTTTTTTGGTTTTATAAGGGGGATAAAAAAAGTGAAATTGAAAAAAACAGGTTGCCTTCTGATGGCTTTGATTCTCAGCAGCTGCAGTGCTGCACCTTCCACATCGGATGTTGTGGAAACCGCACTGGAAAAGGACCAGAACGCATACCTTTCCAGTGTCAACGTGGACTATGGCTACCAGCTTGCTTTGTCCATGGAGGAAATCCGTGATAATGCGGTGCTCGGTTATCGTACAGCAGGTTCACCGGCTGAATTTGAAACAGGTGAAATGCTGAAAAAGGAAATGGAAAGCATCGGACTGCAGAATGTGACAAAGGATGCATTCACACTCGATGGCTGGACATTTGACCATGCAAGACTGACATATACAGATCTTTCTGATGAGCCTGTAACGGTTGAACTTGGCGCTTACCAGTGTGATCTGAATACGCAGGGAGAAAAGGAAGTTGTCATCATCGATGGACACAATGGAACTTATGCGGATATCAGTGAAATGGATGTAACGAATAAATATGTACTGGTTGATATCAACCAGAGAGAAAACTGGTGGATCAACTATCCTGCTTATGAAGCGCATCTTGCTGGAGCTGCAGGTGTAATTGCTGCACAGGATGGCGGATATGCACAAATCAGTGATGAAGCACTCAATGCGCAGGATATCTGTGGTCCATCGGATGCACCAGCACTTTCCATTTCCCGTAAGGACATGGATGCCATCAGAGGCATCATGGAAGAAAAAGGTGTTCATGAGCTGAAAGTAACACTGGACGTGGAAAGTACAGTGACGAAGGATACGACATCCTATAACATTGTCGGTATGATTCCTGGTAAGAGTGATGATATGGTATTGATGAGTGCTCACTATGATTCCTATTTTGCCGGATTCCAGGATGATAATGCCGCAATCGCTCTTATGATGTCCATCGCAAAGGCAATTGTGGATAGCGGTTATACACCAGAGAAGACGCTTGTATTCTGCGCAATGGCTGCAGAAGAGTGGGGTGTGTCCAACACAAGATATGACTGGTCAACAGGTGCCTATAACCAGATCTTCCGTGTACATCCGGAATGGGTTGGCAAGGTCATTGCGGATATCAACTTTGAACTTCCGGCAATGAATGAAGGAACAACCGATCAGATCCGTTCCAGTTATGAACTGAAAACTTATCTGGAAGAATTCGCAAAGACAGTTCCTGCAGTAGATGGCATCTTTGAAGATGGCATTGAAGTCATTGTTCCAACACAGACATGGTCTGATGATTTCTCCTTATCCATCGCAGGTGTACCATCTACTGTTACAGCGTTACGTGGTGGCTTTGACCAGACGCATTATCATTCTCAGTTTGATACCAGAGATACCTACAGCAAAGAAGCATTTGAATTCCATCATCATCTGTATGGCATGCTTATGCTTGCCTATGATCAGATGGCTGTTTCACCACTTGACTTTACAACGCGACTCAATGCCTTAAAAGAAGTCAGTGAAACTGAAGTATTAACCGATGAGCAGAAGTCTGTATTAGAGTCCGGCGAAAAGGGCCAAATATTGTGCACTAAAAAGGGCCATTTTG
>CAMCSA010000085.1 GCA_945877405.1 uncultured Erysipelotrichaceae bacterium | reverse complement strand
TCATAAACGTGATCCACAACGATAACAGAAAGGAAGTGAATATGTGCCGAAAGAAGATAAAACCAAACGTGCCTTTGAAATGATTGAACAGGGTGTCACAGATGTTTTCTCCTCCGAAAACTATAAAAAATACCTGACATGCTGTTCCAGATTCCACAATTACTCCACCAATAACACATTACTGATTCTTGCACAGAAGCCGGATGCAACTCTTGTTGCCGGCTATCAGTCATGGCAGAAAAACTTCAACCGTCATGTCAACCGTGGGGAAAAAGGATTGTTCATCCTGGCTCCAGTCACAAACAAGATCATCCGGTTAATGGATAAGGCAGATGAAAACGGCAACCCGATTCTCGACAAGGATGGCAATCCTGTTAAGGAAGAACGTGTTGTCAATCAGCTCAACTATACTGTCACAACCGTATTTGATATCTCGCAGACTTCAGGTGATCCCCTGCCTTCTCTTCTCCATACGCTAAGCGGCAGTTCTGATGAAATTCTTGCTTTTATTGATACTGTCTATGATATCTGTACCATTCCGATTGACTATGCCTCACCTGAAAAAGACAGTGTTCTTGCCAGTGGCGCAAAAGGCTACTATTCCCCATTGCAAGACAGAATTGTCGTCAATATGGAGCTTGAAGATATGCAGATCGCAAAGACTCTGATTCATGAATATGCACACAGTATCCTTCACAGACATTCTGACAAGGACTCCGACCAGAAAGAGATTGAAGCAGAGTCTCTTGCATTTGTATTATGCGATCATTTCGGAATTGATACCTCAGAGTATTCATTCGGCTATATTGCCGGCTATTCTGCTGAAGATCCATCCCGTCTGAAATCCATCCTGAATGATATACAGAGTACTGCACATCAGCTGATTGATCAGATGGAACCGTTATTTGAAGACAACCTGAGAAAGCGTACCATGGCACATGAATATATCAGTCCTGTGGACATGGATGATCTGTGCAATGATCTTCTGATTCAGGTTACCAATACAATACGAAGTACAGACGAACAGCAGTTGGAAGACACACAGCTGTATCAGGCAATTGATTCACATCTGTATGAATCGTTCCAGAAAGACGCCAGCCAGCTGAAGATCCAGGAATACCTTTACAGCAACCACAAAGACTTCAGAAATACACTGAAACAGATGATCTTCCAGGAATGCCGCAATGACGACTATAACCCATATGAAGATCATCCTTTTATTTCACAGTCCAGAGAACGTGCCAACTATGAACTGTTTGCCTCCATTGCCTCCCCAGTCTTAAACAATGAAGCATTGTATATCCAGTATGGAGCCATCGGCATGAAGGATCTTCATATTGAAGTACTTGATGATAACCGTTTCGTCATGGCGCGATCTGAAGTGATCAATGGTGATCTATGCAGTGATCCAAGAATGGAAATCCGTGTAGATCAGACCAACAGGCTTCTGTATCCGGAAACCTGGCAGATGGATTCCATGGAGGTATACCAGCAAGTACAAAGAGATCCGATCAAAGTACCTCAGATGGGACGATTCCTGAATGAATGGATGACCGGAATTCAGGAAAACAGCTATAAAGTCAAAGCTGTTTACTGTCAGAACGAATGCTATGAAAGCAGCGAAGACATCCGCAGATTCTGTAAAGAACATAATCTTGCTGGTATGGCACCAAAACCAAGGGAGAAAGAAAGATGAGTAAAAAGTATATTCCCAAATCAACCGTCGCAAAGATCAGACAACTGAGTGCATTTGATTATCTGCACAACTACCACCCGGATCTTCTGATCAGAAACGGCAGAACAGACTATATCCACGCAGAACATGATTCCCTGCATTTTTCCAATGGCAAATGGTACTGGTGGTCACAGAAGAAAGGCGGCACATCTGCCTTGGATTATCTTGTTACTGTGGAAGGCTACACCTTCATGCAGGCATGTGAGAAGATCATGAATGAGATGAATGTCAGTGCTCCTGTCATCAGTCATGTACAGGAAAAACCAAAGAAACCATTTACCCTTCCACCCAAAGATGAGACAAACGATGACATCATGGATTATCTCTGCAATGTCAGAATGCTTGATCCAGAGATCGTCAACTATTTCATCGCCAAAGGACAGATCTATCAGAGCAGATTCTATAAGAATGTCATATTCGTCGGGTATGACAATAAAACCCCTGCCTATGCATTCAAAAGAAGCATTACAACAGATATGAAGCAGGAGCATGCTGGAAGCAACAAGGCTTTCAGTTTTTCTTTTTCCACAGTCTATAGTGATGAAGTTCATGTCTTTGAAGGAGCAATTGACATGCTTTCCTATATGACACTTCAGAAGATGGACGATATCCCTTTCTACAGAAACAACTGCCTTTCTCTTGGTGGAGCCACTGCAGTATCCACGTCTCAAAATGAACCGGATCTTCCAATTGCACTGGCGGCCTATCTGAAAAGAAATGGTCATATCAGAAAAGTAATCCTCCATCTGGATAATGATTCCACTGGTATCAAAGCAGCTGAAAGTATCCAGCAGGCACTGGGTGATCAGTACAGTTGTGACAATCAGCCACCGACCTATTTCAAGGATATAAACGAACAGCTGGAGTACCGCATCCTCGATCAGAAGCGAAAGGAGAATCCCTGACCCTGCCATGAACAGAAAAGAAATTGAACTGTTGCGCAGACAGTTTCCTCCAGGCACAAAAGTGAAATGCACAAGAATGATGGAAGACACTTCTAC
>CAMCSA010000084.1 GCA_945877405.1 uncultured Erysipelotrichaceae bacterium | reverse complement strand
TTATGACTGCCACTGAATTTATCCGTCTGAAAAAGGCGGACTGTACAAACTGCTATAAATGCATACGACACTGCCCTGTCAAAGCCATCCGGTTTTCCGGAGGACAGGCACATATCATACCAGAAGAGTGCATTCAGTGTGGGAAATGTTTTGTCATCTGCCCACAGGATGCCAAGAATATTTTTTCTGAGCTGAGTCAGGTACGCATGTATCTGAACAGCGGGGAAGATGTATTTGTCTCTTTGGCCCCATCTTTTGTTGCGAATTACAATACCGGTATAGAATCCATGAAAAAGGCATTATTGAAACTTGGATTCAAGGATGTACAGGAAACAGCAATTGGGGCAACCATTGTCAAGCGGGAATATGACAGACTGATCAATGAGGAACATAAGGATGTTCTGATTTCTTCATGCTGTCATTCCATCAATCTTCTGATTCAGAAATACTATCCGAATGAACTGTGTTATCTGGCATCTGTTCTTTCTCCAATGCTTGCGCATTGTAAAAAGATAAAAGAAGAACATCCAGGCTGTAGAACAGTCTTCATCGGACCTTGTATTTCCAAAAAGGATGAAGCAGAACGGTATGGTGGAATCGTGGATGCTGTGCTGACATTTGATGAGCTTTCTGCATGGCTGAAGGAAGAAAACATCGTTGTCGAGCAGGATAAAGATGACTATGCGCATTCCAAAGCAAGACTGTTCCCGACTACAGGTGGTATCATTCGTTCTATGCTTGCAGATCATCCAGATTACAGTTATATCAGTGTGGATGGCGTTGAAAACTGCATGGAGTTTCTGGAAAACATTGAACGGGGCAATGTTCATAAATGCTTTATCGAAATGTCTGCCTGTGTGGGCTCCTGTATTGGTGGTCCTTTAATGGAACAGAAAGAAAACAGAATGCTGGACAATCGTCTTGCGGTAGACAGATATGCAGGAAAGCAGGACTTCGATGTATCACAACCGGAACCTTCCCACATCGTACAAAAGTTTGAATATGTGCCATTATATGAAAAACAGCCGACAGAAGCAGAGATTCAGGCAATTCTGAATCGTATGGGCAAACATACAAAGGCGGATGAGCTCAACTGTGGCGGTTGTGGATATGATACATGTCGGAAAAAGGCAATTGCGGTGTATCAGGAAAAGGCGGAGATTACCATGTGTTTCCCATATCTGAAAGCACAGAGTGCAGCCTTGACCGATAACATCACGGATAACTCTCCAAATGGTATTTTCGTATTGAATGAAAGACTGGAAGTACAGAAGATCAATCCGATGGCACGTCACATGCTTTCCATCCGCAGAGATTCGGATGTCCTTGGTGAAAATGTGACAAGAATTCTGGATCCGGATATGTTTGTACGTGTGCTTGAGACAGGTAAGAACATCAAGGATGAAATCATGTATCTGGCTGACTACAGACTGTATGTGGAAACAACCATTACATATGATAAGGAAACAAGGTCTTTGATCTGTATCATGCGTGATATTACCGATGAACAGATTGAAAGAGAAAAGAGAGTGGATGTCATCCGGCAGACGGCGGAAGTTGCAGACTCAGTCGTTGAAAAGCAGATGCGCATCGTTCAGGAAATTGCATCACTGCTTGGTGAAACAGCAGCGGAAACAAAGATCGCTCTGACAAAGCTGAAGGAGTCGATATCTGATGAATGATCTTTGTATCGATACCGGATGGAAATCCATCAATCACTATGGGGAAGAACTGTGCGGGGATCATGTTGATATTGTGGACCAGGGAGAAAACTCTGCGGTCATCGTACTGGCAGATGGACTTGGGTCTGGTGTCAAGGCATCCATTCTTTCTACTTTGACTTCCAAGATCATTTCAACCATGATGGCTCAGGGGTTATCACTGGATGAATGTGTCAATACTATTGCGGCAACCCTGCCGATCTGTTCTGTCCGTGGAGTAGCCTATTCCACATTTACGATCATGCATGTCATTGATTCGGAACATCTGCATCTGATTCAATATGATAATCCGCTTGTCATCATGATCCGGGATGGAGAAATCATTGATTACCCGACAAGAAAACTGCATTTTGATAACAAAGTCATCTACAGTTCTGAAATCAAGATGAAGGAAGGGGATATCTTCATTGCGATGAGTGATGGATGTCCACATGCCGGCATGGGGAAGGAATATAACTTCGGCTGGCAAAGAGAAGATATCGCAGCATATATGCAATGTCTTGCCTTAGTCGGTCATAATGCCAAGACACTGGCAACAATGCTTGTGGATGAATGCAATACATTGTATGGCAGAAAGCCAGGGGATGATGCTACGGCTTGTGTCCTCAAAATCAGAAAACGGGTACCGATGAATCTGCTGTTTGGTCCACCATCCAATCGGGATGATGTCGACCGTATGATGTCACTGTTTTTTGCAAAAAAGGGAAAGCATATTGTATGTGGTGGAACCACGACAAACATTGCGGCAGGATATCTGAAAAAGCCTGTCCGCACTTCCCTGCACTACTCCCGCTCTGACATTCCACCAATCGCAAAAGTGGAAGGGATTGATCTGGCTACAGAAGGGGTTATTACAATGAACCGTGTTCTGGAATATGCAAAGGATCATATCAATGAAGATCTGTATCGACAGGAATGGGCAAATTCCCAGGATGGGGCTTCTCAGATCTGCAGGCTGTTATTTGAGGAAGCTACCGATATCAGTTTCTATGTCGGCAAGGCAGTCAATCCAGCCCATCAGAATCCGGATCTTCCAATCAATTTCAACATCAAAATGAATATCGTTGAAAATCTTTCCGAGTGTCTGAGAAAGATGGGTAAACGGGTCAAACTCAGTTATTTCTGATACACAGAACCATGGGAAACCATGGTTTTCATATTACTCGGCAAAAACCGACTCGATTGTACAGGATAACCCCATACAACAGACAAGGCACCGGTATATTCCGATGCCTTGAATATTACATATGGTCTGAATGATGGGAAGTTAAGACTGTTTTCATTCATATTAAT
>CAMCSA010000083.1 GCA_945877405.1 uncultured Erysipelotrichaceae bacterium | reverse complement strand
GAAAAAAATCCACAGTAAGCCGTGGATTTTAAGTGACGTGTACGGGGTTCGAACCCGTGAATGCTGCCTTGAGAGGGCAGTGTGTTGAGCCACTTCACCAACACGCCATATGTAAGGGAAGAGTTATAACTCCTCCCTGCCTGTACAAGTTTACACGATAAAGTGAATTATCGCAAGAAACTTATTTTGCAAGTGCAGCCTTTGCTGCATCTACCAGATCCTTGAATCCCTTTTCATCATGAATAGCAATTTCGGAAAGCATCTTTCTGTTGACTGTGATACCAGCCAGTTTCAGGCCATACATGAACTTGGAATAAGACAGTTCATATGGTCTTACAGCTGCGTTGATACGTGCAATCCACAGCTTACGCATTTCACGCTTTGTCTGCTTTCTGTGAATGTAGGAATATCTTAAGGAACGCATTACCTGCTCATTGGCAGTTCTGTAAAGCAGGTGCTTGGAACCAAAGTAACCCTTGGCAAGCTTTAATACCTTCTTGCGTCTGTTTCTTGTTGGTGTAGATCCCTTTACTCTCATGTTCTTTCAGCCTCCTGTTATCCCTGTAAGAGTTCCTTGACTCTCTTGACGTCAGATGCAGATGTCATCGTTGTCTTTCTCAGATGCATCTTCTGCTTGTGGCTCTTGTTAGCTGCGAAGTGAGATACGTAGTTGTGCTGAGTCTTGATCTTTCCGCTTCCTGTTACCTTGCAACGCTTAGCGAAAGTCTTCTTTGTCTTCATCTTGATCTTCTTTGGTTTTCTAGCCTTTGCCTTCATAATAATCTCCTTTACTTACCTTTCTTTGGTGAATATGTAACTGACATTGTGTTACCTTCAAGATTTGGAGCCTTGGACATATCAGCGATATCAGAAACCTTCTCTGAGAATTCATTGATGACCTGTCTGCCAACTTCCTGACGTGTAATCATTCTGCCACGGAACTTCATGTCAATACGGACCTTCTGTCCATCCATCAGCCATTCTCTTGCCTGCTTGAGCTTTGTATCAAAGTCATGCTGGTCAATGACTGGTGAAAGACGAAGCGGTTTGATTTCAGTTACATGCTGGTTTTTCTTAGCTTCTCTTTCCTTCTTCTGCTGTTCGAAACGATAGCGTCCGTAATCAAGAATCTTGCATACCGGTGTTTCCGCTTTCGGAGCGACACACAGCAGATCAAGTTCCTGCTGGAAAGCACGATCAAGTGCTTCTCTGCGGGAGAGTACGCCAAGCTGTGTACCATCTGCGTCGATGACGAGAACCTTCGGAAAACGAATATCTTCGTTTACCAGATCATTTGGTTCCTTACGTCTGTTTTTGTTGAATTTAACCTTTCCCAAGTTAACCTCCCAATATCTGAAAAAGCAGATGCATACCGCACCTGCTAAAAGAATTCCTGTTTTGAAATTTCTTTCGGCATTCTACCCAGGTCCATAGGACTTCGGGTGAGAAGCGGTGCTTCTTCTTTCCGTCTTTTTCAAACTACCTGTATATTAAACTTCAAAACATGCCTGTTGTCAAGCATGTTTTTTTCATTCGATCTCAAATCCGGTTACGTTGATGGAAATGTTGGATGGCTTGATTCCAGTCATGAACATGATGTTTTCAAATATCCTGTTCTGAACAAGTTCACAAGTAGCAGATACATTTGCCCCAAACTTCACCTTGATGTCAGCGTGTACACAAAGTGCATTATCATCAATCTTCACACTGACCGGTTTATAGAATCTTGTTTCCTGAAGTGTAATTGCATTTTCAATATCGGAAATACTGATTTCCGCTATACTTCTGAAAACAGATTTGTTTACAGCAGTCATACCTGTTTCACTTCTGCTGTCCAATACTACATAATCCTGTGCCATAGCTGTTTACCTCATTGCCTCTATTATAGTAGAAACCTTTCTATTTGGCAAAAATTTCATTCACCTGCATGTAAAGTCTGCCTGCAATTTTTGTTTCATCCCTGTGGAATTCTTCCAGTGATCTGTATTTTTCTTCCACTTCTGTAACAAAGGATTCAAAACAGTTCATCAGCCGATACATCACTTCTTCATATACCATTCGGATGGAGTCATGACTGACAATCGCATCTGCCATCATTTCCTCCAGGCTGTTTCTGAGTACAAAGGCATCAATTTCACTCAAAGAAGTAAAGGCATGCTTCAGCCAGGATGGCTGTACGACAAGCCTGTAATACACCTGAATGTAATCATCAAAATCTTCGATATTGCTTCCACTGCGTAACAGAAAGATCATCATGAAGAATACGTGCCATTGAAAATCCTCATTCAGTTTTGACTGCATGAATCCCCCGATGATATTGCAGAAGGGATTACGGTGATGATATGACTGATCCATGACAAGTACACAGGAGAAATCAATCGGTGAGCCGTTGAGATCATTCAGCAGCTCCAGATAATCAAGCATCCGGATCTGATTATGATCCCCACCGACAAAATCTCTGATATAGATATACTGTGCAATCGATGCTGCGCATTTTCTGAAATCAGTCGCAAAACCAAGCGATTCCTTCATCTTCCGGTTGACAAGTTCATTGATGGAACTTGCCACAAATACCTTGAATCCCTGTTCATCCATGCCGATCTGTGCATTCTTTGACTGCTGCGAAATCTCGTTATACATGATTTCCAGCTGTCGATCCACAACATCCAGATTGTCACGGATTGCTCCAAGCATATCCCGGTTGAACATGTCATACATGACAAAATCGGGATTCTTGTATACGACTTCATGTTCGATTTCACTCCAGAAGTTATGGACAAGGGATTTGATCTGCAACTCAAAATTGACACGTTCCTGATTGAACATGTAATAACCGTCCAATCGATAGATGGTAAAACCATTGCGTTGAATCTGAGGCTGAGGCATCTTCAGATTCAGATAACAGTTTTCATCTTTCATGCATACAAAATCATTTCCGCTTTTTTCACGGAAACAGTGAAACAGTTTCTGATACAGCTGTGCTTCATGACGGATGAATCTGCATTCCATCGTAATACCGACGATGTCTGTCAGATGAGTCAGTGTATCCATCGGATCTGGATGATCCAGATAGAAACGGTTGCGGATCAGTTTTTCCCGTAAACTATCCGGACTTTTGATACGTGAGCGGATCAGAACAACATGGTCATCCTTCTCCGTAAACAAAGAGGAAAACAGAGATGTAAGTCTGCCTTCCACATATTCATAGGCTGCCTGTTTGGAATTGAACAGCTCAATTGTCTGATCAATAAATTCAAATAACTGGATTCTCATATACTACCTGGTACGGAAGGCTTTCGGATAGCGGTTTTTCATCACCCTGCCATCACTCTTTGCCCCTCCAATCACATATCCATGATAACACATCGCAACCATTCCTTTTTCGAATTCTGATGTGATCTG
>CAMCSA010000082.1 GCA_945877405.1 uncultured Erysipelotrichaceae bacterium | reverse complement strand
CAGGACCATATGAGTGAGTTACAAGCCTCGACTCTTTAGAGTCGGGGTAATTGACACCATCGTGGCGATGTTAATGATCACCAGTCAAAGCAGATCCGTTACCATCTCAAGCTGATATCATCATTCTGTACGAAAACGATGTTCACTGCAATGTTGACGGTTATGCAAAAATCAAGGCACTCCAGGAAGAGTATTCTGCATCTTCATCTGTCGATGTCGTATCCTGCGATGACTTTCTTCAAGGTGGCTATATAAAGCAGAAACAAAGCCAAGTCCTGGTACATCCTTTTTCTGTACCAGAAAAACACAATTAAAGCCCTTACATCTGAAATAATGGATGTCTTATTGAAAAACTCTGCTATAATGGTCGTCGGCCTGTGGAATCGTTTTCCATTGGCATAAAGGGGTATTAGAAATATATGTTAGAAAAGCTTTTCAAGCTCTCTGAACGGGGTACTAACGTCCGTACAGAACTGATGGCCGGCCTTACTACATTCATGACCATGGTATATATCCTGGCTTTGAACCCGGCAATCCTGAGCGCATCCGGTATGGAACCAGGTGCAATTCTTACAGCTACAGCAGTAGCTTCTGCCATTGCATGTTTCGCCATGGCTGCATTCTCCAACACACCATTTGCATTATCTGCAGGTCTTGGTCTGAATGCTTACTTTGCATACACAATCTGTGGTGCAATGGGCTATGACTGGCATGTTGCTTTAACAGCAGTGTTCATTGAAGGTCTCATCTTCATTGTCATGTCTGTTACAAATGTGCGTGAAGCCATCTTCAACTCCATTCCAAAGCAGTTGAAGATTGCCGTATCTGTCGGTATCGGTTTCTTCATCACATTCATCGGTCTGCAGAATGCAGGAATCATCGTTGACAGCTCTACGCTTGTCTCCCTGTTCTCCTTCTCTTCTGCACTCAAGTCCGGCACATTCTCTACAGCAGGCATCTGTGCCCTTCTGACATTAATCGGTGTACTGATCACAGTTTACATGCTGATAAAGGGAATCAAGGGTTACATGCTGTATGGCATTCTGATCACATGGGGTCTTGGTATCGTATGTCAGCTGGCAGGTATTTATGTACCGGATAACACATCCTATTTCTCTGTCATTCCAACTGCGTTCGTTTCCATGCCACAGTCCATCTCCTCCACATTCCTGAAGTTTGACTTCAGCTTTATCACACAGCACTTCCTTGACTTTGTTGTCATGATGTTTGCATTCCTGTTTGTCGATATCTTCGATACACTTGGAACTGTCATCGGTTGTGCTTCCAAGGCAAACATGCTTGATGAAGAAGGCAAGCTCCCTCAGATCAAGGGTGTTCTGCTTGCTGATGCGATCGGTACAACACTTGGTGCCTGCCTTGGTACATCCACAATCACAACATTCGTTGAATCTTCTTCCGGTATTGCGGAAGGTGGAAGAACAGGTCTTACATCCGTAACAGTCGGTGTACTGTTCCTTGCTTCCCTGTTCCTGTCACCATTATTCTTAACAGTACCATCCTTCGCTACAGCTCCTGCATTAATCGTTGTTGGATTCCTTATGATTCAGCAGGTTGGTGAAATTGACTGGAACGATATGACGACTGCTGTACCATGCTTTATGTGCATCTTCATGATGGGCCTTGCCTACAGTATCTCCGATGGTATTGCTTTCGGTGTTGTCACATATGTCATCCTCAAGTCATTAAACGGTAAGAATAAGGAAGTATCTCCACTCATGTATGTACTGGCAGTACTGTTTGTACTCAAGTATATCTTCATCTGATCATCATTACGGAAAACGGACTGTCAGCACAGTCCGTTTTTCATATGTCTTCTTTTTTTCTTTCCAGTGACCGGTGTGTATCAAATCCTTCCGGATATCTCTTCTTCAGCTTTTCAATATTTGCTTCCAGAATATCTTCCAGATTCAGATCCAGTGCAGTTGCTGCTTCAGCCAGATACCAGGCAATATCACCAAGTTCCTTTGCTAGATGTTCTCTGTCCAGTTCATGACCCTGTGCCAGCCACTTTTTGACAATATCAATGGCTTCTCCAGACTCTCCACACAATCCCATGACACTGTTGATCAGTACATCCTTTTGTGATAAAGCAGGATTCAAAGTTGTCATCGCAAGTTTCTGATATTCATTGATTTCCATTATTTTCCTCCAAAAGATGCATCATGGTCTTCAGATCCTCAATGACCATTGCCCTCTTCTTTTTTTCGATCTGTATGTTCTCGCCTGTCACGATATAGAGATGGCAATACCTGGATGCCATGATACATGTATACATTATTTCTCAGTTTATCGGCAACTATGGATGGAATGAGGTTTCTGCCTGTTTCCGATTTTACGATCCGGATGAACATCTTCTTTGCGATATCGCCATTGCGCACAACAACTTCCAGATCCTTCAGCTTAGACAGTTTTCTTGAATGCAGGCATGCTTTCTTCCATCTGCAAAGCAGTAATGTCCCTCTCCTGCTTAGGAGTGTTCAGTGCATTGATGACCGTCATTCCAGATTCATTCATATCTTTCATCGAACTGAAACTGATTCCAGCTTCTGAAGCAGTGAGATCAGAGAACTTGGATATGCACCTGTATCAGATCCATGAAAATCCTGTTTTGGATCATCCGGTACAACTTCATTGATCCATCATGCACGGATTGCCTTAGCATCAGTCATACATATTCGTATACCGCATGGTTTCCACAAACGGTAATGCCTCACTCATGTCTTTAATTGTTCCGATAATGGAACGATACTTTGCAAATTCATCCGTTAAGGCAGGATTTTCAATCGCAAGGATTCTAGCTCCAGCAAGATCGGCACCTTTGATCCCGGACAGAGAATCTTCAAAGACAAGCTGATGATCAATGGCCCCAAGTCGGAAAAATGCTTCGATATACATATCTGTCTTATCCTGATAGGAACCATCATCATAAACAATGGTGGAAGGATCCAGCCACCATTCCAGATGGAATGTATCCACAAAGAAATCAATATTTTCCTTAATGGATGCACTGGCAATGGTAAAAGGAATTCTGTGATCCAGCAGATAATCAAACAGCTCATTACATCCAGGGCAAAGATGTGCTCCACCTGGTGTGGACATGACAAGGTCCCTGTACATCTGTTCCTTTCGTGCGGAATACATTTCGCATTCCTTCTGCGTAAATCTGCCATTTGATAATCTGCGGAAGATTTCGACATTCGGAACCCCTGCGCATGTTTTTTCCATTTCACGCATATCCATATGTTCCCCACAGATTTCCATCTTCAATGCATCAAACGTTGCCAGATGATATTCACTGTCAAAAAACAGGGTTCCATTAAAATCAAACACAACACCATTTAACATATCTTCCTCCATTAGGGTCGGGTTTTACCCTCCCTCACAATTGTGCATGAAT
>CAMCSA010000081.1 GCA_945877405.1 uncultured Erysipelotrichaceae bacterium | reverse complement strand
GGTTTTCCAATCTGATGCCAGAAAGAAAACGTTTCCCCTGGATGAATGATCAGCCCGTTAATTGTTGAAGAAGCCAGTTTCAGGTTGGTACGTTTATTGATCTTCAGTGTTGCATCCACACTTTCCAGCTTTCTGACAATGGTAGAGGAATGTGATTTTATGACATAAGGCAGTGGTTCCTTCTGCCTTGTTTCAGCATATCTGATCGGATGAAAAAGATCATTCACATCATGTATGATGTTTTCCTTCCATAATGAGATTGCATATGTCAGTGGGGATATTTCACAGAACAGTTTCCTTACCATCATGCCACCTCTTCCAGATCTTCAATATCATCTGGCTGATATCCTTCTTTCAGCAGCATCTGTGCAAAAATACCTTGACCCTTAACCCGTTTCCCGCAGAATGTACCATCATATACTTCTTTACAGCCACAGCTTGGACTTCTTGACTGCAGAATGATTCTGTCCGGATTTTCATCTTTTACAACCTGCAATGCCTGCTGTGCCCCTGCTGTAAAAGCTGCATGGACATCTTCACCATTCCGGTTATATACTCTTCCATCCCTGATTTCACTGGGAACACGTGGTGTTGGAAGACCACCCATAACTTCCGGACATACAGGGATTACCTGAGCGCCTTGTTCTCTGATGAAAGATACCAGTTTTTCAGAATAGTTGTTTCCGCCATTATATTTGCAATCTGTACCAAGCAGACATGCGCTGCATACAATCTTCATTCGTTTCCCTCCTGCATTTCCTTTTCGATCCATGCCATGATCAGTCCGACGATTTTCTGTTGTTGAACTTCCGTGAGTACTGTACCAATCGGCACTTTATACCATTTTTTCAGACATCCTCTACAACAGCATGCTGTGGCATGCTGGGCGATGAATACAGGATGACCTTTCATCGGCGTCTGTTTTCCGTCATTTGCAATCACAGCTGGCGCCAACCTCTGTTTTACAAAGTCTTTAGCATGAGATGCAATGACATCCATTCCCTTTTCAGCAATATAGGACTTCTGCTGTGTACTTAAATGAAAAGAAGAACGGAAACGTGAGCGTGACAGTTTTTCAAGTGCCTGATCAATCGTCTGCATGGCATCATTTTACATACCACAGATCAAAGTATCAATATGATGCACACACTACTAATGAAAAAGGATGGTTTCCCATCCTTAACATCAGTTCTGTTTACGTGTCAGCTTGAATACCGCCAGCAGCATCAGTACAGTACCAATCACCGATACACATGTAGCAATGACAAGTGTTGTATGAACCCCTACTGCCTGGATCAGAATACCACCGATCGATGCCGAAAGAAGGCCGCCGATTGTACCAGTAGCCCCCATTAGAACCTGTCCCTGATTACGGTCTTCTGGTGCAATGTGACTGTCAGCAAAGTATACCGTAGCAGGAACAATCAGTGCATAGGATACCATCTGCAATACCATCGCCGCATAGTACATACCAAGACTGTTTGTCATCAAAATCATGACATGCTTGATGGAATAGAATACAGCTGCAAATGCCATGATATGATCTACCTTGACTTTTTTGAGAATTAAAGCAAACAGGAACATCGGAGGCAGTTCCACCATTGCTTGAATAAAGGTTGCATTTCCCTGGTCTGCCGCTGTACCGCCAATATTTTCAAGAATATTGATCATATAACTGTTGATCAGCATATGACAGAAATACAGACAGATCAGAGCAACAATAACAACTACAATGTCACTGTATTTTCTGAAGAATACACCATAGGAAACCTTTGTTTTTTCCCCTTCCTGCTTCACAATTTTCTTTTCAGGAACTTTCAGTGTGCTGACAACAAGCAGTGCCAGAAGTGCATTCCCGACAATCCAATAAGGAAGAACAGCTGCAGAAGTACGGGAAATCAGCTGTCCAATCAGCAACCCTGCAACAGCATAGGCAGCAGAGCCAACACCACGTCCAAGACCATAGTTGATTGTCTGTCCTTCGGATTCATAGATGAATGCGATGGAATTCAGATACGGAATACCCATGGAAGCAAATGAGAATCCGAGAATCGTAAATGGTATGACAAGCATGGATCCAGCAGGCAAAAACGACAGAATCAGAACCATTATTATAGATCCACACAGCGTAAACATAATGAATTTTTTTTCATTGAGTTTTTCTGATCTGTCGATAATTGGTGCCATTCCCGTCTGTCCGATCAAAGCAAGAATACTGACCCCTGTCAGAACCATACCGATAATAGATGTTTCTAGTCCCTTTGCCTGAAGAAAGTTATTGGCATAACCTGCACTTCCACATACAAGCATGAAATAGAATGCATTGATGAGTGCATATTTCAGATTCAGATTTTTGTATTTCATTTTCAATACCACCTTACCATCAGTATGCCACAGAAAACGTTTTCATTGCGTATATTCCATAAAGTGAAACTCAATTCATGAAAATCCTTTGTTACATGAATCATTTCCACAAACAGGAAAGCCATAAACGTGATATATTAATAGTGCTATTAAAGGAGATTACATTTATATGGGAAAACCAGTAGTATTGGTAGTCATGGACGGCGTAGGCTGGACTGACAAAGACAATGGCAATGCAGTCATGCATGCTTACAAGCCACAGATTGATGAACTGATGACAAAGTGGCCTCACACAACAATCAAGGCGTCCGGTACAGCAGTTGGTCTGCCATCTGATGATGACATGGGTAACTCTGAAGTCGGACACAACGCATTAGGCTGTGGTCAGATCTATTCTCAGGGTGCAAAGCTTGTTAACGAATCCATCGAATCCGGCGACATCTATAAAGCAGCTGCATGGAGAGGTGCAGTTGACTATGCAAAGGAACATGGTGGAAAGCTCCACTTTGTCGGACTGCTTTCTGATGGTAATGTTCATTCCAACATTTCCCACCTGATCGCTATGCTTAAGGAAGCAAAGGCAGAAGGTCTCAAGGAAGTACGCGTACACGCACTGCTCGATGGACGTGACGTTCCGGAAACAAGCGCATTAACATATGTTGATCAGCTGGAAAACACAATTGCTGAACTCAACGATGACACATTCCATGCATGCATCGCTTCCGGTGGTGGACGTATGGTAATCACAATGGACCGTTACGAAGCTGACTGGGCAATGGTTGAACGTGGCTGGCACATCCATGTCATGGGTGATGGCAGAATGTTTGCATCCGCTAAGGAAGCAATTGAAACATATCGTGCAGAAGGCGGCTATACAGACCAGTATCTGCCAGGATTTGTCATCGGTAACGATGGTGTTCCAGCAGGAACAATTGACGATGGAGACTCCGTCATCCTCTACAACTTCAGAGGTGACCGTGCAGTCGAATTCTCCAAGTGTTTCGACTACATGAACACATTCGACAAGTTCGACATGGTCAAGAAGCCAAAGGTATTCTATGCAGGTATGCTGCAGTATGATGGAGACCTCCACTTACCTGCAAACTTCCTTGTTGAGCCACCACACATTGAACATACAATGTCTGAATACCTGGTAAATAAGGGTGTCATGTCCTATGCATGCTCCGAAACACAGAAGTTCGGTCACATGACATATTTCTGGAATGGTAACAGATCTGAAAAGTTCTCCGATGAACTGGAAGTCTGGGAAGAAGTACCTTCTGATGTCATTCCATTTGATCAGAAGCCTTGGATGAAGGCTACTGAAGTTACAGAAAAGATGGTTGAAGCAATTGAATCC
The DNA here is from genome assembly GCA_945877405.1 of uncultured Erysipelotrichaceae bacterium. Taxonomy (GTDB): domain Bacteria; phylum Bacillota_I; class Bacilli_A; order Erysipelotrichales; family Erysipelotrichaceae; genus Bulleidia. The sequence continues at coordinate 116 of CAMCSA010000081.1, read as the reverse complement.
GGTAAGTACCAGTTCCTGCGCTGCAACTATCCAAATGGTGACATGGTTGGCCATACAGGAAACTATGAAGCTACAATTATCGGTGTTGAATCCGTTGACCTCAACCTGCGCAGAGT
>CAMCSA010000080.1 GCA_945877405.1 uncultured Erysipelotrichaceae bacterium | reverse complement strand
AGTGCTGCAGACAACAAGAACAGTTTTCTATCAACACATCAAAAAACCATGTATCAAAAGATACACGGTTCTGTTTATTCCACTTCAATTTCTTTGATGTTGAATTCATTTCCCTGCAATAGATATGTACGTTCACTGCCGCAATGCGGACAGATTCTGCCATATTTAACTGTCGGATAAGTCTGATTACAATCCTGACAGTATGTTATTGCAGGCAATGTTTCTACAACAAGCCCACATTCATTGAACAGTGGTCTTTTCTTCGCTGCCCATTTCCAGCAGCTTTGCAGATAGGATTCAATGACTGTAGATACTTCCCCAAGTTCAAGTGTTACGGTATGAATACGCGTCACACCATTTTCTTCAGCCACCTTTTCAACATGATCCATGATATGAAAGGTTACACCAAGTTCATGCATGATTACTGATCTTTCTTTCTGAACTTCAGCTTAATGGACTGCTTGACCATATTCGGAATGATGTACTTCAGCTTTTCTTCTGATGGATGCATGATGGATGCACCTGGAAGTTCTCGATGTAAATGGATTGCATCGAATACACACTTAGTTGTACATACACCACAACCGATACACTTGTTTGGATCTACAACTGAAGCACCACAGGAAAGACAGCGTGAAGTTTCCTTCTTTACCTGCTCTTCTGTCAGAGTGAAGGACAGATCACGGAATGTTGCTGCCTGATCCTTTTCTTCCGGCTTTTCAGGAATCTGACGTTTTGCAGAATCATAAGCATCAACTCTGATATTGTCCTTATCCAGTTCAATGAAATCACGGCGGTTTCTGCCAATTGTCAATGTGCAGTGTTCATGGACATATCTGTGTAAAGATACTGCACCTTCACGACCTGCCGCGATGGCATCAATCGCAAACTTTGGACCGGTGTAAACATCCCCACCTACAAAGATATCAGGAACTGATGTCTGATATGTCAGCCTGTTAGCAATGGCAGTGCCATTTGGACGAAGCTCTAAATGCATACCATCTGATATATGACCCCAGTCAATTGCCTGACCAACGGAGAAGATGATATGACGACAAGGAACACTCACTGTATCATTCTCATCATATTCCGGTGCAAATCTGCCATTTTCATCCTGTACACGTAAACATTTCTTAAACACAATGCCTGTTACATGACCATCTTCCACAAGGATTTCCTTTGGTCCCCAGCCACAGTTCAAAGATACATTCTCTGCAAGTGCTTCAGCGATTTCATCTTTACTTGCCGGCATCTGTTCCTTCTGTTCAAGACAATACATGGAAATACCATGTTCTGTACATCTGGAAGACACTCTTGCTGCATCGATTGCTACATTACCGCCGCCTACAACAACGACATCTCCATCAAAAGCAAAACCTTCTTCTGCACCTGCCTGTTTCAGGAAATCAACAGCTGTGTATACACCTTCTGCATCTTCATTTTCAATGCCAGGCTTTCTTCCCTTCTGGGCACCTATTGCAACGTAGAATCCTTTATAACCTTGTTCCCTGAGCTGATCAATTGTGATATCTCTGCCTACTTCAACACCACATCTGATTTCAACACCCATTTCTTTGATGATATCAATTTCTGCTTTCAGCAGATCTTTTTCCAGTTTATAAGATGGAATACCATATCTGAGCATTCCGCCAGGTTCTTCGTTTTTCTCAAATACAGTTGGCTTATAACCTGTTAAGGCAAGATAATAAGCACAGGAAAGACCAGCCGGACCACTGCCGATAATCGCAATTTTCTCATCAAATCCACCACGTAACGATGGAATGATCGGCTTTGGAACATATCGTGTATCTGCCTTCAGATCTCTTTCAGCTATGAAACGCTTGACATCATCAATTGCGACCGCTTCATCGATTGTTCCTCTTGTACATGCATCTTCACATCTTTTATTGCATACACGTCCGCATACAGCCGGTAATGGATTATCCTTTTTGATCAACGCAAGAGCTTCTTCATATCTTCCTTCTTTTGCCAGCTGCAGATAACCCTGCACCGCAATATGGGCAGGACATGCTGTCTTACATGGCGCAGTACCTGTGTCATAACAGTTGATACGGTTTGTATCTCTGTAATTCACAGACCACATATGTTCACCCCAAGGCTGTTCAGTCGGTAATGGCATCTTTGGATATCTGATTTCACAACCTTCCTTATCACAGAGCTTCTGTCCGAGTTTTACAGCACCGGCAGGACAGCTTTCCACGCATTTTCCGCATGCCACACACTTTGTCTTGTCCACTTTAGCGATATAGGCAGAACGTGACATGTTCGGTGTATTGAACAGCTGAGAAGTACGCAATGCATAACATACATTGACATTGCAGTTACAGATGGCAAAAATCTTGTTTTTACCATCAATGTTTGTAATCTGATGAACAAAACCATTTTCTTCTGCCTGCCTGAAGATTTCCAATGCCTGCTCCTTTGTGATATAGTGACCATCTTTCTGTGTTTCAACAACATAATCAGCCATATCACCTACCGCAATACACCATCCTTCCGGATCATCGCCGCATCCTTCATCATGTGTCAGGCGTGATCTACGGCAGGAACATGGACTTGCTGCATATTTACCTTCGTATTTATTCAGCCAGTAGGAAATATGTTCCAGATCAATGGACTGATTTTCCATTTCAATTGCCTTTTCAACTGGAATGACATGCATACCGATACCGGCACCGCCTTCTGGAACAAAAGGTGTGATCTTTTCCAGCGGAAGACGTGACATATGTTCAAAGAAGATACCCATCTCCGGATTGGATTTAAGAATATTTGCATTCATATTGAAGAATTCTGCACACCCAGGCACATACATCGGCAGGACATACTGCTTTTGGTGTGCTTCGTTTTCCCAGTTATATTCCAGAATTCCTTTGACAGACATCTGCTCCAGAAGAGCTTCGCACTTCTTTTCTTCCATACCGGAAAGTCTGACAATCTCAGGCAGTGTTTTCGGTTTGCGAACGCCTAGTTTTAAAGCAAGTTCCGCTTCCTCATCCGTTAACACACCAGCAAGTCCCCAGTATTCCGGATCTGTTTTTTCTATCTTTTTAAGTCCGAGTTTCTGAGGAATACGATCGGTAATCTTCTTACCGAGCTTTGCTATTGATTCACGATATGGTTCATTCAGATCAGGGGTAAATTTCGGATATTCATAATCCGGGTACAGTTCTTTATCCAGCTGTTTTTTCATGACTTTTTTCCTGTTTTACAAGCTTCTGTTTTTTCCTTCAGCCAGGAAACCCACGCATCAATTCCTTCACCTGTTTTTGCACAGATCGGGAAAATGACTGCGTTGGGATTTCTCATGTGAATGTGTTTTTCCACCAGTTCCATATCAAAATCAAAATATGGAAGAACATCAATCTTATTGATCAGCACTGCATCGCATACCTGAAACATCAATGGATATTTCAGTGGTTTATCATGTCCTTCCGGAACAGACAGAATCATGACATTGCTGAGAGCACCTGTGTCAAACTCTGCAGGGCATACAAGATTGCCTACATTTTCCAGAATTGCCAGATCCACATCTTCTATGCCAAGGGCTTCAATGCCCTGTCTTGTCATATCTGCATCCAGATGACACATGCCTCCTGTATGCAGCTGAATTGCTTTTATACCAGTTTTGGCAATAGTTCTTGCATCCACATCTGAATCGATATCCGCTTCCATGACACCAATACGCAGACTGTCCTTCAATGCCTCAATGGTACGTGTCAGTGCTGTTGTCTTACCAGCTCCAGGAGAAGACATCAGATTCAGAAGAAACACTCCTTTTTCTTTCAGCTCTGCGCGCAGCTGATCTGCCTGTCTGTCGTTATCCGCAAATACGCTTTGCTTGATTTCAATAATTCTTAC
>CAMCSA010000079.1 GCA_945877405.1 uncultured Erysipelotrichaceae bacterium | reverse complement strand
TGATGAGTAGCGTAGAGATATTCGTTGATTGTATCGCAGATATGGTCAACGATCAGTACTTCAGGATCATTGGCAATAACGCCTTCTCTGACCTTTGTATACTGACGAGGCATGAACTGACTTAACAGATTCAGTGGGACACCGCCTTTGAGGTTATTGATCATTGCTTCACGAGCTTCGGATACTTCCTTTTCAGGCATGTAGTAACGGCATCTGTCAGAGAAGGAATACTTTCTCTTCAGTGCAATTTCCTTGTCTGTACCAACGTAGTGTTTCTGCCAGTACTTAGGCTGAGCAAGCATTGCCTTGTCGAGTACTTCCATGAAGTGGCTTCCTTCATCACCATACAGTTCCTTTTCTGCATATGCCAGAGCAAACAGAGCTTCTCTCATGGCAAATGTCAGGCCAGGGCCGACTTTCAGAATCGCAACGCCATCTTCAACCAGTTCTCTCAGCTTGATCTTTGTCTGATAGTCTGTAGAATGACCTTCAAATACGATATTGTCATAGTCTTTGATTGCTGCGCATAATTCAACAGCCTTTGCACGGTCATATTCTGTGCATCCTGCATCCTTTTCTTCAACGCCTGGCTGAACAACGATACCGATGACATTGCTCCATGCATGATCAAGACCATTGGATTTGAATGCTTCTTCAAATGTATTCAATGTAGCCTTGAAATCTTCTGGTTTTGTAACCTGTACGCAATCAGCTGCAGCGCCACCCTGCTGACCGCCAGGAATCGGAACTTCACTACCGACGATGTAAACAGGTTCAACAGCATTTGGGTTTGTCTTAAGAAGCTCAGCATATGTGTCTTCTGCAACTCTAGCCAGCTGCGCACCTCTTCTTGCGATTGTTGCATCGCTCAGACGTGTATCCGGATCATCATCAGCTACCTTCATACTTGTATCGATGTGGATCTTTGTAAAGCCGGCAGCTACATAGCAACGGATCAGTTCTTCAGATTCCTTCATGGCTTCTGCCTCTGGCTTGGAAGCAAATGTTAATGGGCCAAGATGGTCACCACCAAGGAACAGTCTGGACTTGTCAAAGCCGATTTCGTCTGCAAGTTTTTCAACAAAAGCCTTGAAATCTGCAGGCTTTATGCCTGTATAGCCACCATACTGGTCACACTGGTTTGCTGTACTTTCAATTAATACACAGGAGTTATCTTCCTTACCACGTAACAGTGCAGCTTTGATGACATATTCGTTTGCACTGCAGCAGGAATAGATACCTACGGCTCTGCCTTCTTTCTGGGCAGTTACAATTTTCTTTAATGGATTTTCCATGGATTGTTTGTCCTCCCAACACAATTCACATTATATAAGGAATAACAATAAATAAGAATGTGGATGCTGAATAATACAAATATCAGACTAAAAATGAACAGAAAACAGTATCAGATGATGTGCAAATTAGGAAAGTCTGAACGAAAAAGACAAATGAAAACGATCCCGTAGGATCGTCATGAATCAGATGATCAGACTAATATAATCACTGATGTTATCACACACATACTTTGCATGGGCATGAAGTTCTTTTTTACCAGAGGTCATACAGCATCCCTGATCAGCAAATTCCATTAACGGGATATCGTTTTCCGCATCGCCAATGGCATAGATGTCTGTTTCCTTGATGTGCAGGTAATCTTTGAGGAAGTGAAGTCCATGAGCTTTGGAAATTCCTTTTGGGACAACATCAACAACATATTTGTTGGCATACGCACTGATCTGTGATGAAAAACGGTCATTGAGTTTTCGGGCAGTCGCAGATGCCTCTTCCTGTGTTTCATAGGAAATGACAATCTGTGCATATTTACCCATTTCCAGAAGTTCCTGTTCACTGATATCCGGCATCAGTCCAGGATATCTTTTTTCTTCCAGCTGATCATTGACAATGATGCGGTGTCTGTGGAAACCATCATTGACAACATAGGATACAACTCCTGGAATGGATTTTGCGATATACATGATGTCATGGCTCATTAACGGATCCAGATAGGAGGAAAACAGTTCATTTCCATCTTTGTCGAATAACATACCGCCATTATTGGTGATAAAGTAATCAGCCGGGACACTGTATTTCCTGACTTCTTCCAGAATGGATTCCATGGATCTGCCTGTATCCATGACAAACAGATTTCCGTTGTCCTTCCATTTTTGGATGGCATCCAGGTCCTGTTGCGTTACGTGGTCAAGATATTTTAATGTTCCGTCATAATCACTGGCGAGTAATTTCATTTCTTCTGTTCCTTTTCAATCTTTTCAGCAGTATCCGCATCTACCAGTGCAAAATGCTGCCGACTGAGTTCAGCATACTTCTTCTGGTTTTCGCGGTCTTTTTTGTTTTTGTAGATGACGGAGATCAGGTATTCATTAACACCTTTTTCTCTGTCTTCCATGTTTTCAACTTCCTCAAGAAGATCCTTGAGATCCTTATCATTTTTGAGAATGAAAATATTATAAACGCGGTTTGCTTCAAACTTCATTCTTTCATTTGGTAATTCATTGATCAGGGAAAGGTATTTCTTACTGTTTTTGGCATCTTCTAGTCCCACATAGAAGTTGAATGCCTTCATATAGTAGTTTTCCTTCTGCGGAGTTGTTAAAGGCATGGCGCAGATCTGCTCAAGGATCACAGTTGCTTCCTTTTTCTTCTGTTCAACAAGGGCTGCATTCAGTTTGAGATCCAGAATTGCAGATTTTGGGAACAGTGTTTTCATGAAACGTGAATCGATTCTGCTGTGGAACTCTTCAAAACTGCCGTTTTCCAGCAGTGAAACCATCTTTCTGTATGTTGTTGTTTTGAGTGTGTTGATGACCGTAAACATGACAAGAGCGACAACGACTGCTACGGCAATGACTTTCATAAAATCCATAAAAATAAATCCTTCTTTCAATGGATATTATACAGAAATCACGAATACAAGACGAGGGTTTGTTAATTTGTACAAACATGATGATAAATAATTCGGAAGAGAATTGCAGGGCAACAGGCTGGTCACAACAGAACGGAAACGGTATAATGAATTTACCCAAAGACAGAAGGAATGAATGGTTTGTTAATTAGTATAAACTGTTCACCAAATCTGTCATGATTTTTTACACATTGAAAGTCTACAATATAGGAGATGGAGGTAATCGTTAATCATGATTATTCAGAGTAAGCGTGTCTGGGTTGCAGGTCAGTTCCTGGAAGCTCAGATCGAATTCGAAAACGACAAAATTACAAATGTACTGCCTTATGGCACAAAGCCGGTTGATGTTGATTACGGTAATGACCGTATTGTACCTGGCTTCATTGATATCCACACACATGGATATGACACATGGGACACAAATGATGCTACACCAGAAGGCCTGCGTCATTGGATGAAGGAAATCCCTTCTGAAGGTGTAACAGGTATCTGCCCTACAACAATTACACAGAGCCATGAAGTTCTTTCTGCTGCAGTCAAGAATGTAGCTCGAGTTGTGGAAGAAGGATATGAAGGTGCAGAAATTCTTGGTATCCATTTTGAAGGTCCATATCTGGATCAGAAGTACAAGGGAGCTCAGCCGGAACAGTTCTGTGTGAAACCTGATGTAGAAGAATTCAAGCAGTACCAGGAAGATGCAAAGGGACTGATCAAGGTTATTACAATGGCGTGTGAACATGACGAAGACTTTGCATTAACAGAATACTGTGCAAGCCATGGTGTACTTGTTTCCCAGGGTCACTCTGGGGCAACATATCAGCAGGCAGTCATGGCAGTCGCACATGGTGCAATGTCCATGACTCATGTATTCAATGGCATGTCCCCATTCCACCACAGAGATCCAGGCCTTGTCGGTGCAGCATTCCGTTTAAGAGATGTCTATGGTGAAGTCATCTGTGATGGTAATCATTCCAACATCAATTCCCTCAACAATTACTTCATGTCCAAGGGAAGAGATTATGCCAT
>CAMCSA010000078.1 GCA_945877405.1 uncultured Erysipelotrichaceae bacterium | reverse complement strand
ATCAGATTGTTTCAGAATCGTCTGCATAGGATGTATGCAGCAGATGATGTGCCAGTTCACTGCCAGGAGCTCCAAGGAACTCTTCATACAGTGTCTGGATGGACTTGGAGTCACAGGAGATACGTGCACTCTTGGACTTGTCTACAGCCTGAATACCTGCTCTGCGCTTTGCCAGTGTTTCAGCATATTTACCGTCTTTGGCAATCGGCTGACCACCACCATTGAGACATCCTCCAGGACATGCCATGATTTCAATGAAGTGATAATTCTTTTCACCGGATCTGACTCTTTCCAGAACCTTACCTGCATTGGCAAGACCAGATGCAATACACAGATTGAGTGTAATACCACCGATTGTGACTGTAGATTCCTTGATACCGGAATCATAGCCTGTTTCCCAGTTGATATTCCATGGAGCATCTCCATCCAGCCATACACCAGCCGTACGGATTGCAGCTTCCATGACGCCACCAGTCTGGGCAAAGATATCTGCGGCACCTGTGGATTCACCCATCGGATCATCAAATTCACCATCCGGCAGATTACTGATATCAAGACCATACCGTTTGACCATGGAGATGAATTCCTTGACCGTCATGGAGAAGTCAGTCTGCTGAACACCATCTACCATGTTCTGCTCTCGTGTGATTTCCTTTTTCTTTGCAGTACAAGGCATCAAAGATACAATGACCATCTTCTTTGGATCAATGTTGTACTTCTGTGCATAATATGTACGACAGATGGAAGAGAACATTTCCTGCGGAGACTTGCAGGAAGATGGATGATCAAGCATGTCCGGATACTGTGTTTCAATATATTTGACCCAACCTGGGCAGCAGGATGTGATCATCGGAAGCTTTCCACCATGTCTAATTCTTTCAACCAGTTCATGTGCTTCTTCCATAATAGTAAGATCGGCACCGAAATTTGTATCGAATACACGGTCAAAGCCCATGTAACGTAATGCTGTAACCATCTTCTTTGATACATCTGTTCCAGGCTCCAGACCGAATCCTTCACCGATGGATACACGGACTGCTGGAGCAGTCTGAACAATACAGAATGTATCCGGATCTGCAAGCTTCTTTTCAATATCAGTTGCATCTTCATACTGCATCAGGGCGCCGGTTGGACATACCTGGATACACTGACCGCAGTTGACGCATTTGTGACCATCAGAAATGACCGTTGCAAAGCCACGCTGGGAAGCAGAAATTGCTCCGATTCCCTGGATTTCCTTACAGATGGCTGTACATCTGTTACACAGAATGCACTTGGAAGGATTTCTCAGGATGGAACCATGTCTGTATTCCTTGTTTTCCTGAGATAATGGTCCGGCAAATTCCAGACGGTTGGAAATACCAAGCTTGCTGGAAAGGGCCTGCAGTTCACAGGAGTTGGACTTACGGCATGTCAGACATGCATTCGGATGGTTGGAAAGCAGCAGTTCAACAATATTCTTTCTTTCCTGTCTGACTTTGTAGGAGTTCGTCAGAATTTCCATTCCTTCTTCCAGGTAAGTCGCACACGCTGGAGCCAGATTTCTTCTTCCTTTTACTTCAACGACACATACTCTGCAGGATGCAGGGCGATGTGTAAAATTACAGTCATCCTTCTTCAGAAAACACAGAGTCGGGATATCAATACCGTGTTTACGGGCAACATCAAGAATTGTCAATGAGGAGTCTTCCTGCATCGCAATTCCATTCATTACAATATTTTTCAGCATGTTCCTTCCTCCTTACTTCTTGATTGCCTGTGGCTTTGCCGGACATACAGTCAGACATGTACCGCACTTGACACATGTACCTGCATCAATTTCGTATGCCATGAGTCTTGGATTCTTGCCTGGGCGGTCTGTCTTATGGATTGCTTCAACCGGGCAGTTTCTCGCGCACATGCCACAGCCAAGGCATAACGATGGATCGATACTGAAGGAAACAAGCTTCTTGCAGGAGCCAGCCGGACACTTCTTATCCACGACATGGGCAATATATTCATCACGGAAATTCTTCAGTGTGGAAAGAACAGGGTTAGGTGCTGTCTGACCAAGCGCACACAATGCACCATCGCGGATTGTCACGGCCAGACGTTCCAGTCTGTCCAGATCTTCCATTGTACCTTCCCCTTCTGTAATTCTTTCCAGAATTTCAAGCATACGCTTATTACCGATACGGCATGGTGTACACTTACCACAGGATTCTTCTACTGTAAATTCCAGATAGAACTTGGCAATATTGACGGCACAGTCATCTTCATCCAGAACGATCATACCGCCAGAGCCCATCATGGAACCTCGTTCCACAAGGTTATCATAGTCAATCGGTGTATCCAGATCCTTTTCTGTTAAGCATCCACCAGATGGACCACCGGTCTGAACTGCCTTGAACTTCTTGCCGTTTTTGATGCCTCCACCAATGTCATAGATGATTTCTCTGAGTGTTGTACCCATCGGTACTTCAACAAGGCCTACATTGTTGACTTTACCAGCCAAGGCAAATACCTTTGTTCCCTTGGAACGTTCTGTACCGATTGCAGCAAACTTTTCTGCACCATCCAGAATAATGGTTGGAACGTTAGCCCATGTTTCAACATTGTTGACATTTGTCGGTTTGCCATTAAGACCCTTAACTGCAGGGAATGGTGGTTTCAGAGTTGGTTCCCCACGATGACCTTCAATGGAATGAATCAGAGCTGTTTCTTCCCCACAGACGAATGCACCTGCACCATATTTGATATGAATATGGAAGCTGAAATCTGTTCCAAGAATGTTATCACCCAGACATCCATGTTCTTCTGCATCTTTGATCGCAATACGTAATCTCTTGATAGCTAACGGATACTCTGCACGAATATAGATTTCACCTTCATCTGCGCCGATTGCATAACCTGCAATTGCCATTGCTTCAAGAACGGAATGTGGATCACCTTCGAGAATCGAACGGTCCATGAATGCACCTGGATCACCTTCATCCGCATTACAGATGATGTATTTCTTATCCGAGTTGGATGCACGTGCAAAAGACCACTTTTTACCTGTTGGGAAGCCTGCACCGCCTCTTCCACGCAATCCTGACTTTGTCACTTCATCAATGACCTGAAGTGGATTCATGTCAAATAAAGCCTTGGCCAAAGCCTGGTAGCCTCTTGTTGCGATGCATTCCGCAAAGTTTTCCGGGTTGATCAGACCTGCTTTATGTAAAGCAATACGATGCTGTTTTCCATAGAATGGAATATCATTCTGATGTTTTGCATGTTCTCTTGGTGTAATCTTATACAGCAGTTCATCTACTACCGTATTGTTGACAATGGAATCAATGATGCTTTCAGCATGTTCTTCATGTACCTGTACATAGAAGATGTTATCAGGATAGATCTTGACAATCGGTCCTCTTGCGCAGAAACCGAAGCATCCGGTAATATCTGCATGAATTCTGTCCTGCAGACCTCTTTGGGCAATGATTTCATTCAGTTTTGCGACCAGTTCCAAAGATTCCTGGGATGCACAACCTGTACAGGAACATACGGAAATGATCCTCTTTGTATCCGGATCATAATTAATCTTATTATCAACAAGTCCTCTGACTCTTTCATACATGTCCAGAAGATCCTGTCTGGATGTCAGTTTTTCACTCATACTGCTGCACTCTCCCTGTTCATATAGGAATCCAGGATTCCAGGCACATCATCTTCTGTGATGTTGCCGTAGGTTTTACCGTTGATCTGCATAACCGGTGCTAAAGCACATGCACCAACACAACGCAGTGTCGTAATGGAGAATCTGCCATCTGCAGTGGTTTCTCCATTGCGGATACCAAGATGTTTTTCACAGGCAGCAAGCAGTTTGTCAGAGCCTTTGACAAAGCATGCTGTACCAAGGCAGATGGAAATCACATTTTCTCCTTTTGGCTTCATTGTGAAAAAGGAGTAGAAAGTGACAACACCATATACCTGAGATACATTGACACCGATACGATCTGCAATGTGTTTCTGGACTTTCATTGGCAGATAACCGAAAATACCCTGGGCTGTATGCAGAATCGCAATCATTTCACTCGGATCACTGCCGACTGACTCAATGAAGGCATCCAGTTCTGCAAACATTTCTTCATTTGTTCTCATCTGTTGTAAACCTCCGTTTTTCTGTGTTTTAGACAAACAGAAAAATATTGGCGGATCATATACCGGAAATAGAAGTCCTGATTGTTATCCGCCTGTATGTAAGAACATTCTAACAGAACAGAGTTCAAGATGTAAGGGGTTTCATGGAATTATCACTCAGATCCCCATTAAT
>CAMCSA010000077.1 GCA_945877405.1 uncultured Erysipelotrichaceae bacterium | reverse complement strand
CACATCTTTGGTGGCTGTTCTCCTTCATGGATATGCCCACAAACGGAACATCTCCATTTTTTGTTTGGAGTTTCTGTCTGTTTCTCATTACAGTCAATCACAGTATCCAGCTTTTCAGCAGTTTTTCTTGTTGCCTCATCCAGATCTGTTCTTTCTGCAAGTCCCTTCAGCATTTCATGTGCGTCTTTGCTTTGTGGCAACATGAAACCTGCTTCACGCATGACATCTTCACCAACAAGTCGTTCTGATTTTTCTACTGCGGCCATCAGTCTGTAAAGACCATCTTTCTCTGTTGTATTTTTTATCGTACGGGCAATGTTTTCACCGATTGCTTTGTGATCTGCCAGCTGATTCAAAGCAGCTTTTGTCAAATCTGTCTTTGGCTGCTGTGGTGGATATTCATATGGAACCATATGAATGGCACCACTTGGACATGCTGCAGCACACTTTCCACATCCGATACATTTTTCCTGATCAATAATACTGTTTTCCGTATCGGTTGCTCCAGTTGGACAGACATAAAGACACAGGCAGTCTTTTGTACAAAGTCTCAGATTACGATATGCAAACATTTCTGCTTTCTTTTCCATATTATCTGCCCTCCACTTTCTCAAACTTCCATGATGGCACTTTACATACCGGACAAAGCTCAGGTGCACTGTCTCCAACATATACAAATCCGCATGTTGTACATACCCAGATCTGCGTATTTTCAAGCATTGCTTCACCTTCGCTCAGATATCTGTCCACAAGGCTGTCCAGCATTCTTGTCACCTTTTCTCCCCATACACAGATACGTGCGGCTCCTCTGTCATTGTTCTGATCCGCTGTTTTTCTGACGCCTGGATACAGCTCAATGTCTTTTTTGAGAAGATCTGAAAGTGCCTTTACGTCCGCATCATCCTGTGGTGGTACTTTCTTTGTCAAAACCTCCGCAATTTTTCTGAACTGTTCCGCTTCTTCCAGCAGATACTGCTTTTCGCAGCCTCTGGCAAGATTGGAACATACCATCGCCAGCTGTCCTTCATTCAGATGTTTCAGGTCTGTTTCAACCTGAAATGATGTTGTGTCTGCAGTTACACTTTCCGGTGCAAAGTCTTTTTTCATAGCGCCGCATAATGGGCACTTCCAGTCTTCCGGAAGCTGATCAAACGGTACCTTTTCCTTTGCATCATCGTAAACATAACCACAGATTTTGCAAATGTACTTCATATGTTGCTCCTTTACTATCAGCGATCCATTCCACATGGATGCGTTTCCCTGCTGTAATGCACGTCATTTAATACATGCATGGCAAACCTCAGTCCACCAGACAGACTACTGCATTCATATCCATATGCATGCAGGATTCTGCATGCCACATAGCTGCGCAGGCCACTCTGGCAGACCACATAAACTGTTTTCCCTTTCGGTATTTCGTGAATTCTATCCCGCAGTTCATCCAGCGGAATATGCATGCCTTTTATATGCATCGTTTCATATTCCGATTGCGTTCTGACATCAACAATCTGTGCATCCGGATCTTTCATCAGAAGTTCCAGCTGTTTCCAGTCAAATGTCTGCAGTACACCTTCTGCAATATTTTCCAGGATAGCCCCTGCCACGTTCACCGGATCTTTGGCAGAGCTGTAAGGTGGTGCATAACAAAGATCCATCTGCCATAATTCATCCCCGCTCATGCCGTTATATATGGCGCATGCCAGAACATCCACTCTTTTCTCAACACCCTTTTCTCCGATGATCTGCACACCAAGCAGGCGCATCGTCTCCTTTTCATAAACGATTTTCATGATCAGTACAGCTGCATCAGGATAATAGGAAGCATGATCAGATGGGGTAAGAACGATACTGTCACAGGCAATACCGCTTCTTTTCGCCTGACTTTCTGACATACCGCATGCTGATACGGTCTGATCAAACAGCTTCATGACAGAAGATCCGATCTGCCCTTTGTAGTGTGTATCTTTTCCACATATCACATCAGCAGCGACTCTTGCCTGTTTCACTGCCGGACCTGCTAAAGCAATATGCACTTTTGCCCCGTTAACCAGATGAACTGTTTCAACGCAATCCCCCACCGCAAAGATATCCGGATCATTTGTGCGCATCTGATCATCCACAACAAGTGCACCTTTGATCCCTGCAGTCAATCCCGCATCTCTGGCAACGGATGTTTCCGGAATAACGCCGATCGCAAGGATGACAAGGTCTGTTTTGATACGACATCCATCTTTTAAGGACACAAGCAATCCGTCTGCATCCTGTTCAATCTTCTGTGCATCTGCGTTCAGGATGAGATTGACTCCGTTTTCTCTTAATGTGGTATGAACAAAAGAAGCCATGTCTTCATCCAGGATGTTCATTACCTGTGTACCTCTTTGTAAAAGACTCACTTCCATACCACGATGAATCAGGTTTTCCGCCATCTCGAGTCCTATGAACCCTCCACCGATCACAACGACATTTTTCGCCTTGACAATGTCAATATAATCATCAATCGCAAATGTGTTTTCCACAGTACGTAATGTAAACACACCAGGCAGATTCACGCCTTCCATGTCAGGTATTACTGGATGAGCACCGGTTGATAACAGAAGTCTGTCATAGGATTCCTCATATTCTGTATCATTCAGCAGATCATGTACTGTTACTGTGTGCCTGTCACGATTGATGTGAATCATTTCCTGATGAATACGGACATCGATACGGTAACGTTCTTTCATCCCTTCAACTGTCTGCACGGAAAGATCACTTCGATTTTCAATAACACCACCAAGATAATATGGCAGCCCACAGTTTGCATAAGAAATATAGCCGCTTCTTTCAATCAGAATGATTTCAGCCTTTTCGTTCAGTCTGCGGATTCTGGTTGCAGCAGCTGCACCACCCGCAACACCTCCAATGATTACTGTCTTCATAAAACCCACCTTTAGAATCATTCTAATTATATTATATTACTCATAGAATGTAAACGCATACATGTTTGTTCCGTTTACAGGAACAGTACTTCTACCATGTCTTATGCTTACAACTTTGTCCATTTGTACAACTTCATGTTGACTTTATACGGTGTACAGTGTTTAATAGTACACGTCTTTAATCAAGAATGAGGGAAGAGAGTCAGCTCGATGACCCCCATACCAACCTGTATATGAAAAAGATATATAAGGTGGTACAGCTGACATCGATTAGGAAAGAGATCAGAAATCAACTCTTTCTGAAGATGCTGGTTAAGACAGATGAAAGGAAGAGTTTTTATTATGGCTAAAATCTATTTTACATCCGAGTCCGTTACAAGCGGACATCCTGACAAGATCTGCGATCTGATCGCAGATTCTATCCTGGATGCAGCACTTGCACAGGATCCACATTCTCATATGGCTGTTGAAGCAACAATCAAGGATGATCTGATCCTTGTATATGGTGAAGCAAATACAAAGGCAGATATTGATTATGAAGCAATTGCTTTATCCGTATTAAAGGAAATCGGCTACGAAGAAGAATATCATGTTCTGACAAAGGTCAATGCGCAGTCTTCTGAAATCAACAGTGCTGTCGCACATGATGTCATCTCAGCAGGAGACCAGGGTATCATGTTCGGTTATGCCAGTGATGAAACTGATGAACTGATGCCTTATGCTATCATGACAGCACACAGGCTTGCCAAAAAGCTGGAAGAAGTGCGCAGACGTACACCATGGCTGAAACCGGATGGAAAAACACAGGTAACAGCGGAATATAATGATGGTGTGCTGACAAGAGTAGATACCATTGTTGTTTCCACCCAGCACAGCGCAGAAGCAACACAGGATATGATCCGTGATATTATCATGAAGGAAGTCATCGCTCCGGTTGTAGATGCATCCCTGCTGGATGAAAATACAAAGTATCTGATCAATCCATCCGGATCCTTTGTACTGGGTGGTTCCTGGGGTGACTCTGGAACAACAGGAAGAAAGATCGTCGTCGATACATATGGTGGATATGCACCGATTGGTGGCGGATGCTTCTCTTCCAAAGACCCGACTAAGGTGGACCGCTCTGCTGCCTACTACGCACGTTATGTGTGCCGTAACCTTGTCGCAAACGGACTTGCTCATAAGTGTCAGATTGAACTGTCCTATGCGATTGGTGTACAGCAGCCGATCTCTGTCTATGTACAGTCCTTTGGCACTTCCCAGTATTCAGACGAACAGCTGCAGGAAATCGTACTGAAAAACTTCGATTTCTCTGTTACAAATATCATCCATGAACTTGATCTGCTGCGCCCGATTTATCGAAAGACTGTGAACTATGGTCACTTTGGCAAAAAGGATCTGCCTTGGGAACAGTATAAAAAAATCGAACTGTAATACACAAACACAGGTATCCCTTCATCCAGGAACACCTGTGTTTTTTTACTGCTTCTGCAACTTGTAGATATATGTATCCTTCCAGATCGGATTTCCACTCTCATCTTTAATGAAATACACATTGGCATGCAGGTGCTGCACCCTTTTCATCCCCAGTGCTTCCAGCAG
>CAMCSA010000076.1 GCA_945877405.1 uncultured Erysipelotrichaceae bacterium | reverse complement strand
GATCACATACAGTTCCACCAAGCATGTTACCAAGAAAAGATGCAATTCCGGTAAAGACAAGAATCATACTGATCATACCTGTATACGACGGGAACAGCTGACTGATATATGGTGTCAGATACACCTGCATGCCATAACCAAAAAATACAGTCAATGAGCAAAGCAATACCATCTGAACTTCGCGTTCTTTCAAAAATGCCAGCTCCTGTTTCAGCTTCAGCTGTGTTCCACTGTTTTCTTCAGCTTTCAAAGCTGCGGTGAAATACATCAGAACCAAAACCATCAAAGTTACAAGTCCCATCATGATCTGCCGCCACCCCAAAAAAGATGAAAGCATACGAATTGAAGGTACACCAATGATATTAGCAACTGCACTTCCTCCAATCAGCAAAGAAAGATATCTACCGATTTCTCCAGATGGTGCTTTCGCAGATACGGTCGCAGTCGCAAGTACACTGTAACATGTTCCTGCAAATCCCATCAGAAAACGTACCACAAGCATCGCTTCAAACTGATAGACCAGACACATCACAAAAGAAATCACTGCATTGAGCCCAAGCATGGCTTTCAGCAGATTTTCTCTTTTGAATCTACCCGCAAAAATCAGAAATAACGGAACACCGATTCCTGCGCCAAACTGATACATGGAAGATAACTGTCCTGTTACTGTAACAGGAACATTCATTTCCACTGCAACCTGATCCAGAATTCCATTGAATAACGATGCTGACATATTCAGAATGAAGTTCATCACAATAAACATGCCAAGCATTGTTTTTGTTAGTGTTTCTTTCTTTTCCATAGCCTTACCTCCCAAGTGGAAAGCATTGTAAAAGGTAAAGTCAACTTGAAGTCAAGCATGATTCTGTTCCACAAAATGAAAACATCCCGTAGGATGTTCAAGAACAGTTATTTCTTCTTCATGGATGTTCCCACAGCCAGCCCCATAAGCATGCCAATCGAAATACCTAGTCCGATATCCTGCTTCATCGCACTGGCGATTGCTGTACCAAAGCACATGCCCAGTGCCATTCCTTCACTGCCATAGTTATCTTCTTTTTCAGGATTGTTTTTTCTGCTGTTTTCTCTGGCCGCAAAGATTGCCAGCATCAGTCCCATTGTCAGCCATGGTAATGCCGCCATAACGAAATCCAATACTGCTTCCATTCTGTTACTCCTTTTTCTACAGTCAGAATTTTACATCACGCACCTTACCATCAATACCATCATTTCTCAGCCAGTTGTGTCATTTCTACATATGAAAAGCCCTGACTTGAGATCAGGACTCACTTCTTACTTTGCGCAGTTTCTTGCTTCGATATCCATTAACTGGTCAACACGTCTTTCGTGTCTTCCACCTTCAAATTCTGTCTTCATGAAGACATCCACAATCTGCTTTGCTGTTTCGATACCGATGACACGTGCACCAAATGTGATGATATTGGCGTTGTTATGACGTCTGCTGTATTCTGCACTGTAAGGTTCAGAACATGTGCATGCTCTGATACCACGCACCTTGTTGCAGGCAAGACCAATACCAACACCAGTTCCACAGATCGCAATACCACGATCCACTTCACCGCTTGCTACTGCATTGGCAACTTTTTCGCCATAGGCAGGATAATCACAGGATGCATTTGTGTCTGTGCCATAGTTCACGACTTCATAACCCTGGCTTTCCAGATAAGCCACGATTTCATTCTTCATGTCCACTGCAGAGTGGTCATTCGCAATACCGATTTTCATACTTCTTTCCCCTTTTCCTCTTTCTGTTGTCTGTTACGGATCAGCCATGCGCCGATCAGGAATATGAATATGGATATGAACTGTGAAGTAGAAAATGGACCAACTTCTCCACGAATCATATCTCCACGCAGAAATTCAATCATAAATCTGCCCAGGCTGTAAAGAATCAGATACCATGCGCCGTTATCTTCTTTATGTTTTCCATGTTTCAGATTCCAGTACAGAAAAGCAAAGATCGCAAAATCACCTGCCGCTGAGATCAGTTGGGTTGGAATCACAGGATCAGTTGTCCAGCACAGTGAGTCAGATGGAAAGGATACACCAAACCATGCATCTGTTTTCATCCCTGCACAACAGCCTGCCATAAAACACCCGATTCTGCCAAACGCCTGTGCCAGTGGAACAACAGTAATCAGAATCGGGAAGTACTTTCGAAAATCCCATTTTTTCCACTTACACCAGACAATTGCCGCCAACAGCCCTCCGATAATACCGCCATATACAACCCAGCCTCCACTGCCAAGAACGGAAGCAGGGCTGACCATGAATGTATCCAGATTTGTCAGCACATATAAAGCTTTGGCCCCGACATAACCAAGTACCACAACAAACAATGCAAATGCATCAATGTTTTTATAGTCCAGGTCATATTCCTTTGCAAGTTTTTCCGCCATGCCAACTGCAGCAAGTATTCCCACCGCAATCATGACTCCATAACCATGCACTGTCAAAGGACCAATTGAAAACCAGTCATTGAACATTATGATTTCCTCCACAGATAATGATAAGGTTTTTCAAAAGGTTTTCAAGTCCTGCGACCAATACAAAAAGCACATTCCGTGCTTTCTGTAAGAGATTTATTCTTCCGTAGTATCTTCGTGTTCTTCACTTGCTACATCAATGACGGTCGGTCCACTCTGTTCAAATGCCTTGATAAATGCATTCATCTTGTTTGCAAGTACAAGTGTTGCGATCAGATCTGAGCCACCCGAGTAGACAAGACCTGCACCAATGACCATAAACAGTACATCCGTTGCGGTTTTACCGGAAAGGAAGAACATGATGGCGATACCGAACACAATTGAGATTGCCGAGATCAGCACATATACCATACTGCGGTTATAACCGATTCGATATGCCACAACACCTTTCTGCAGGTTGATAAAACCACTGATCATAATGATCAGACCAAGCAGTAAAGGTACAAGGCTGACAATGATATCTGATTTGAGAATGATCAATAAACCAAAGACAATCGATGCAATACCAATGATGAATTCATTGCGGTAAAGAGAGTCTTTGACATTGAGAAGGAAGTAGATTGTCAGATTTACGATGCCATACACAACGGCACTTCCACCAAGTACATAGGATATAACCTTACCACTGATATCCGGGAATATGATCAGAAGGATACCAAGAATGATATAACATACCGACATCAGAATCTGACTCCATTTTAACTGTTTCAACATAACTATCATCTCCTGTATCTATATTATAGTCGAAAGACTAAAACCATACACGTGCAATTATCCCGATCTGTATAATCATACAAAACATGGTAGAATAATGCCGTTATGGAGGTTTATTCATATGAAAGCAGTATGTGTTACACCAGTTACAGATGACAGAAAACACCTTCTTGAAAAGAATGGTGTGGAAATAACATTTATTGAAAAGAAGGAAGTCACACCTGAGATTCTTCAGGGCGCAGAAATCATTTTCGGCAATCTGAATCCACAGCTGATCAACACCATTGATTCCATTCGCTGGGTACAGCTGGATTCCGCCGGTGCAGACTCCTATAAAATTCTTCGCGATGATATTACATTAACCAACTGTTCTGGTGCCTATGGGGAAGCCATTAGTGAACATATGCTTGGATGTGTACTGGCAGTGGAAAAAAATCTGTACAATTATCACAACAGGCAGAAAGAACGTTCCTGGGAAAACCTGGGTTCTGTACCTGTGATGAGAAACCTCAAGGTGCTATGTGTTGGTATGGGAGATATCGGCTCCTCTTTTGCCCAGAAAATGCATCTGCTTGGATGCACTGTATATGGTGTCAGAAGAAGTGTACATGATGTGCCTGACTATATTGAAGCCATGTATACCATGGAAAACATGGATGACATCCTTCCTGTATGTGATGTTGTTGCATTATCATTACCTCAGACAAAGGAAACCATCGGCATGTTTGATTATGAACGTCTTTCAAAGATGAAGAAGGATGCTGTGATCATCAATGTCGGCCGAGGTTCTGCCATTGTTTCCACTGATCTTGTCAGAATCATGAAGGAAGGGCATCTCAAAGCTGCATGCCTGGATGTGACAGAACATGAACCATTACCAAAGAATAATCCATTATGGACATGCCCGAATGTTTACATCACACCACATATATCCGGACGTTTCAATGCAGAAGTCACCTATGATAAAGTTGTAGACATCTTCTCCACAAACCTTGAACATTACCTCAATCACGAATCACTGGAACACATTGTTGATAAGTCGATCGGTTACTAATCAGGACATTCCCTGCGGAATGTCTTTTCTATAAGCAATAAGAAGAGTACGCCGTCCTCATAGGGCGGTGGTGAATTCAGCGTCATTGGTTTTGGATGTACTCTTTTACAATCTCTGTTGTATTACTCCCGACCGATCCAAGATAATAGCTGTTTGTCCAGAATAATGGTTTCCAATAGTATTCACCGACCTCTACTGGATAATCTCTTCTCACAAGTCTTGCTGTTCTGGATTTGATTTTGTTAATCAGTTCACTGAGTCTGACATCCGGTGCATAATC
Source organism: uncultured Erysipelotrichaceae bacterium (assembly GCA_945877405.1). GTDB lineage: Bacteria > Bacillota_I > Bacilli_A > Erysipelotrichales > Erysipelotrichaceae > Bulleidia. The sequence goes on along the minus strand of CAMCSA010000076.1, from coordinate 161 downwards.
AAACAGAATATGGATATGATCTGATTCTCCATTCATTTCTCTGATGATGATGTTTTCGGATTCCATTGTTTCTCTGATCAATGCATACACATAATCTTTGACTTTTCCCTGTAGTACGGGTTTTCTGTACTTTGTAACAAGAACAAGATGGGCTGTCAGAA
>CAMCSA010000075.1 GCA_945877405.1 uncultured Erysipelotrichaceae bacterium | reverse complement strand
CAGGATGTCCTTGATTTTGAAACAGCTAAGTTCACTGATGCGGAAAACCGCTATGCCTGGATGATCCGAAGAACATTTGATCATGGATTTATCGAAAAGGGACTGAAGCTGGCAAAACAGCGTCAGGATGCATGCGAATAAATGTCAAAGACAAAACTGAACAGAAGTATGATTCAGTTTCGTTTTTATAATGGTATGATTGTTCTGAGGTGAATGGAATGGAGATCAGAGTACTTCGATATTTTCTGACTGTTGCAAAAGAACAGAGTTTTACAAAGGCTGCAGAGCAGCTGAATATTACCCAGCCAACTTTATCAAGACAGCTGGCTGCATTGGAAGAAGAGATCGGAACAGATCTTTTTGTAAGAGGTGGACGCACCATAACATTGACAGAAGCCGGACTGCTTCTTAAACGAAGAGCTGTAGAGATTCTTGAACTCGAAGAAAAAACGATGGAAGAGCTGAAGATGAAAGATGGACCAGTCGAAGGTACCATTACAATCGGATGCGGGGAGTTTGAGGCTGTGGATACACTGGCAAGCATATGCGACAGCTTTTTAAGGAAATATCCGATGGTACAGATCAATCTGCATACCGCAACAGCAGATGCGGTATATGAAATGATGAACCAGGGACTTGTGGATATCGCACTGTTTATGGAACCGTTCAATACAGAAGGGCTCGATTATGTCAGAATTCATAAAAGCGAACACTGGATTGTCAGAATGAGGGCTGATGATCCATTGGCACAGAAGGATTTCATCACAAAACAGGATCTGATTGATAAACCCTTGATTCTTCCAAAAAGAATGAATGTCAGAAGTGAACTGGCTAACTGGTTTGGCAAGGACTTCAATCATCTGAATGTCTCATTTTTTTCAAACCTGGCGACAAACGCATGTGTCATGGCAATGCATGGACTTGGTTATGTGATTTCCATTGAAGGAGCAGCAAAATACTGGAATCAGGACATGCTCGTCAAAAAAAAGCTGGAACCGGAAATCACATCAGATACGCTGATCGCATGGCGAAGAAACATTCCATATTCTCCCGCTATCACAAAATTCATTGAAGAGATCAATGCCTTTAAGGCATAGAATACTATTTATTATAAGTATTGGATATAATGATATTGATCGGAATACAATAAGTGTGCAAAGCATGATACCCCATGTAAAGCACACTTGTTTAAAGGGGGAATACGTATGACAGGAACCTTAGTGGCATGCTTCAGCGCAACCGGAACAACCTTAAATATTGCACAGATTATTGCTAAAGCAGCAGAGGCGGATCTTTTTCAGATTATCCCAAAACAGCCATATACAAAGGCAGATCTTGACTGGATGGATCGCAACAGCAGAAGCAGTTTGGAAATGAAAGATTCAAAGTCCAGACCGCAGATCAAGGATCAGGAACTGTCTCTGGAAAACTATGATGTGATTTATCTTGGCTTTCCGATCTGGTGGTATGTGGCTCCGACCATCATCAATACATTTCTGGAATCTCATGACTTTTCAGGAAAGAAAATTATCCTGTTTGCGACTTCCGGAGGCAGCGGTTTTGGAAACACGGTCAGACAGCTGCAGCCTTCTGCACCGGATGCTGTGATTGCAGAGGGCAGAATATTCAATCATGTGACAAAGCAGGAAATCATACAATGGGTAAAAAATACATGTAAGGAAGGTAAATAAAATGAAAAAAATCGTACAGACAGCAGGAAGAGAAGCACTGGCAGAATTCGCAACAGAATTTGCCCACTACAATGATGATATTCTGTTCGGTGAAAACTGGAACAATCAGGATATCGATGTGAAAACAAGAAGCATCATTACAGTTGTTGCATTAATATCATCCGGTATTACGGATTCATCTTTGAAGTTCCATCTGCTTAACGCAAAAAATCACGGCGTCTCTCAGAAGGAGATTGCTGCAATCATCACACATGTTGCATTTTATGCAGGCTGGCCAAAAGGTTGGGCAGCATTCAATATGGCAAAAGAAATCTGGCAGGTAAACGAAAAGGATCTGCCATATGAAGATGCAGGTAAAAGAGCACATGCAAAGGAAATGGTATTTGAGATCGGTGAACCAAATGATGCTTTTGCGCAGTATTTCATTGGACAGAGTTATCTGTCTGTTATTTCCAAAGAGCTGGTCACAATATTCAATGTGACATTTGAACCAGGATGCAGAAACAACTGGCATATTCACAAGGCGGATCAGGGCGGTGGACAGATTCTGATCTGCGTGGCTGGAAGAGGTTATTATCAGGAAGAGGGCAAGGATGCCATTGAAATGAAACCGGGCGATGTGGTCAATATTCCATCTGGTGTAAAACATTGGCATGGTGCAGCGAGTGATGAATGGTTCTCACATCTGGCAATTGAAGTGCCTGGCGTTAATGGTTCCAATATATGGTGTGAGCCTGTCAGTGACGAAGAATATGAAAAGGTAAACAAAGGAGAACAGAAATGAAAAAGTATGCGATCAATGATAAGAATCAGGCAATGCCTGCCCGTATTATACCGGTAAATGAAGAAGCATTTGCTCCACAGGATCATACTACCGTAACATGGCTTGGCAATGCCGGAATTCTGATCAATGCGCAGGGTACAACCATTCTGATCGATCCGCTTCTGTGTGGATTTGATATGCCTCTGTTATTTGATATTCCTCTGACAACTGATAAAGTCAAAGATCTGGATGCATACCTTGTCACTCATATCGATAATGATCACTTCAGCCGTGAAACATGTCAGAAGCTCAAGGATGTATGTCATGCATATCACAGCACACAGTTTGTAGCAGAATAGATGAGAGAAATCGATGTACCAGGTATTGGCCATGATATCAATGAATCCTTTGATGTCAATCAGGTCAGAGTGACACTCACACCTGCAAAGCATAACTGGCAGAACGGATCTTCCAAGTACAGCTACCGTGAATGGAAAGAAGAAGACTACTGCGGTTTCTGGTTTGATACACCGGATGGAACGATCTGGCTGCCAGGGGACTCCAGACTTCTCGAAAGTCATCTGCATATGCCTTCTCCTGATGTGATTCTGTTTGATTTCTCAGATAATGACTGGCATATCACACTCGATGGTGCAATCCGTCTTGCCAATGCATATCCGGATGCAAAACTTGTCTGCATTCATTGGGGTATCGTGGATGCTCCGACAATGGCACCATTCAACGGCAATCCGGACAGCCTGTACGAAAGAGTTGTCAATCCGGATCGTATCTGTGTACTGTATCCAGGAGAAGCAATGCCTCTTTGATGAAGCAAAAGGAACGGTCAGACCGTTCCTTTATCGAATAAAGGGAAAAGATAACATGAAAAAACTGTATCTTATGAGACATGGAGAAACACTCTTCAATGTCCAGCATAAAATTCAGGGATGGTGTGATTCCCCATTAACAGAAAATGGCAAACAGCAAGCCCTAAAAGCAAAAGAATACTTTAAAAAGAATGGTATTGTATTTGATCATGCTTATTGTTCTTCAAGTGAAAGAGCCAGTGATACGCTGGAGCTGATTACAGATCTTCCATATACAAGACTGAAGGGACTCAAAGAAAACAATTATGGAGTGCTGGAAGGCGAAAGTGACATCATCAATCGTCATCTGACACCAAAAGACTGTGAAACATTCTATCTTCAGTATGGTGGTGAATCATCCAACACAACAAAAGACAGAATGCTCACCACATTGACGGAAATCATGGAAAAAGAAGATCATGAAACAGTTCTTGCAGTGTCACATGCCGGAGCATGTTACAACTTCATGCGGGCTATTACCGATCCTTCCGATGAGCTGAAAAAAGGTTTTGGAAACTGTTGTATCTTTGTATATGAATATGATCAGCATCGGTTCATCTTCAAAGAAATCATCCGACAGAAATAAAACAGATCCATGTGCCATGTAAGTGATACAAAGGATCTGTACATTTTTCCATTCAGTCAATCTGTAATTAAAGTGTTTCCAGAAGTATGTTCAGAGCTTTTCTGAAAAGGGTGCTGTAACGACATAGATGGATTGAAGAAATGATCATACCCAGAATACAGGCAGTACAAAGCAGAATTCTGCTGTACCATCAGGATATGAGAGTGAAAAGATCTGCAGGATGAAAGTGATCAGACTTACAATCAGAATAGATGAATAAACCATGTTTTTTGTCAGTGTCATATTGGTTCCCTCTTCCTGATTACAGAATAAAGGATGATCCGTTCACTGAACAGATGGAAATCATGATACTATAGTTGTACGAGGTAACTGACATGTATTATGGAAATATAAAAATGTATGATATTGCCGATGGCGAAGGATGCCGCGTTACACTGTTTGTATCCGGCTGTACCAATGCCTGCAAGGGATGCTTTCAAAAGGAAACATGGGATTTCCACTTTGGACAGCCATATACAAAGGAAACGGAAGACTACATCATCGAGTGTCTGAAAGATGAGAATATTCAAGGATTAACACTGCTGGGTGGAGAACCGTTTGAACCGGAAAACCAGAAGGAACTGATCCATCTGTTACGCAGAGTCAGAAAGGAACTGCCACATAAGGATATCTGGTCCTATACAGGTTTTGTTCTGGATCGGGATCTATTGGAAGGGCAGAGAAAACATACAGATGTGACATATGAAATGCTGTCATATATCGATGTACTTGTGGATGGACCGTTTGTGGAAGAAAAGAAGAATCTTGCGCTGTATTTCAGAGGGAGTGAAAACCAGCGTGTCATCGACATGAATCGTACCAGAGAAGAAAAAAACATTATTCTTTACCATGACTGACAGGTTTCTGTCAGTTTTTGCTTGACCTGTACGTTACGGATACCATTAAGCTGAAGATGGATTCAATGAAGAATGTGCCAAGGAATCCTGCTGATTCATCTG
>CAMCSA010000074.1 GCA_945877405.1 uncultured Erysipelotrichaceae bacterium | reverse complement strand
GCAGAAATTGTAGATGGTCCAAGCCATGCATCACCGACAATCCATACATGTTCCAGTGTTGATCCATGATTTTCTGTTTTTCTTAACTGCGAGTCAAGTACAGAAAAATCGACCTTCTGGCCAATTGCCATTGCGACAAGATCTGTTTCCATTACAAAGTCAGATCCAACCTTTTCATGGCAGGAAGCTCTGCCGGATTCATCCATTTCACCAAGTTCCATCTGTACTGCAGAAATGCTGCATACCTTACCGTTTTCATCACGGTTGATATCCTTGATGTTTGTTAAGAATGCAACCTTGACACCTTCCTTTTCAGCAGCTTTGATTTCAGCCGGGTTGGCTGGCATTTCCTTTAAGGATCTGCGGTAAACAATTGTTACATTGTCAACAATGCGCTTGAGACTTCTTGCGCAGTCCATCGCAACATTGCCTCCACCCCATACAACGGCATTGTGGTACATGCTGTAATCATCCTGTTTTTTTCTGATATTCAGATCATATAACAGTGTTAATCCGGCAACAATACCATTGCCTGTTTCAAATCCGAACGTATTTTCAACCTGGGCACCAATCGCAACGACCACTTCATCAAAACGGTTACGCAGATCATTGAACTTTTCTGCATCTACTTTTGTATTGAAATGGAAGATAACACCTGCTTCCACCAGGCTGTCATATGTCTTTTTCAAAAATGCCTTTGGCATACGGAAATCCGGAATACCTGTATGAATGGCACCACCGATTTCACTTTCCTGATCAAAAATTTCAATCTGCCAGTTGCCATCTTTGACAAGCTCATTTGCCAGTGTGTAGCTGGCAGGTCCTGCTCCGATGATCGCAATTGTTTTCATTACTGTTTATCCTCCCGTCTGTATTTTTCAAAGGCTTCATCTGCATCCAGATGCACATCCTTAAAGAAAAGAAGAACCCACGTTACAAACAGAAATGCACTGCAGAAGGCATGTACTGTAAGGCCTAGAATGAAGCCGGCAAACAGAACAACCGTCCATAAGGCAAAGGAATCCGCCTGCTCTTTGACCATTCTGTCCGTATCATACTGCTCTCTTTTTTCTTTGGAAAAGGAATTGAAGCCGGAGATAAAAATCGCTGCCTTTCCCTTAAGTAGCGAAAAGAAATACCACAGTACCGCAAACATACATGCCAGAATCAGGCATGCAAACGGCCAGGCACTCATGGAAATTAACCCTTCAGGCCGTCTGCCTGTCTCTGCATGTTTTCAACGACAACATCATAGATGTCACCGATGGACTGTGCATATTCCAGGATTTCCCAAGGTCTGTTTGTATGGAAATGAATCTTGATGAGTGTATCATCACCAACCGCAAGAAGGCTGTCACCTTCAAAATGTTCACGGATGTAGCTGTCAATTTCATCTTCATCGAGGTTTTCACCATCGATCAGAAGCTGTGTATCAAACTTGAATTCAATCTGTTCTGCCATGATTATAGTCTCCTTTATTTTTTTACTTTTATAGTTTACCATTATTGCCGTATTTGTACAAAGCATTCCTGATGATCGTCCCACAACAGGAAACACCTGTTGTGATGTATAATACAGTTGAAGAAGGGAATACTTCTCTTCTCGTTCTGTCATCTTCCTTCCCTCCTTCTTTTAAGGAGGTTAATACCATGTGTACAGCAATTACACTTCATCATGACCATTTTCTTCTTGGAAGAAATCTGGACTTTGATATCGACTATGGACAGAAGGTACTGATTACACCATCTTCTTTCCCATATCACTTCAATCATGCCGAATGTCCATTATCACACCACGCCATCATCGGCATGGGTATTGAACAGGGTGGATTCACACACTACTTTGATGCGATGAATGATCAAGGTCTTGCGATGGCAGGGCTCAACTTCGTCGGCAATGCCATCTATCATCCATATAAGGAAGGAAAGACAAACATTGCTCAGTTTGAACTGATTCCGTATGTATTATCCACATGTGCAGATATGAAGGAAGTACGCACATTACTGAAAACACTGAACATCAGTGATGAGGAATTCTCTCCATCTCTTCCAAAAGCACAGCTGCACTGGATCATCGCTGATCAAAGTGACTGCGTTGTGATTGAATCCATGGCGGATGGATTACACATCCATGATCATCCTCTTGGTGTATTAACAAACAATCCACCACTTGAAACACAGATGTTCCTGCTGAATAACTACATGCACATTTCTGCAAAAGATCCGGTAAACACCTTTACTTCCACCATCCCACTGCAGATGTATTCCCGTGGTATGGGAGGACTTGGATTACCAGGTGATCTTTCATCCGCTTCCCGCTTTGTCAAGTGTGCATTTACAAAGCTGAATACAAGAATGACAGAGAAGACATCTGAAATCACTGCATTCTTCCATATTCTCCACAGCGTAGAACAGCAGGATGGATGTTGTGAAGTCAGCCCGGACCACTATGAAATCACAGAATATTCTGACTGCATGGATACCGATACAGGCATCCTGTACTACACCACTTACAACAACCATCGAATAAATGGTGTCAACATGCATAACTATGATCTGAATGGAAATCAGATCATCTCTGTCCCAATTCACGATACAGAAGATATTCTGATCCGTTGAGTACCATCTAAGGGCATGTCACAAGCATGCCCTTTTCCATACAAAAAAAGATGTACACTCAGGCACATCTCAATGACTTACAACATGAAGCATGTCATCCATTCCATAATGCCAAGCAGGACCAGTGCTGCACCAATATATTTTGCAGCATTGACTTTACCAAGACGGGCACTGCGAACAGAAAGGAATCCAAGGACAGCAGCTGCTATGCCTGTAAACGGTCTTGTTTCAGGGAATACTGTAAATCCCATCAGAAGCATCCATAAACCAAGTACTGCATATATCCAGCTTCCAAGTCTGTAATTCCTTCTGCATTCATGAATCGCACTTGACTGATTAATTTTAATTTCTGACATAAAAGATCCCTCTTATTTCTATCAGTATCGTAACAGAAAAACAGGTTCTCCTGCCATACAAATCCATGCAGGAAATCCTGTTTTTATCACACATTCTGTGAAAATAAGGAAATAATCCAACTGATCATGTAACAGTTTTCAATCAGATTGAAATCATTGATCAGATCTGATTTCTTTCATTCTGATCTTATGCTTTGTCAGCATATCCAAAGCAGCTTCTGCTTTTGGGTTTCTGACATCAATGGCACCAATCCATTTATTCTGTGTGGAATAAAGAACATAGTTGTTTCCTTCGTGTAATACACGATCCACAGCCTTCCATCTGTATAATACAGGGCGTGCAAATAAGGCAGTAACTGTACGGATTCCCTGATCATTGAGTACAATCTCACTGCGCACATAACCACCAACTACACAGATGAGTAAAAAAGCAAACATACCAACAAGCCCACCAAGGATGGATGTACCTTCAACTTCACTGTTTGTTAATAGATATGCACATACACCAATCATCACAACAAGAATGAGACCTGTAATCACAACTGGTTTAACTCTTGGTTTTACCTTAACTTCATTCATGTTTTAATGCCTCCATGAGATCTTCACGTGTTAACAGTATTGTTCCACTGCCTGCCTTCTGATTTAAGGAAAACCCTCCAACCTGTGGATTATCTTCCATCAGTTTCATCAGTCCTTCCATATGTGTCAGCATCGGATTGGATGCAGAAGATGCATCAAAACTCTGCCTTGAGGAAAAGATATGGAAATAGAATTTCCCATCTTTTGCATAATATCCAGATGGCACAATGATTGTCGGATTGACTGGGGAAGGAATACCATCAATCAATATCTTTTCATTATCACGTATGATCTTCGCCATTGCAACAAGAATCCGATCCCCTGTTTCATCACTTGGGTTTTCACGGAATTCCTTTGCCAGTATTTCAAGCTGAAGATGAAGTTCTCCCTGTCTCATATCTTTTCTTCTCCTGTTAATCCAAAATAAACAAATGCATCGTACAGACCATTCTCATCAATATGACCAGTAATATAATCTGCTGCCTGTTTTGTTTCGTCAGCACCATTTCCCATACATACACCAATACCTGTAGCATGCATCATCGGAATATCATTATGGGCATCTCCAAAGCCATAGGTATTCTCTTTTCTGATTCCATAGTAATCACAGACAGCTTGAATTCCATTGGCTTTTGTGCAGGTTTCAGAATTGACATCCCATACTAGATATGTCCATTGAACTGCCTGTACATGAAGGTGTTTCAGTAATGCCTTCCATCTGTTTTCATCTACATAAGGGCACATCTGATAGATTGGTTCTGCAAGTGCATCATCAATCGAACAGATTGGTGGATAAGCAGAATGGATCTTTTCCATTTCCTTTTCAACATGTGCATCATACATGTTGATGAACATCCTGTCTTTTGCGGAAAACAGTATTGGAAATGGATCTTTCTTTACTTCTGCCACAATCCGTTCCATATCCTCTTTCCAGATCGGATCAGAATGAATGATTCCCTGTTCATTAAAGCAATAAGCACCATTAAGTGTAATCCAGCCATCCATCAGATCCAAATCAATGCCTAACCCTTCCAGTTCCTGTGTATTTCTTCCTGTACATCCAAATAACAGGATACCGTTATCTCTTGCCTTCTTAACAGCATACAATGCACTCTCTGGAATACTGCCAGTTGTATGAGAAAACAATGTACCATCCATATCCAGAAATACAGCTTTTCTGTTACTGTTCATATCAACCACCATATCTAATTATGCCATGGAAATAACTGAAAACAACCTGAATGATCAGGTTGTTTTAAGAAGAATATGTACCTCCCCCATATTAAGGATGGGAAGAAAACCATGTTTTAACTTTTATTCATTTGTAGCAGGAATAACAGTAATGCATCCTGTTGTCTCGTCAAATACACCAAT
>CAMCSA010000073.1 GCA_945877405.1 uncultured Erysipelotrichaceae bacterium | reverse complement strand
CAGATCATCGACAAATAATTCGATTAGTTAACTGTAAATATTTTGACGATCGACATCTTTACTGATTGTAGGGATCGTGTTCGGGTCAGGTGATTTTAGCCAAATAGTGTCAGGCGAAAATGACCAATTTGGGTCAAATGATTTTAACCAATGTAATAACAGATACGACGCGAAGGTAGTGAGCTTATGCCGCGAAAGCCACTTGAAAGCTAGGGGCCTCCCTGCTACACTTGTGTGCTCCGGTGTTGCCAAGGGGCTTTATTTTCGCCAGCGGAGCGCTTTTGAGGGTGCAGGGAGGCGGTGCCTGGCTGTCAAGTGGATCGTGGAATAACGAACTACTGTGTTCGTTATAGACAGTTCTTTTCCATTCCTTGGTTATTTTATATTGACTGAATTTGGTCGTTTTATTCTGACCCTGAATGGCTAAAGTCTCCTGACTCTAACAATCGCTGTAAAACATAGTATAGTTAAACGCTGAGCCACAACAACAGATCATTCGAGTGTCAGCTCATTCATAATCATTTCTTTTGCCAGCAGGCCGAAAACAGCCTGTATGCTGATGACATTAATTGAAAGATGGCAGCAGATTCTTACTCTGCTGCCATTCTCCTTTGCAAACACATCTTTGAACTTATCTTGATTTACGATTACCCTGTTTCTGATAGAACAGCTGTTTTGCTTCATACATTCTTTTTTCAGCAAGTGCAACGAGGTCTGTTATATCAATATGATCTTCAGACTGTGCATATCCGATGGATACATGATATCCATGCTGGCAGACCATTGAATCAAACTGTTCCAGAAGTTCATTTACTTTTTCTGCACTCAGCTCTGAAGTGAAACCGACGAATTCATCTCCACCGATTCTGTACGTATGATCACTTCCAAATAAAGTCGAAAAAATGGAAGCTATCGTTTTCAGCATGATATCACCTGCAATATGTCCCTGTGTATTATTCAATTCATGAAGGCCGTTGACATCTGCATAGATACATCCAAGGGATCCAGTGTCATTGTCACTCATTTCATCCATGTATTTCTGATAGGAAGTACGGTTCTGCAGTCCTGTCAGTTCGTCATGACTTGCCAGAAATGTCATTTTCTGCGAAATAACATGATTCTGAATCGTAATTGACTGGAAGTATTGAGAAATCAGAATGCTGACAACTCCAAAGGTCAATGAGTTGACAATATCAACTACAACAATGGAAGGAAGCTTTACAACAAATACAACCGCAATAAACAAAGCATCAAAAAAAGTAATGATCGTAATACAAGTGGCAGGTCGCATGACAAACAGAATTGGAATCGTCAGAAGAAAGGCCACAAAAGTAGCAGCTACCTGATGAGGTGAAGCCACTGTACCAATGTATATAGCGGCTGAAAACAGAATAACAACAAACAGAAAGATCAGATGTTTCAACTGCTTTCCACTGATACTGCGCTTCAGTTTCATATACAGATATATTGGAAGAATCACACTGACCGCAAAAAGATAAGGAATGGGTGAAAAACCTAAAGATGGGAACAGAGACGTAATCAAAACCATCAGTCCAAGAATGATGACAGAAATCAGACTGTATACAAGCAATCTCTTTCTGTTATGCTCCAGTATGTCCTGCCGTACATGATCGAATTCTTCTTTACTGACGCCACCATACAGATAACGATTTCTGATCTGATCATTCATGCTTTTAATACTCCTTATGAAAATACGAAAATTATTTTATCACAAATCAGACCAGATCAATCATTACATCAGATTGAATAAACAAGTTGTTCCTTCAGTTCAAGAATTCTTATTTCAATCTGTTTCATCGTATACAGGAAGTCTTCATCAGACTTTCCGCTTGGATCTTCCAGGTGCCAGTTATCATCGAAATCTCTTTCGATAAACGGGCACTGGACATTACATCCCATTGATATGGCAATATCATAATGATCAAGATCAGACAGCAGTTTACTGTGCTGTCCTTCCTTTTCCATATCAATACCATATACCTGCTTCATCAGTCTTACGGCATCCTGGTTGATCTGCGGTTTTGTTTCCGTACCTGCAGATACGCTGTCAAATACACCGGATGCTAGATGTCTTCCCAAAGCTTCTGCGATCTGTGATCTGCAGGAGTTATGTACGCATATAAATGCAACTGTTTTACGTGTCATGTTATTCTTCCACTGCTTTTCCAAGCTCTTCATTTTTTACATTGTCCATCTTGTGATAATAGTTTTCTGTATCCGTATGAATTTCATCTACCTTTTCAACAAGTCCATCTTCTTTAATATCTTCATAGAGGAAGGAAAGCATATTGAATGATTCACCAGGTCTGTTTCCATCCTCATTACGTGGATGCTGTAAAGTCAGATCAATGTCATGGAAACCGATTCCAGCCTGATCAAAAAGATCTTTGACTGTCAGCAACACTTCAGCAGCCATCTGTTCTGTACAGTTTTCCGTATCCACATAGAGACATAAGGAGCCGTATGTTTTTCCAAGCTCACCGACGTTATAGATACCATCCAGTACAAGTTCTTCACTCGTCAGATAGTTTTTGCGGTAAATCGTGTCTTCTGCCAGGATATATTCCATGGATTCCCTGTCACCACAATTCAATGATCCAAATGCGATATCTGATGCATATGGGAACAGAGCTGATGAAAAGATGGAATCACACTGATCTCTATAGTCCATATCAATTCTCTGTGCTGTTACCATTTTAGATTCAACCAGCTCATACCAGTCAAACAGGACTTCCCCCATCCAGTTGACAGAAATAGAGAATTTGGTATCCATGGATGATGGAGATACAACATTTACATAATAATTTCCGTCTTTAAAACTGTATCCTGTATCTTCAATCGTATAGTCAGACCCAGGATATGTTTCTGCAATATATTTTTCTGCAGACTTTTGTGCCAGAAGCTTGCTGATCGGATTTCCGACCATGGAGTTGGCAAATACACCAAGTGTAATGATCATGCCAGCCGCTACAACAAAAGCGATGATTCGTAATACTCTGTTTTTCATAAATGTTCCTTTCTGAAAGCATAATGTAATAATGCTGCAATGACAATCCCGCAAAGTGCAAACAGAGAATACAGGATTATAAACATCACAATGTTGCCGATATCTCCATAACCTTCTCTTCCCTGCAACAGTGAAGTAAAATGATAAAGGACTGTAAATACCGTAATGACAGCCGGTGTCCGCCATAGAGCACTGCGTCCAAATACGATACAGGACAAAGTTCCGGTAACAGGCATGATGACTGTATTCATCATCACATTCATTCCATCTGTCAATGATACACCGAATACGATAAAGATAAACAGAAGCACGGTTAATACTGAGTTAGTGTAATGTTTGAATCGCACGATGATCTTTGCATCATCCATATCTTTATTCGGCAGATGCTTATGAAACAGTTCAGCACATTCGTGACACTGCTCAATATGTTCATGGACAGCCTCGACACTGTCCTTTGTTGCCACACCATCCTGTACAAGCGGGATCAGATCCCTGCAGATTTCACATGTTATTCTGTTCATAGGTTTTCCTCCTTCCTGTATTGCTCCTGCAGCATTGTTTTCAGCCTGTGCCATATGACACGGGCAGAGTTTTCCGATATACCACATGACTGAGATATTTCGTAGAACGAATACCCATCCATGCGCATATGGAATACCTTCTGTACAGTCTGATTCTCCTGTGAAAGAACCTGTTCAATCCATTCCTGTATGTACGGATATTCTTCTGTACCTGGATCCATCGGATCATTCAGCAGATCATTCAGACTGTATGTCTGAATCTGTGTCTTCTTTTTTCTTAAATAAAGATACCATCTGTTTCTTGCGATCCCGTACAGCCATGTACGGACAGAACTGTTACCCTGAAAGGATGGAATGGACCTGACTGCTTCCAGGAATACTTCCGCACTCAGATCTTCTGCAGTCGTCATATCATGACACAGACCATAGTAATACATGCAGATTTCCTTCCAGTATGTACGGAACAGTTTTTCCAGAATGGTTTTCATCTTTACCTCTTCACTATATTAGTAACATGGATTTCTGATTTGTTACATACAAATTAAAAAATAATGGAATTTCAAGTAATTCTAACCTGTACTTGAAATGTGATGACATGTTTCAAATTCAGAAACAGGTTTCAAAATCGGGAACATGATTTTCTGTATGATCAGTTATTATGTTTTTGTCTTTTGGAATTAAAGCTTCACATTTTGTACTTGGAGGTGGGCAAATGAGTAAAAAAGCCGAGATTTTACAGAAAAAGATTGTCGAGCATGGATTTGATCTGACAGCACAGAATACCCGTTTCATTATCTCCTATCAGAACATGTATTACTTCGAAGTGCGCGTATCAGATCTTAAGGACAGTATCATCCGTTATGAACTGTCCCATGCCATTCACCAACATGCCTATTCTTTCCGGGCTGAAGAATGCATTGACTTTCTCCGGAAAGCAAAGTCAGATCTGACAGAAGAAAAGGCAAGACTGTTATCCCATGAAATCCATGAGAAACTATCCTGCCTGGATCAGGCCTGTCGTAAGATCTGACATGTAATACAAAGCAGACTGCTGAGGCGGTCTGTTTTCATTATGATTCCTGTTTTCTGATCAGTTCACCCTTTCTTGTTGGAAGATCATCAACGATCGGATTACCGGATATTCCATAAGCATCATCATGTCGATCCTGGTATACATGATCCTCTGTACGACGATCCCAGGCACCGTCGTACAGAGGATCAAGTTTATATTTCGATTATGACATAAGAAAAAGGTGAACGACAATGTCATTCACCCGAATCGTTATAATAATCAGTTCTTAGCAGCCAGAGCAGCCTTGAGCTTTTCAGTCAGTAATGGGAGAATCTTGTTGAGATCACCAACAATACCATAGTCAGCTACATCGAAGATTGGAGCTGTTTCATCTTTGTTGATCGCAATGATGATATCAGATTCTTCCATACCTGCTACATGCTGAATTG
>CAMCSA010000072.1 GCA_945877405.1 uncultured Erysipelotrichaceae bacterium | reverse complement strand
CAAGCATATGACCTTCACTCCTCAGGATTTCTCCCTTTGGATCCAGTACAACAAAAGATGTGTTGCACTGCATGATATTCGGCTTGCAGTAGAACCTTGTTTTACCGGCACCGGATCCACCGATCACAAGGGTATTCAGATTTCGTCTGTGCTTTTTGCCGTTGAGTCCCATTCTGACATTCTGTGACAGCAGTTTATTGCTGAAATAATCTGGATCAGCATACTGCCTGTTGACACTTTGTGCATTTGCCCATCTTGCAGATCCATATTCCTTTGTCTTCCGGTAGTTTTTCCTTGTGGAAAGATACACCATGACACCAATTCCATAAAGCAGAAGGCTGATCAAAATCACTTTCAAAGTCTGTGGACACCACTGGATATCAAAAGGGTGATTAATGGCAGCACTTAAAGATGGCAGTGCATGAATCAGTCCGTTGGAACTGTATGGTGCAATCAGTAGTGCCAGCCAGATAACCGGGACAATGAAAAAGGCAAGGAAGATATACTCATCCTGACTATGTTCTTTCATATCCGCTTCTGTTCTGTATCGGAGCATCGCATACTTTGATGATCAGAGAATCAAGGAAATCAAAGTTTTTGTTTTCCATTCTCTGCTTGTCTCTCAGATCTGCAAGTGCTCGTACAATGATACGTCTTTCCGTGTCGTCTACAACCAGTCCGACAAACTGGTCATCATCTCTTCTTCTGCCAAACATGGTATTACCTTCCTTTCGTTTTCTGTTTTCTGTGGGTATGTGTCATAGTTCTGCCGGTCTGTTTTTCCCTGATCGTCTTCAGCTGTGCTCTTACAGAGACACGCTCAGAAATAGGACTGTTTTCTTTTCCGACGCTGTTGCTCTTCGGCTTTTCTGTCCTGGATGTTTTTGAAGATTGCTCGAACGGAGTGCCGCTGTTCGTTCGAGCTTTTGAGGGGTTTGCTTCATTCATCATCTTCTGGATCAGATCATCATGTTCCTGATCGGATAGTGGTTTGACATCCGGCAACTGTTTCTTCTGTGCCATGACAGATTCTCGGATTGCTTTTGTATCAATCGTTGCCAGATCAAACTTATCCACAATTCTGGAGATCTTGGATGCGTCTTCTGATCGAACCATGATATCCACAATTCCATCCGTGTTGTTTTTCTCTTTGAGTACAGAGTAGAGAACACCGTAGTGTTTTGCCTCCTGGCAGAATTTCTTCAGATCGGAATGACGAATGGCAAATACCTTCAGTTCCTTTCCGGATTTCAGCATGCTGTCAAGACGCGTTCTGCCTTTGATCTTCTTGCGGTCCGTCAGGATTGCATACAGTGTTGCTGCAAGGGATCTTGCAGTTGCACCACCTGCTTTCATTGCAATTTCTGCAGCTACCTGAATGCCTTCCAGAGTCATCTTCATCATCTGATCGGCTGTATCTGCGCTGTTCATAGATTCAGGCTCCTTTCATATTCCTGTTGTTTTTCGTTTTTCTGCTGTTCAAGTTCATTGATCTGTTTCAGCTTATCTTCAATGTCCGGTACTCTGTTTTCTATATCATGACAGAGTTTCAGCTCCTTTTTCAAATGTGCAATTTGAGAGGTAAGATCATCACGATCTGCCTCATACTGCAGCTTCAGCGTTTCATCCTTGACGCGCTTCAGCTTGCCGTAGATCTTCTTTCTTTCATTGATCAGTTCGTGAATCTCATTGTTGACTCTGTCCTTGAAGGAAACAATATCTTCGATGGTTTCCAGATTGTTTTTACCAAGGAATGTATTCTCTTCGGTTATCCTTTCCATATAAATCAGATCCCTCCTCAACTGGGCACTTGGATATCTTTTCGGTGCGTCCTTTGCATGAATGATTCCAAGCAGATACATGTATCTGAAATACAGTGCTTTGAATCCTTTCAGCTTTTTTGATTCTCCATTGTAATAATGACAGGGGACAGCATCCTGCACTTTGACCATCGGCATCAGCAGATTGTTGTAGAGCTTTTCTTCAATGTGCTCCTCATCATATGCACCATCTCGAAGCAGACTCTTCAGTCTTCTCATTCTCTGTCCCTGTGGATGTTTTACAGCAATGTACCTGCCATGAGTGGATACTTCATAGCCCATCTCCTGTAACCCTTCTACAAACTGGTCCATGTTACGGGCATAGGATAGGACTGTATCAACGTCATGCCTGATCAGCTGTCTGAAGTATGGCTTTCCTTCCGCAATGTCATTCCATTCACTGTACTGCATGCCTTTCCCATTGGAATGAATGACAGACAGGTTATGGCTGTTGCATAACTCATCTGAGAGATTTCGAAACTGCATATAATCCTTTCTGTTGTTGTCAAACTTCTTTCCATCCATGAAGGAAACGGAGTTGATCACAAAATGGTTGTGGAGGTGATGCCTGTCCAGATGTGTGGATACAACAACTTCAAAACGATCACCCCACATCTGATCAGCAAGTCTGACACCGATCTCATGACACTCATCCGGTGTAATCTCATCCGGCTTGAATGACTGAACAGCATGAAAGGCAAGGACGCCATCATCCTTGCCCCATTTCTGTTTTGTGGCAATCATCTGTCTGACGGAAGTGTCAGGATTACAGTTGATGCCGGTAATATATTCTTCCTCATTTGTTTTATAACCCTGAGTTGCATAGGTTATGACTTCTTTGAGTCCATCGGATATCTGACCAGTGGTTTTGTTTTCGTTGGAGATATATCTGACAACACGATTCAGATTATCTTTTACTGGCCATATTTTGGTAACTGCCATAGTTCCTCCATCTTTACCGGTGCCTGCATCATCAGCATGATCTGATCAATTGTATCGAGCAGATCAGCATAGTTGGACTGATATGTTTCCGTATCCAATGATCCATTGCGGTTGGCAATACGTGCAACCTGATTGATGTTGTTGGCAATGTTACGAAGCAGTTTTGTTGTTTCCAGCAGTTCCTTACTGGGAGCTGCCCGTGGAATAACACCGCTCACCAGCATCCGGATGTAGGACTCCCTGGACAGCCTAGATTCTTTCACAAGTCTGTTGAGATGATCCAGTTCTGATTTTGTCAGACGGACTTTAATGGTGAATTGTCTTTTCTGCATGTTCTCCTTTATAAAAGGGCAGCTGTTGTCAGCTGCCTGTCAGGGTCTTAGGGAGTATCCCTAAATATTCGGTATTTTGGGCCCAAAATACGTTGCTTGCTGCATCTGTAGACATTTCCTGCTACAGACATCCTTCATCAAAGGGACATATTCACAGTCCTGTTTTTATGAATTCTCTTTTGATAGTCATCGAACTTTTCAAACTTACGGGAGTCCTTTTCATAATGGTACAGTGTATCGGATACCTGTTTGCCTTCCGTGAAAATCATTCTGTTGCATTCATAAAGTGTCTTCTTCAGATAATCAACAGAGACATCTGAAGATGTTGGAACAAGGATACATTCATCCTGAGAAGAAGGGATTACATAAAGATCACTTCCGATTCTGTTGGCAAAGTCATTCAACCTGTCCGGATAAAAGACTGCAGCTGCGCCATTGCAGCCGATGTCATTTGAAATGTAAAACATTTGAGGTCTGAAAGATGGATCACGTTCAACCGGTGAATTATCCACCACTGATTCCAGTGGTTTGATCACGGATGGAAACAGTTTTGGACATGATTCCATAGCATCTGCATGAAGCTGATCGAGCGTAATACCGTACTGATCAAAAAGGGAATTGGTAACTCGTACAGACTTCAGTGTGTCATCTGAGTTTTCAAAAAGGATGTGGTAAGTGATGGCAATATCACCAACAACGGTATGCGGAACGGAGTTGATCATCCTGTCATGAATGCTTGTCAGACGATAGAACAGATAGTCCTTCATCAGATCATAATTATGAACATTGGAAAGGTCCTGCAGGTATGGGTTTCTGTTATCCATTTTATTTTTCCTCCTTGTTTAATTCCTGATTCCAGGTTTTGAGTCTTTCGATTTGTGGTTGTGTAGATTGTTTGATTTCAACGATTTCGATTTTGTATTCCATGATTTCAGTTCTCCTTATTGTTCTGTTGTGTATTCATGATTTCTGCAAGTTCAGCATCCATTTTTTCCATCACTTCTTTCTTCTGGATCAGGATTTTAAGCTTGCTGGTAATGGAACTGTTCTGTTCCGTGTAGTGTCTGATCCGCTCTTCATTTCTGATTTTCTGGGTTTCCAGAGTGCGGATCTTGCGGGTAATCTCTTCATATCGGATCATTGCTGTTATGCTCCATTCCGAAAAGATAGTCTGTTGTGTCGATTTCATCTACATCGTGATCGTACTTGTCAATGGTGGATACAATGAATTCTGTAATGTTATTCATGATTCTTTCTTCCACCTCCGCAAGTACTTCAATGGCAGTCTCGGAAAACATTCTGACCATGAGGGGTGTGCCCTGTTCACATTTGTAATAGTCTTCCATGTTTTCCAGATCCCTAAAGATGTCATACATGACTTTGACAGTTGCCTGATCTTCACGATGAAGATTTGCATAGTTATAGATAGCTGGATTGTAATAAGTCATATCAGTGCCTCTTATCTTTCAACATCGTTTCTGTTCTTTTTCATTTTGACAGTTCCCTGATTGTCAAACTCAATACGGTAAATGTTCTCTGGAGCATTGTTGCCAAACAGGGAAGCCATCAGCTGTGAATCATTCTTTGTCTCTTCATATTTTGAAAGGTGATCCTGATCAACTAGATGGAAACTCTTCTTGAGTGTTTTCTCGGAATCAACAAGCTGTTGTGCTGTAAGCTTCAAAGCTGCTTCTTCATTCAGCTCCAGACTGTCAGGTGTTTTATTCAGATCCATTAACAGCAGTGTCTCATTGAACAGTACCGGTTCTTCCTCTTTGAGAGCCTTCATCTGTTTGAACATGATGTTGAGAAACTGTCTTTTCACCTGATCATTGACGAGTACTTCCACAGGCTGATCCAGGATCTCCCTGTAGTGCTTTGCCGGTACTACGGTAGGCTGATTTGTTTCGGGATTGATATAGGCATAGGTCATTCGTGAAATGTTCTCGCAAAGTTCTTTAAGCTTCATTTTCACGAACAGATCAAACTGTTTGTTCATTTTTTACCTCTTTCATTTTGG
>CAMCSA010000071.1 GCA_945877405.1 uncultured Erysipelotrichaceae bacterium | reverse complement strand
ACACCCAGTCCCTGTGGAGGCTGGTTTTCCTTTTTCTGTTTCATGGATACAAGAATCAGTACTGCAATCGTTGCAATATAAGGAACGATACGATAGATCTGCGTTGGAATGAATGGTAACGGAACCTTCAGATACATGATCAGAAGTGCACCAAACAGCACGGATCCCCAAAGTGAATTGATCGGTTTCCAGAAGCAGAAGATAACAAGCGCTACTGCAATCCACCCTTCACCAGACAGCGCAGAATAGTTCCATACACAACCGGAAATTGTCATGATGTATACCATGCCGCCAAGAGCGGAAATACCTCCACCAATGCATGTTGCAAGATATCTGTATCTGTTGACGCTGATACCAGCAGCATCTGCTGTTGCCGGTGATTCACCAACTGCTCTTAAATTCAGACCCATGCGTGTATGGTTGAGAATCAAAGACATGATGATTACCATCACAACCCCGACATATACAAACAGGTTATAATTGAATAAAAGATCTCCCAGCACCGGAATATTTCTTAAAAATGCAGGCATGACAGGACGGACAAACGCATTTTTGAGTGCATTTGGAATTGTGACATTGCCGCCGATTCTAAGACGCATGACTTCTCCGACAAACTGACCGACACCCGTACCGAAAATCGTTAAAGCAAGACCGGTTACATTCTGGTTTGCCTTAAGTGTAACTGTCAGAAAGGAAAAGACAAGAGATCCCAGAAAACCTGCTGCAAATGCACATGCAATCGCTACAAGGATTGCAACCATGCCAGACGCCGCATCCCCGGCAATCGTTGAATAAGCAAATGCACCGGCAAGGCCAAACGCACCGCCCATGAACATCAGACCTTCTACACCAAGATTCATATTACCGGACTTCTGTGTCAGGATTTCACCGGAAGTACCGAACAGCAGTGGTGTACCATTGAGCACAGCCGCTCTTACAATACCAAGAAGATCAAACATTTTTCTCCTCCTTATGTCTGAATACCAGACGGTAGTTGATGAAGAATTCACATCCTAACAGGCACAGAAGAATAATACCTGTGATGATATCGGAAATGGAACCAGGTACACCCATAGCTGTCTTTAAAGAACTGGATCCCTTGGAAAGACCTGCCAGAAGTGCAGAAATCAGAACCATTGCGAATGGATTGAGCTGTGAAAGCCATGCAACAGTGATGGCTGTAAAACCATTATTTGCTGCAATGCCGGAATAGATTGTCTGGTTGGCACCACTTGCCAGCATGAATCCGACAAGTCCGGAGATTGCCCCTGAGATCAGGGCAGTTCTGACAATGACCTTTGTGACATCCATACCGGCATAACGTGCTGTATTTTCACTGTCACCAAGAACTGCAATTTCATAACCGTGCTTTGTACGGTTCATATAGAAATACATGAAGAATACAAGTGCAAGGACGATGATCCAGCCACAGTAAATTCCACCGATCTTTGGCAGAATGGCATTGGAAGCAAAGTTAGGAACAATCTGAGATCCTTCCTTACCTTCCCATGGACCACCCTGCAGCCATGCCACAATACCGATTGCGATATAGTTGAGCATCAGTGTAAACAGCGTTTCATTCGTACCCCATTTGGATTTGAAGAAAGCAGGAACAGCAGACCATAAGCCACCAAGGATCATAGCTGCAAGTGCCATGACAGCAAGCAGGACAGCTCCTGGCAGTTTATCATGGAAGTTGATCGCAAAAAATGCTGCACCGATTGCGCCCATTGTAATCTGCCCTTCCGCACCGATATTCCAGTATTTCATCTTGAAACATGGTGCAAGAGCCAGTGCCGTGCCAAGAAGCGGGATCATGATCTTGACAGTCTGACGGATGCCTGTCATCTTACCGAAAGCACCTTTGACAATTTCTGCATAAGCCTGTAATGGTGATACACCACATAACAGGAATACAAAGCATCCCAGAACCAGAGCGATGACAAAGGCAAGAATACGGATCATCCATACACTGGACTTCTTAAAATCCTGTCTTCTTGTTACTCTGACAAAAGGAACCTTTTCTTCCATCAGTTCACCTCCTGGCTGTTCTTCATCATGAGCAGTCCGATTTCTTCCTTGCTGGCAGTACGGGCATCGACAATACCACTCACCTGACCACCACACATGACAAGAATACGGTCACATAAGGCAAGCAGCACATCCAGATCCTCGCCGACAAAGATAACGGCAGCTCCGTTTTCCTTCTGCTTGTTCATCAGATCATAAATTGTATAGGATGTATTGATATCCAGACCTCTTACTGCATAGGCAGACATCAGTACGGATGGATTTGTTGCGATTTCTCGGCCAACCAGAACCTTCTGTACATTACCACCGGAAAGCTTACGTACCGGATAGTCAATATCCGGTGTGACAACTTCCAGTTCACGGTAGATATCTTCTGCCAGCATGCGGGATTCGGTTTTATCGATCATGATGCCTTTCTGTTTATTCCAGTTTCTTAACATCATGTTATCCGTCATACCCATGGAACCGACAAGCCCCATACCAAGACGGTCTTCCGGGACAAAGGCAAGAGATACACCAGCATTACGGATTTCCATTGGTGATTTTCCGACAAGATCTTCCGGATGAGATTTCTCTGGTGTATAGATGATGGAGCCATCATCCACTCTGCGTAATCCGGCAATGGATTCCAGCAGCTCTTTCTGACCAGAACCGGCAATACCGGCAACCCCAAGAATCTCTCCACTGTAGGCAATAAAGCCGACATTATCGAGTTTCTTTACACCGTTGCTGTCAGTATAGGACAGATTGGCAACTGTCAGTCTTGGCTTTGGATTGACTGGTGTGCTTCTTTCAATATTGAGCTCCACTTTTCTACCAACCATCAGTTCTGTCATTTCCTGTTCTGTCACTTCCGCTGTGCGTACAGTTTTCACGTGTTCACCCTTACGCATGATTGCCACAACATCAGATATTTCCTTGACTTCATTGAGCTTATGGGTAATGATGATGATTGCCTTGCCATCATTGCGCATCGCCCGGATGACATCGAACAGTTTCTGTGTTTCCTGTGGCGTCAGTACGGCAGTCGGTTCATCCAGAATCAGTACGTCTGCACCACGGTAAAGAACTTTCAGAATTTCTACCGTCTGCTTCTCAGATACGGACATATCATAGATTTTCTTGTCAGGATCAATTTCAAAACCATAGCGGTCCGCAATTGCCTTTACCTTTTCAGACAGTTTCTTACGATCCAGCCTTCCCTCTTCCTTCAGCCCAAGGACAATGTTTTCAGCAGCCGTAAATACATCAACCAGTTTGAAGTGCTGATGAATCATACCGATCTGATGGGCATATGCATCCTTTGGAGATCGGATGCTGACAGGTTTTCCGTTGATCAGTATTTCCCCTTCATCCGGAAAGTAGATGCCGGCCAGCATGTTCATCAAGGTTGTCTTACCGGAGCCGTTTTCCCCAAGCAGTGACATGACAACACCCTTATCAACATACAGATTCACATTTTTATTGGCGACTGTCTTTCCAAAGGTTTTGGTGATGTTCCGCATTTCAATTGCGTGTACATTTTCCATTGTATTCCCTCCATTGATAATACGACAAAAGAGGAGTCACTCCTCTTTTGTTTTGATGTGTGTTCCGTTATCAGTAAGCTTCGTTGACAAGTGTGATGCCATCAATTCTCAGATCGAAGTTTGGCGCAGACTTGTATACGGATTCATGATAGTAACCATCGGAGATTGCATTGACATCGTCCGGTGTGAAGTCAGCATTCATATCCAAATATGCTTCTGTTACTTCCTTACCATCAACAGTGAATGTGGATGTATCGAATACATGCAGTTTGCCATCAACGATGTCCTGCTTTGCAGCTTCAATTGCTTCTGCTGTACCTGCAGCAGCGACGGATTCATTCAGAGCTGTCAGCTTGATGTCGCCATCCTTAAGACCATGGTTCATGTAGTCCTGATCAACAGTACCACCATTTACGATTGTTTCAATCACGTATACAAAGTAGTTTGTCCAGTCAATTGTGGAAGAAACGATGGATGCTTCTGGAGCAACATCGGACATGTCGATGTTGTAACCGATGTGGTAAACACCCTTTTCCTGGCACTTTGTAGCTGGTGTTGTAGAGTCGGAATGCTGAGAAATCACAACAGCACCCTGATCAATCAGATGTTCAGCTGTTGTAGCTTCCATAGCTGGGTCACCCCAGGAACCGATAAATTCAACAAGCATTTTTGCACTTGGGCATACGCTCTTTGCACCAAGATAGAAAGATGTATAACCGGATACAACTTCTGCATATGTATAAGCACCTACATAACCAAGAACTGCTTCATCTTCTGTGATTTCGCCGTTTTCGATCATTTCGTTGAGCTTCATGCCAGCAGCGATACCTGTCAGATATCTGCCTTCGAAGATGGATGGGAATGCATTGACTGTGTTGTCCAGATCATCAGACTTGGAACCTTCGTTTGTCAAAGATGCAAATACTGTTTCAGGATAATCACCTGCAACTGTCAGCATAGCATTTTCCATACCATAAGAGTTGAGGAATACGGCAATTGCACCATCTTCACCAAATTCTGTGCAGTCTGCTGCAACCGGATCTCCTTCCGGATGATCGTATGTGTACTTCCATTCGATGTTGATGCCCTTGTCAGCCAGGATTTCCTTGGCAGCATCAGCAGCGTTGTAGAAGTTACGGTCATAAGCCATTTCGGCATTACCGATGCAGACCATACCAACTGTGTATGTCTTGTCTTCTGTACCTGTGGAAGCGGATGTGTTTCCACCATTGGAACAGCCGGCAAGAGTGAGAATCATTGTTGCAGAAAGCAGTGTGCTGAATAATTTCTTCATTTTTCTCTCCTTTTGTATATGTTAAACAGCTTTCAAGCCGGTTTAACCAAAGATAATCTGTCCATCATGCATATCGACGATTCGCGCAAGAGACTGCACTTCAATTCCCTGATCGGCAATTCTTCTTTCGCCCTTCTGGTATGCCTTTGTAATCGCAATACCACAACCGGCGATGGAAGCACCTGCCTGATGGCAGATGGCAATCAGAGCGTTGAGTGCTTCTCCATTGGCAAGGAAGTCATCGATGATGAGGACATTGTCATTGCTGTTGAGGTATTTCTTCGATACCTGAACATTGTAGACAACATTTCTTGTATAAGAGCGCTCTTCACATTCATACACATTTCCGCCGACATTTGCACTCTTTCCTTTTTTGGCAAATACGACAGGGCAGTTATTGAAGTATCTGCTTGCCATAACCGCAATACCGATTCCACTGGATTCAATCGTCAGAATCTTGTTGATGTTCTTTCCATCAAACAGCCTGGAAAACTCTTTTCCCATTTCATCAAGAAGTACTGTGTCCATCTGATGATTCAGGAAATTATCCACTTTCAGAATGTCTCCTTCCAGAATCAGACCATCTTTTAAAATCTTATCTTCAAGCAGCTTCATGAATGTCAAAATCCCCTTTCGCTATCAAGTTTTTTAGAACATTTTCATCTGAAAAAGTTCATGTGACTAATATATCACAGGAAATTTTTTTGTAAACAA
>CAMCSA010000070.1 GCA_945877405.1 uncultured Erysipelotrichaceae bacterium | reverse complement strand
TGCAGAAAAGATCAGAGTCACGGATAAGGCAGTCAGCCGATGGGAAAGAGGACTGGGATTCCCTGATATCAACACATTGGAAGCCCTGGTGGATGCATTGGGGATTACTCTGATTGAACTGATGCAATCAGAAAAAAGCGGAAAGATGGATATGTGTATTGATGATGCCTCTGGAGTTGTAGCTGATACAATTGAGATAGCAGAAAACCAGAAAAGAAAAGACAGACAGTAGGAAAAACAGATCATCATCGTAACAGCATTGATATCTGTATTCATCCTGCTGATTGATCAGATCGGCTGGAGTGTGGTAATATTTGGTTTACAGGAACAGGAGTTGTTCTGCCTGTGATGTTCTTCTGTCTGTTCCTACTTGCGTTATTCGGGTTTCCTGGACAGAACTGACAGGAATGTACAGATCTTTTCCGACAAACCGGTTCTGTCGAAATTGTGACGTGATTTATCATAATGTATAGACAAATCACACAGACAGAATACAATTTTATCCATGAGGGACATGTATGGGAAAAATAGGATTAATTGGCAGTACATGCATTGATGATTATCTGATTGATGGTGTACATCATCCATATGCAGGTGGTGGACCTGTCAATATGGCAGTGCATGCATCAAAGGCTGGTGCGCAATGTACATTATATGGAGCTGTCGGTACAGATGGCTATGGCAGAAAACTGAAGAAGGAAACAGAGAAATACGGCATTGATCTTTCACATTTTCAGGTGATACGTGGCAGAACTCCACATTGTGATGTACTGCTTGAGGAAGGGGAAAGAATCCTTGGGGATTATGATGAAGGTGTAATGTTGGAATACAGACTGAATGAAAGTGATATTGACTCACTTGTCAGTCAGGATATCTGCATCATGGATTATTGGGGAAATCAGCAGGATTTCTTTCCGGTATTGAAGGAAAAAGGTGCAGTACTGGCATTTGACTGTGCGGATCGTGTAGATAGTGATCTGTCACAACAGCTTATTCCATATTGTGATCTGGTCTTCTTTTCGGCGAAGACGCAAGGGGAACAACTGTATCAGCAGATGGAAGAAATACGCAAAGCAGGACCACATACAGTCATCGCAACGCTTGGAAAAGAAGGAAGTGTGGCACTGGATAGAGATGGTATCCACATCAGTGCCGTTACACCGGTTGAGCGTCCATTCGATACAATGGGTGCAGGGGATTGTTACATCGGCACATTTCTTGCATGCTGGAGTGAACGTGCGCCAATTGAGGAGTGTATGAAAAAAGCAGGAGAGTGTGCAGCACAGGTACTGACATACCATGGTGCATTTGAACAGGAGGAAACAGAAATTATGTATGATCCACAGGCAGGGATGAAAAAGATGCCACAGTTACGAAGATTTGATGAGAAGAAACAGATGGAAAGTGTGAATGGTGCCCTGGCATTACGTCCACAGATCGAAAACATCGTAAAGCAGATTCTGGATGGAAATCCAGATGGTATCTGGTTTATGGGAATTGGAGGTACATACGCCTCTGCCATGCAGGCAGAAGTGTATATGCGCGGCAGGTCAAAACTGCCTGTATATGTGGATAATGCGGCTGAATTTCTGACAACAGGCAACAGAAGATTTACCGAAAACAGTGTTGTGATTCTTTCTTCAGAAAGTGGCAATACCAAGGAAATGGTAGCTCTTGTAAAAAAGGTGCATGAAATCGGTGGAAAAGTGTTTGCGTTCATTGATACACCCGGATCTGAGCTGACAAAAAAGGAAAACAATGACTGGCTGATTGTATATCCGAAAAATGAGCAGCTGAAATTCTACATGACATGCAATGCCATGATGCATGAAAATGGTGAAATGCCTGACTATGATGACTATAACGAAAATATGGAAAGTTACCTGGCACAGGCACTTGTGGATGTGGAAAAGGAAGCAGATGCATGGGCGCAAAGATATGCAGTGCAGATGTATGAACAGATCAAGGCACGTCCTGATCTTCCGCATTATTTCATTGCCTCCGGCAATCAGTATGGTGCATGTTATTCCTACGGTATGTGCTATTGGGAAGAACAGTTATGGGTGCGTACAAAGACCATTTCCTGTCAGGAATTCTTTCATGGTATGCAGGAAATCATTGTAGAAGATACCCCCGTAACACTGTTCATGGGAGAAGATGAGCAGAGACCGCTGGCACAAAGAGTTGCTGACTTCCTGCCGAAAGTCAATGCCAATCATGTCATCATTGACACAAAGGAATTTGCCTTAAAAGGAATCCGAGAAGAATACAGAGGCACAATATCCCATCTTGTCATGCATGCTGTGAATAACAGAGTGGATGCATACATGGAATACATGCTGAGACACCCGATGGAGATTAGACGCTATTATCGTCAGTTTGATTATTAGACGGACATCATATGATTCGGACAAGTGGTACCACAAAGATGGCGCCACTTTTTCTTCAGATGATTGTGTTCATAAAATATAAAGGAAACAGCATTGTTATACGGATAAAACTGTATGATCATGTTACGTGATTTTGGACTGTTACACACAATTTTTCATCACACATTTATTGAAAAAGATATGCTTTCTGTGATTGAAGCTGCATCACAGGAAGCATTCTTTCTTTTTCTGCAGTGCTGATTGTTATGATTTTTTGCGTAAAACAGACAGTAATGTTGCCGGATGATATGGTCTTGAGTTGGAAAAATCTTATGAAAACAAATCATTAAATGAAAAAGTTACATAAAATGAAATAAATATATACTATTTATTTACAGAAACGTGTTTACATCTTTGTGCTGCAGATCTAGAATATAAACCACGTCGGAGGTGAAAGTCATGCTCGATATAAAAGTGACAAAAACAGACTGTCCAAAACAGAAGCCGACAGATAAGGATCAGCTTGGTTTTGGAAAGAACTTCACGGATCACATGTTCGTGATGGAATATGATGAAGGACAGGGATGGCATGATCCACGTATTGAGCCATATCACCCATTTGCAATGGATCCGGCTAGTGTTGTTCTTCACTATGCACAGGAAATTTTTGAAGGGATGAAAGCTTATCGTACAGACGACGGTTCTGTACAGCTGTTCCGTCCTGACTGCAATGCAAAAAGATTCCAGGATTCAGCTGATCGTCTGTGCATTCCAAAAATCCCTACTGAGGATTTTGTACAGGCAGTCAAAGAGGTTGTTAAAGTGGATGAGGATTGGGTTCCAACATTCCCGGATACATCTCTTTACATCAGACCGTTTGTATTCGCAAATGATGTGGGACTGGGCGTGCATGCAAGTAAGAAATACATCTTCTGCATCATTCTTTCTCCATCGGGTGCTTACTATAAGGAAGGTCTGCAACCAGTAAAAATCTACGTTGAAGATGAATATATCCGAGCTGCTCCAGGGCTGACAGGATTTGCCAAGTGTGGTGGTAACTATGCAGCTTCCATCAAGGCTGGTGAACAGGCAGAAAAGATCGGCTATTCTCAAGTACTGTGGCTTGATGGTATTGAAAAGAAATACGTTGAAGAAGTCGGCAGTATGAACATCATGTTCAAGATTGATGGAAAGATCTACACAGCTGCAACAACAGGTACGGTATTACCGGGTGTAACAAGGCGCAGTATCATCGAACTGCTGAAAGACTGGGGATATGAAGTGGTTGAAGGAAAGCTTGCGATTGCGGATGTCATGAAGGCAGGGCATGAAGGAAAGCTTGAAGAAGTATTCGGTACCGGTACAGCAGCAGTTGTTTCACCGGTAAAGGAACTGACGTGGACAGATGATACAGTTCAGATTGGTGATGGTAACATCGGACCATTAACACAGAAGCTCTACGATACTCTGACAGGTATTCAATGGGGCAGAATTGAAGATACAAAAGGCTGGACAGTCAAGGTTCAGTAATCAGTCAATAAGGAGGAGACAATATGAAAAACGCAATGCATTCTACATGGTCATATAACAATACATGCACATATGTGTCTTCTTCTTTCATCATGGCAGAATATGCTCAGCTGGTCATTCTACTGAGCATTATTTTACTATGCGTAATTATGATTATGAACATACAACTGATGTAGACTTGAGTACCATACAAGGCATAAAGGCGGAGTGAGGTATTCTCTCCGCTTTTTTCTAACCAAAAAGGAGGTGAAAATTGATGGAAGAAGCGATGAAACAGGTATTCAGTGCAGGATTTGATGTCAGAAAAAATGTCAGAATCGGCAACATGAAGATGGATTATACAGCGTTTCGATTTGACCAGCAGGGAAGAACACTTGCAATTTCAAAAAAGGCAATCGATACGTATACAACCCATGAAAACGTGTATGTGTTCCATAAAACACTGCATGCAGAAAACTTCAGGCAGGAAATGGATGAGATTCTGCAGAACATTTATCCGACGCTGAAACTGGAAAAGGATCACTACGAAACACTGATAGATTTGATCATACTGACACCACTTAATCAGAAACTGGAGGGTATGATCAGAAGCTACCAGAAAACAAAACTGTTGAAACTGGGGTTTGGCGGAGCGATTACTTCCAGAATCATCGCATTCGACAGAAAACAGGGTAAAGTCACAGGTCACAAGGCAGTGAAACAGCTGCAGTCTAAATTAGAAGGGGTATTAATCAAATGAACAGTGTAGTATTATTGGTCGCCGCAGTAGTGGCATTCGTCGTTGCCTATAACACATATGGTAACTTCTTAGCGAAAAAGTGGGGTATTTCCAATGATCGGAAGACTCCGGCAACAGAAATCAACGATGATAAGGATTACATTCCTACAAACAATGTCGTCGTTCTTGGTAACCAGTTTTCTTCCATCGCTGGTGCTGGTCCGATCACAGGTGTTATCAGTGCACTTCCATTCGGATGGCTGCCTACATTCCTGTGGGTAACACTTGGAACAATCTTTGTCGGCGGTGTACATGACTATTCAAGCCTGTTTGCTTCCGTCAGACATGGTGGTAAGTCAATTGGTGAAATCACAAAAGCCAACCTTGGGGAAAAGGCAAAGAAACTCTTCAATACATTTGCGTGGCTGACTCTGATGCTGATCCTTGGTGCATTTACATTCTTCGTTGCTGCTTCCTTCTCAGAAACAGCCGTATCCGGTGGTAATGTGTATGAAGGCACAGGGGCAAAGATTGCTACTGCATCCTTCTTAATCTGTATTGCGGCTGTTGTATTTGGTGTCATCAACCATTTCACAAAGTCTGTATGGGTAAATACAGTCATCTGCCTTGTTCTGCTTGTCGGTTCCATCGCAGTCGGCTTTGCATATCCATTCCTGCAGTTCTCTATTTCCACATGGTATATCTTAGTATCTGCATACATCCTTGTAGCAGCAAATCTGCCATCCTGGGTACTGTTACAGCCTAGAGGTTATCTTGTATCCTATCTGTTATACGGTATCGTCGCACTATCATTTGTCGGTGTAGTCGTATGTCATCCATCTCTGGATACAATTCCTGTTGCGGCAGCATATTCCGCAAGTGCAGGAGGATTCATCTTCCCATTCCTGTTTGTAACAATCGCATGTGGTGCTGTTTCCGGTTTCCATTCACTTGTATCTTCCGGTACTTCCTCAAAGACAGTGAAGAATGAATCTCCGGATATCAAACGTGTCAGTTATGGAGCAATGCTCATCGAAGGTCTGTTTGCAGTAATCGTCATCGGTATCGCTGCGACAGCTAAGGCAGCAGGCAGTGAAGCTGCAGGCTTTACATTATTCTATGCCGGTATCGGTACAATCTTTGAAAAGTTCGGTCTTGGTTATCAGATGGGTTATCAGGTAGGTGGCCTTGCATTCTCCATGTTCTGCCTGACTTCTCTTGACTCCGCCACACGTATCGCAAGATACATGTTCCAGGAACTGTGCGAAACAGATGGTGAATCTGCATTCTCTCCAGTATTGAACTTCTTTGTTGCGGCTGAAGGTTCATCCTTCAAAAAGGCAGCAGGTGCAGTTGCGGCAACATGTATGACAGTTATTCCAGGATATGTTCTGTCCAGTGCGCAGTACAATGGTGCAGCAGCATACAATGTCATCTGGCCGATCTTCGGTTCCGCAAACCAGTTGCTTGCTTCTGTTGCATTACTTGCAGTAACAAGCTGGCTTGTAAAGACTTCTGTTGATAAGAAGTGTGC
>CAMCSA010000069.1 GCA_945877405.1 uncultured Erysipelotrichaceae bacterium | reverse complement strand
GTAGAAAAGACAGGATCAGTCGTCCTGTCTTTCTTTCGGTTACATCAATGTCATCAGATATGGCAGAGCCTGTTCAAAGTTCGTGCCGTAGGTATTGTGATTTTCTTCTTCCAGAGTCAGATGAATGGCTTCTCTGACAAACTCACAGGCTGTTTTCATAGCTTCCTCAAAAGTCTTTCCATTGACAAGACTTCCTGCAAATACAGAAGCCCATATATCGCCTGTGCCATGGAAGCTCTGTGGTTCCATGTCTGTCTGATAACAGGAATAGGTATTTTCAATTCTGTTATAGGCATACGCACCGGTCTTACCTCCCGACAGGGATATGCCGGTGATTACAGCTGTTTTACATCCTGTTTCCGTTAACTGCTTCAGAATTGTGCGTACATTGTCTTCATCCGGGTTTTCACAATAGGGAATACCAAGAAGCAGGCATGCTTCACTCATATTCGGACAGATGACATCTGCCTTTGCGCATAACTGTTTCATGGCTTTGGCATATTCCATTGTAAATCCTGTATAAAGCTTTCCGTGGTCTGCCATACATGGATCAACTACTCTAAGTGGTACATCAAACAGATTAAAGAGTTTTTCTGCCAGCTGCAGCTGTTTGAATGAACCAAGATAGCCGGTATAGATACCCGCAAAGGAAAGCCCTTCCTTTTTCCAGTGCTGTATGATCGGTTCGATTTCATCCGTCAGATCATGAAAGGTAACACCTTTGAACATGGTATGAGCAGAAAGAACTGCGGTTGGTAACGGTACTGCTTCAATTCCCATGGCCGATAATACCGGTAAGGCTACAGTCAAGGAACATTTGCCGATACAGGATATGTCCTGCATTGTGATAAGTCTGTTCATTTGTTTTTCTCCGTATAAACGTGTACCATGACAGTATACACGAAGGAAGCATAAATACATGAAGCCAATGCAGTATTTTTTAAATGAACAACATCATTTTACATATGGGAGTTTATTCATAAGAGAATTGGAGGGGCAGGATACAGTTCATCTTGCGAGCCTGTTTGTTCCTGCATTGTCAGATCTGCAGGCAGGAATGCTGGTGAGTCGGCTTATGGCGAAAAGAACAGCCGGTGAGTTCATGGCACTGCTGATCTTTGACGAGGCAGATGCATTTACCGGTGTTGTGGAACTGTATGATTTCAGGGATGAACAGTGTGAAATCGGATATCGGATCCAAAAAGATGTTCAGGGCAGAAAAATCTGCACAAAGGCGGTTGCGGGTGTATTGGCATATCTGAAGACATATGGAATCACAAAGGCAACTGCCCGTGTGAAGGAAAATAATGTTGCTTCTTTGAAAGTACTGCAGAGAAATGGGTTTTATAAAACTTCTGAGAAGGCAGGTTGTATCACAATGGAGGTACGGTTATGAATATTACAATCATCAATCCACAGGGGAAAGAATATCAGATTGACGTAGAAAACAGCACACCACTGAATCAGATGATAAAGGAGTATGGTGTGACATCGGATACCCCGATTGTTGCGGCTGTATGCAATGGCTGTTATATCCGGTTAAATACAATCATTGATCAGGACTGTGTCATTTACTTAAAGGATGTAAGGGATGCCTATGGCAACATGTCACTGCAGTATTCTTTGACTCTGCTGTATCGATGCGCCATATCTCAGAGCATTGGAAATCATGATGTACAGATCTGCAATTCACTGTCCAAAGGTCTTTTTACACGGATCATTGGAGTCAATCCGACAGATGAGATCTGTCATAGGATTGAAAAACAGATGCGATTGCTTGTGGAAAAGGATATTGTGATCAAAGAAGAATATATGGAAAGGGAATCCTTACTGCAGGTATGCAGAAAGGATCTGCCTGAAGTGTATGAACTTGTA
This sequence comes from uncultured Erysipelotrichaceae bacterium, assembly GCA_945877405.1. Lineage (GTDB taxonomy): Bacteria > Bacillota_I > Bacilli_A > Erysipelotrichales > Erysipelotrichaceae > Bulleidia. Next base: position 4,339 of record CAMCSA010000069.1, on the reverse strand, counting down.
AACAGCGCAACTGATGTAAGTGGTGCATATATTATTGAAATGGAAGGCGTGAAGGACTACTGTCCGATTCATGTATTGCCTTCTACAAATGATCTGCAGCTTTTTGAGATGCGTCGTTATCGCAATGGTATTTTACTGCGTTTTCCGGATAGGAATGACCCATGTCATGTGCCACCATACAGTCCACAGGCTGTTTTATACAATGCCTTTGCGGAAGAAACAAAGTGGGACAGATTAACGGGTATATCCGGTGTTACCCAGTTGAACAGAGTTGTAAATACAGAAAAGTTTGATGAGGTTGCGCTGATTTCAGATGCTCTGCATGAAAGAAAGATTGCTGAAATCGCATCAAAGATCAAAGAAGAGGAAAAACGGATCATCCTGATCGCAGGACCTTCTTCCTCAGGTAAGACATCGTTTGCCAAAAGGCTGTGTATCCAGTTGCGTGTCATCGGCATGCACCCGCTGTATCTAGGAACAGATGATTACTTTGTGGATCGGGCAGATCTGCCAAAGGTACAGGGAGAACATATTGATTATGAGGCTTTGAGTGCAGTGGATACGGAACTGTTTTCCTTACAGATGGCACAGCTGCTGAGTGGGGATGTTGTGGATCTACCATATTATGATTTCAAAGAAGGAAAAAAGATCTTTGGTACAAGGATTACTTCTGTAAAACAGGGTCAGCCGATTGTCATCGAGGGAATCCATGGCCTGAATCCTGCCTTGACCGAAATGCTCAATGAAGATATGAAACTGAAGATCTACGTCAGTCCTTTGACAAGTCTGAACATCGACAGTCATCATCGGATTCCAACCAGTGACGTCAGGATACTGAGAAGGATGATCCGCGATCATCGGACACGTGGAAACAGTCCTTCTGATACGATTCTTTCCTGGCACAGCGTACGGGCAGGGGAAGAAAGGAATATCTTCCCATATTGTGGGCATGCGGATGTATTCTTCAATACGCAATGTACCTATGAGGTAGCAGTATTGAAGCACTATGCAGTACCTTTACTGCAATCCATTGATCGGGATGATCCTGCCTTTGCTGAAGCACAGCGTATTCTGACCTTCCTGCAGTACTTCAATGAGGCACAGGATGATCATGCAGTGTTAAGCAATTCCATCCTGCGTGAATTCATTGGCGGAAGTATTCTTGTGAACTGAAAATGAGTACATTCTGATCTTTTCTTAGTATTTCCTTAAGTAAGCGATTTCATGCTTGACGGAAAAAACTGTTGGGGTAAACTGATAAGCGATGTAAGAAAAGAAAGGGGATCGTGAAATGGCATTTCTGAAAATGTTCAGTATGTTCGCAACAGTAATCTTTGCGGCACTGATTATTGTATATGGCTATCAGATGATCTACGTTCTGATCAGTATGATTCATCGTAAGGTAAAACCATTACCTGATACAGATCAGAAAAACAGATTTGCGATTATGATCAGCGCAAGAAATGAAGAAGGAGTCATCTTTGAGCTTCTGGATTCTCTGAAGAACATGCATTATCCACGAAACCTGTTTGATATCTATGTCATTGCGGATAACTGTACCGATGGGACAGCGGAAGTATCCCGAAAACATGGAGCCATTGTTGTGGAACGTTTCAACAATGTGAAAAAGGGAAAGGGTTACGCGTTGCATGATCTGTACCATGAAATCATTTTCCGCAAAGGACATGATTACTATGATGCCTATGTTGTCTTTGATGCGGATAATCTGGTAGATCCAGATTTCCTGATGGAAGTCAATAAGAAGTGGGCAACTGGGGGATATGATGCATTGACGACATATCGTAACTCTAAGAATTTCTCGACAAACTGGCTGTCTGCAGCCTATTCCATCTGGTTCATGCATGAAGCAAGACATCTCAACTATGTCAGGGATATGATTGGTGCACAATGCATGATTTCCGGAACCGGATTTGTTGTATCTGAACATGTCATGAAAAACAATGACGGATGGCCATTCTATTTCCTGACAGAAGATATTCAGTTTTCTGTGGATTCCACATTACAGGGATATCGAATCGGCTATGTGGATTCTGCCATCCTGTATGATGAACAGCCTTCCACAATGAAACAGTCATGGAATCAGAGACTCAGATGGGCTAAGGGGTTCTATCAGATTGATCTCAGGTATCTTGGGACGCTCGTAAAAGCCCTGTTTACTGTTAAGGGAATCCGAAGAAAACTTGGTGTATATGATGTCATGATGACATGCCTTCCATGTACACTTTTGACAGTCGGTCTTGCTGGTATTGCCTTATTTGTGCTGGCCGGTTCACTGTATATGCCATATTATGTCCGACTGCTATTTCAGCAGGAAATGCTTTCACTGTTGTGCAATATGTTACTTGGAACATGGCAGACAATGGTGATCCTGGCGTCATTAACGGTAGCCAGTGAGTGGGATCGTATTCCAGCAACAAACAGGGCCAAGCTGAAATATATCTGGATTTTCCCGATGTATATGCTGACATATATTCCAATCACAATCCAGGCACTGTTTACCAAGGTTACCTGGAAGCCGATTCAGCATTATTCCACATCGCAGCTGGCAGCACAGAGAAAGACGTTGAACTACTGATGACATGAGATAACCATGTCATCTTTCTTTTTGACTTAAGAAAACTTTAATCATTTGACTTCTGTTTTCTTAATGTCGTATTTCATACAATAGAAGTGTAAAAAAGAGGTGCATTATGACAACTGTATTGATCACAGATGATGAAAAGGATATCAGATCTGCGCTGAAGATCTATCTCAAGCCGGAAGGATATGAACTTCTGGAGGCGGCGGACGGGAAACAGGCTTTGCAAATGGTAAAGGAAAAGAAAGTGGATCTTGTTCTTCTGGATATCATGATGCCGCAGATGGATGGCATTGAAACCATCAGCAGACTGCGTGAATTCTCCAATATTCCGGTTATTTTCCTCAGTGCTAAAAGTGAGGATACGGATAAGGTAATGGGACTCAATGTAGGTGCGGATGACTATGTGACAAAACCATTCAATCCGGCAGAAGTCATCGCAAGAGTTCGCTCGCAGTTAAGACGTTATACAACCCTTGGTGGTCAGCTGCCACAGGAAAATCAGTGGACAATCGGTGGTATTACTGTTAATGATGATGAAAAATCTGTTAAGGTAGATGGAGAGCCGGTATCTTTGACACCGATGGAATATGGAATACTGAAACTGCTGATCCAGAATCCGGGGAAGGTATATTCTTCCGAACAGATCTACAAGGAAGTATGGAAAGATGAGCCGATCGGTACAGAAGGTACGATTGCGGTTCATATCCGTCATTTAAGAGAAAAGATCGAAATCAATCCGAAGGATCCAAGATATATCCGTGTTGTGTGGGGACAGGGATACAGAATGGAGGCAGGTAATGAAAAATAACAGTCTGAAAACAAACGGTTTTCTGAAAGCAGTAGGGGTTATTCTTCTTGTTGTATTATGTGCCATCACATCTTTTGCAGGGTATGTGTTTGTGTATTACAACTATGTCGGCGGAACATCTTCCTACTATGATACAAACGAATGCTATGTGCAGCTGGAAGATCGCGCAAGACAGCGTGTGGAAAACATCGTCTATAACATGAACGATGGCATTGAAGCTGCAGGAAACGAGAGATACCGGATCGAAGAATATGATGGCGCGGGCTGGAATCTTGTGGATGGTCAGTCACTTGGTTCTGTGACCGATTATGATCATGTATCTTATGCATTATACTATGCAAATCCGGACAGTCTGGATTCATGGGGCTATGGTATCTACAACTATTATTACACCAATAGAAATCAGGTGGAGGAACAGGGACTGACAGATGGAGAGAAGGCATATCTTGTGACAACATGTCTCAATGCTCCGACTTCACCATCCGATCTGTTTGCGGAAGAATATACTTTCTACGCAACAGTTGCTTCCTATGTGGAGATGTCTGTGCCAGTGATGGTGGCTTGTCTTTGGGGAGCACTTGTCATCATCATTCTGGAAATGATCGGTGCAGGACACAGAAAAGGATACGATGGAATATTCCTGTCATGGTTTGATCGGATTCCACTGGATCTGCTGACGATTGTAATCGGAATGATTGTATCAGGTGTCGGGGCATTGACTGTTTTATACTTTGATGCTTTCCACAGCATGAATGTCAGAACACTGATCAATCTTGTCACACCGATTTCCGGGATTGAAGTGATCTGCCTGCTGCTGTATTTCTATTTCATTTCCTTCGCGGTCAGAATCAAAAGTCATACATTCTTTTCCAATAATCTGATTTCAAAACTGTTCTCGGGTGTATTCGGTACATTCAATGGTTTCTATC
>CAMCSA010000068.1 GCA_945877405.1 uncultured Erysipelotrichaceae bacterium | reverse complement strand
TCAAAATGGCCCTTTTTGCCGGACTCTGAATGGCCCTTTTCAGCGGACTCTAACAATGTAACAATCCCAGCTTCTCATAGTAATACAGTGAACCGTCTGACAAACCTGACAATTTCTTTAGATTCGATTTCTTCATAATATTAATAAGAGGCTGAACCACGCTTTATTTCAGCCTCTTCCCCTTTCATTCACACATTGATAATATTTCTGAGATTATATAGTTCCTCACTATAGATAGTAAGGCAAGTGAATACTTCAGATTATTTCTCAGTTTCTTATTTCTGATTTTCTACAGCAATCTTTCTGATTTCCGGTGTTGCTTCAACAAGCTCTTTTGACAGTATTCCAAGCTGTTCTTCAGATACAGCCTGTAAAATATCATCAGCAATTCCTTCCGGTAATGTTACCTGATCCAGATATACAGTATCTGTTTTAGAGGCATAATTCCAGCTTACCACAATACCCTGACCACCCTCGATTCCTGTATCCATTGCAGGAATTGTCATGGTATATAGACTGTTGCCGGTTACTTTTTCATCCTCAAAAGGAATCACAACCTGTAACTGTACAGCAGAATCATTGAACCACGTATACCGTTGTGAATGATATCCATTGATTATCATCGACATGACAGGAATGTCCTTTCCCATTTCTGCGGTATAAATACAGTTCTGATCATCTCTGATCATGACCTTTCCATCACTCAGAGTCTGATCATACTGATATGGTGATGAAACAGAGGATTCTACAGCAGAGGAACACCCTGCCAACATACATGCACACATTAACGCTATAAGATGTTTTTTCATACGACTTCTCCTTTTAAGATAAAACAAAGCAGTACCAGAACATTGCCGGTACTGCCTGACCTGCATACTACTCATCAGGTCCTTTGAAATGTTCTTTAAATTTTCCACCGTAATGATGATACTTGTAGTTACGGATATACAGTACACCTGTTACCACGACAGCTACCACACCAATTCCGATGACCAGCTGATCCAGATTCATAATATGCTCCTTTCATTTTTTGAATTAAAACCATATATAGATATGTGTCTGTTTAAGCTTATTTTAACAATAAGCCGTATATCAATGCAATCGGATTACAGAACGTTTTCTGATATCAACCTTACATCATGTAATGTCGAAATATCATCTTTTCTACATTAATAATAACTGCCAAAATCCCTTGAATACAACAGAATTGTGTATCGGGAAAGAAAATGTTTCACAATCTGTTTTCCCACCTCCCTATATTGTCAAGTGATGATTTCGCATATTTATGCGAATATTCTTAATACCATTTTCCATATGAGCTAAAGGTTATTGTATGTTTTCAGCATCTTATGTGCTTATTTCTATCTGTCTGCTGATACACATGCGCATTTAAAACAAAACGTCACGTTCTGCGTTAAATGGCGTGTGTATTCCCCAGCTCGTTATAGCCATGAACCTCCCGTATCTAACAGGATCACTCTTCTATCAGAGGTCCTAACTTCCTTCGTTCCACATACCTATAACCTGGGTGCCGATTCAGCTAATTTTCAGGATCTATGTCCTATGGAATTTATTTCTATCGGCTACCTGCTCATACTTTGTCGTTTGTTGAATCTGCCGGCTATATAAGGTATCGCATTTGTTGCGGACGTTCATACCTTATATTGCAGTTGCATATCCATCTATTCGTCATAGACGGATTGATGTGCCTGTGTACAGGCATATCAATCTGTCTATGACTACGCGTGCCCGCCCTGGAGCTCCTTTCATTCCTTGTATTCAGATTCCTCCTGTTCTTTATGCACGGACGATATCCATCGTCATCTTTGTTCCATCGTAACTGACACCTGTTGTCAGTATCTTGTAGAATATCCTGATTACCTTGCATGCCACAGCCACAACTGACTGTATTCCCTTTAATGGGTTCTTTTCTCTTGTTGTGTAGTACTGATGTATCTGATTGAATTCTTTGTTTCTTCCAACAAGTGACAGTGCCGCTTCATACAGGATCCATCTGAGCCTTTTTCGCCCTCTGTAGCTGATACAGGTTGCTCCTTTGTGTTTACACGACTCATTGGTCACTATAGCCAGTCCTGCAAGCTTCTGGATCTCCTTAGCGCTTCTAAATCGGCTGATATCTCCCACCTCTGCCAGGAATGTCACTACTGTTGCTTTTCCAACCCCTGGAATCTCAAGCAGCTTTTCTGCATTCTTTACTGTTGGCAGGATCTGGTCTACTGCCTGTTCAATCTCATCCAGTCTCTGCTGATAACGTTTTATATCCTCCATGATTGTGCGGAATTCCATGCGTGCAACATATGGTGCTTCTGTTCTTCCGACGCTTCTTTCAGCGGCTTCATACAGTTTTCTGGCACGTGTTTTTCCAGCTCCTCTTACCTTGTGTTCCCTCCAGATCTTCAGTATTCCTTCCTCACCTAAAGCCACGATATCTGATGGAAGAGGATGGTCTTCAAGAATAAGCATGGCTGTTTTGGCATTACTGTCCTTATATGCTGTCTTGAATTCAGGGAAATATCTTGCATACCAGCGCTCAAGCCTGTTGGAAGCCTGACAAAGACTTTTCTTTGTGCGAAGACGCAGATTTGACAGTTCTCTAAGAGCTGCATACTGTTCTTCTGGCATGAATGGGAACTGGTATCTTCCTTCTGTCACCAAGCCCGCAATTACCTTTGGATCCTTCCTGTCATTCTTTGATGGATCGTTGTCATCCAGTTCCTTAGACTTTTTTACAGCCGCAGGATTTACATGGACAACAATCATTCCATTATTCTTACAGTAAGTAGCTAATGGCTCCCAGTAGATTGATGTAGGCTCCATGCCGACAATAATCTTATCCATATTGTTACTTTTCATCACTTTAACAACCCAGGCATGGAACGACTCAAAACCTGTAATATCATTTGTGAAGTGGAAAGCCTTCTTGGAAAGCTCGATCTTTCGCCATGTGAATAGACGTGCATACTCGTCATTAGAGCCAATATCGACACCAACAATCAAAGTTTTTTCATCAATCAGTTCAATCTTTTCGTTTTGTTTGTTACAATTGTTCATACGTACCTCCGTCAATTGATTCAGCCAACTGCGCAGTCAGCAGATTCAATTGTACGACAGGTACTTTTTCTTTTCACTCTCTTTTAGTCATCCTCCTGATTTATATGTTACAGGAAGCTTTATTTTAGAACCTCACTATAATAATAAGGCAATAGAAAACAGCATATTCTTCAGAAATATTCGCTCTTGGATATATAAAAAGACTGTCGTCACCACACAATGTGATTCAGACAGTCCTTTACATGATCAGAATCTGATATTCATCTCATCTTCAATAACAAAATTACTGTTGTAATAAGCTTTTAATGCTTCAATCGCATAGGATGTATCCTTGATTCCTGCTGTTTCATATGCGGAATGCATCGCAAGCTGAGGAAGACCGATATCCACCGCATGTACACTGACATGTGTATTGGACAGATTGCCAAGTGTACCTCCACCTGGGACATCACTTCTGTTAGCAAAACTCTGTACAGGCACACCTGCATCCTTACAGATCTTTGTAAATACTGCTCTGCTTACCGCATCTGTCGTATATCTCTGCGTTGCATTTTCCTTAATGACAACACCTTGATTCATGAATGTGCAGTTTACAGGATCTGTCTTTTCACCATGGTTTGGATGCACTGCATGGGCATTATCACAGCTGACCATAAAGGAACGCGCCACAGCCTGATAGTACGAATCCTCACTTTTATTAAGACCCGTATGAATACGACGTGTCACATCATACAGGAATGTTGATAATGCACCCTGTTTGGAATTAGAACCGACTTCCTCATTGTCAAAGCATGCATAGATGCTGACGGTATCAGGATTATCAGATGCAAGAAATCCTTTCAAGGATGTGAATGCACACTGCAGATCATCCAGTTTGCCGATGGATACGAATTCATTTTCATATCCCCAGATCACACCCTTCTGCCTGTTGACAAGGAACAGATCTCTTCCCAGAATCTGTTCTTTCTGTACACCAAGTTCCTTTGCGATCATGTCATCAAAGGCACCCTTCTTCATTTCTCCTGCAGAGAACAGCGGCAGTAAATCAACCTGGTGGTTGTAGTTATAGCCCTTATTGATTTCACGGTTGAAATGAATCGCAACGTTTGGAATGATCAGGATATCCTTGTCGATATACAGAAGTTTTGCTTCAACCTTACCACTCTCTTCCACTAGCACTCTTCCTGCCAGAGTCAATGGTCGATCAAACCATGTACTGTCAATCATACCGCCATAGCCTTCTGTATCCAGTCTCAGGTATTCTCCAGGTCCATTGATTTCCGGAACATTCTTGACTTTAAATGTCGGAGAATCTGAATGGGATGCACTCATACGGAATGAGTAATTGCCAAGATGACTACCCACCTTGAATGCAATGATACTGGAATGATTGCGTACGGCATAGTATTTACCACCCTTTTCAATCTTCCATTCACTGCTTTCCGGAAGATATGTAAATCCTTCCTTTTCCAGCATTTCTCTGATTGTCTTTACAGAATGAAACATGCTTGGAGAAGATTCAATAAACTGAATCAACTCCTTTGAATCATTGATATAATCCATCTTTTTTCCTTCTTTCCTAGGAGGTATCTTATCACAGAATCCACTGCTTATAAATCTGTTTGATTTCTGTCCAATCCTGTTTCCGATATGTTCTGTAATTCAGCTTCCTATAACATATAAAACAGGATATACCATTGATATACATACAGGAAGCAAATACAGAGTACAGATGATCCCGCTGCTATTCTAACGAAATGTGTGATTAGAAACCAATCAGACATATGTCTTTTCTAATTTACTATTTTATATTTGTCGTTGTCTTAAAAGTTCTAAATCGTCTATAATAATATTAGATTTTATATATTCTGGAGGTTGTTTATGGCTTACATTCATCGGGCATTTACAGAAACTCTGAAAAACAGAGTCCAATACAGCAAATGTACGCTGGTAATCGGGGCGCGTCAGGTGGGGAAATCCACTCTGATCAGGCATGAATTTGCCGATTATAACCGTGCAAATTTCGACGATTATCTGACCCGCCTGCAGGCGAAAGAAGAGCCAAAACTCTTTTTTCTGAACAATCCATCCCCTTTATTCATTGACGAAGTCCAAAAAGAGCCGGCAATACTGGAAGAAATCAAACGTATCGTTGACGAAAGTAATGACAGAGGGATGTTTATTTTATCCGGATCACAGAAACTCACGCTGATAAAAGGTGTCAGTGAATCATTGGCTGGAAGAGTATCTGTATGTGAGTTAAACGGATTATCCTTACGGGAAATTCATCATGTTTCCTTTAACAGACATTTTATTCCAACAGATGAGTATATAAAGGAAAGAGAAAAACAGCTCGTATCATATGATCATATCTGGGACATCATACACAGAGGTTCCTATCCTGAACTGTATGACATACCACGTGACTGGCAGGATTTTTATGCATCATACCTGGCAACATACATCGAGCGGGATATCCATGAGCTGATTTCTGCAGACAGCATTACTTTTACAAAATTCCTGACAGCAGTTGCCGCAAGAACAGGCGAAATCCTGAATTACGCAAATATTGCTGGTGATGTCGGAGTCAGTGAACCAACTGTCAAAACATGGCTATCGATTCTGGAAAGAACCGGCATCGTATATCTTCTACAGCCGTACAGCGCAAGTGCTCTGACACGAGCAATCAAAGCTCCAAAAGTTTATTTCAGAGATACAGGGCTTGCCTGTTATCTTTCCAGATGGCTCAGTGCCGATGCACTTAAAAATTCTGCTGTTGCGGGAAACATGTTTGAGACATTCATTGTTTCAGAAATACTGAAATCTTATACTAACGAAGGAAAAGACTACCGGTTTCAGATCTTCTACTATCGTGGCAAAGATAAGAAGGCATCTATGGAAAATGAAATCGATCTGATTATAGAGGAAAACGGAATTCTTTACCCGATCGAAATCAAAATGACCGGTGATCCAAAGGCATCCATGGCATCCGCAAATACAGTTCTTGACAGAATACCGGATAAAAAACGTGGTAATGGCATCATTCTGTGCCTGATTGATCGAAAAACATATCTGAGAGAAAATCTGATTGCCTTACCGATCACCTATATCTGATTCAACACATCATTTGTGCAATCGTCACATATACATCAGATTTCAATAATGATATAATCGAAAGACAGAAAAAGGAGAATTGATATTATGGCTAACAAGTACGCAGGTACACAGACAGAAAAGAACCTGGAAGCAGCATTCGCTGGTG
>CAMCSA010000067.1 GCA_945877405.1 uncultured Erysipelotrichaceae bacterium | reverse complement strand
CCTCTTTTTGCATCACCTTTATGAATATAACAGTGCATGCATCCTTCACTTTTTCTGTGACACCCACGCCATGGATTCCATATTGCCATGATTCACCTCGAAACAATCGTAAACAAAAAGGCAACAGGCTGCAATACCTGTTACCTCTGTTTACAATTCAATCAGTCGAGATCTTCGCCGTTGGACTTGTATACCTTCTGGATGTAACCGAAGGACTTCTTCTTGGAACGGGAGAGATCGCCATTTCCGTCATCATCCATATCAACATAGATGAAGCCATAACGCTTTCTCATTTCACCAGTACCAGCAGATACAACATCAATGAAGCCCCATGGTGTGTAACCCATCAGATCAACACCATCGATTTCAACAGCATCCTTCATTGTCTGGATGTGTGTACGCATGTAGTCAATACGATAGTCATCGTTGATGGAACCATCTTCTTCAACCTGATCGATTGCACCAAGACCGTTTTCAACAACCATTGTTGGGATCTGATATCTGTCCCAGATTTCGTTCAGAACAATACGCAGTCCGAGTGGGTCAATTGTCCAGCCCCATTCAGAAGCCTGCAGATATGGGTTCTTGACACCACGTGTCTGGTTACCATCAGATTCACCGAACTTTTCAGGATGAGCTGCGATAGCCTGGGAGCTGTAGTAGGAGAATGAGTAGAAGTCTACTGTACCTTCTCTTAACAGTTCATCATCACCTGGTTCCTTCTTGAGTTCAATGCCTTCTCTCTTCAGATAGTTGACCTTCCATGCAGGATAGTAACCACGAACCTGAACATCACCATAGAACCACTTCATGTTGTGAGCGGATTCAACTTCAGCCCATACATCTTCAGGGTTGCAGGAATATGGATAAGAAGCACCATGTGCAATCATCAAACCGACCTTGTTTTCAGGATCAACTTCATGAGCCTTCTTAACTGCATATGCACTGCCTACAAACAGGTGCCATCTGCACTGTTCTGCATTCTGCTTGTTGGAGATGTGTTCATGAACACCATTCATCATGAAGTTTGTATTGATGTTGATTTCGTTGATTGTCAGCCAGTACTTGACCAGACCCTTATATCTTGTCAGGATTGTATCACAGTATCTTTCGAATGCTTCCAGTGTATGTCTGGATACCCAACCATCATATTCATTTGCCAGATGCAGTGGGCAGTCGAAATGATAGATTGTTACCAGTGGTTCAATGCCATACTTGTGGCATTCCTTGAAGACATCTTCATAGAACTTCAGACCTTCTTCATTTGGTGTTTCATCATCACCATTCGGGAAGATTCTTGTCCAGTTGATGGAAAGACGGTAAACATTGCATCCCATTTCAGCAAATAATGCGATGTCTTCCTTCCAATGATGGTAGAAGTCAGTAGCGACATGAGATGGATAATATGTATCCGGATCTACAATAGCCTTTGCTCCTGCAGGGATTTCATCACGGCCACCGAATGTTGCACGTGTACCGTCAGCCAGTTCAACAATGAACTTTCTTGGAATGTTGTGGATACCATCGCCACCAGTAAGAGTATCTGCTACTGCAAGACCCTTACCACCGGAAAGATAACCACCTTCATACTGATTGGCAGCTGTTGCGCCGCCCCATAAAAAACCTTTTGGGAATGACATATTTCTTATTTTTTCCTCCGTAGTTTTATTATAACTGTAAACCGTTACATTCCAGTTCCAATTTAAGAAAAAAAAGGTGGATTCACACCCTCAGAAAAACATCCTTCTTGCCGCAACGTGATCTCTTCTGCCAGGACCTTTTGCACGAACTCGATAATGACCACCGGATATCTTTTTCTTCTTACAATCCTGATGCAGCACTTCGGCATGTTCTGCCAGATGGAATCCTTCCTCATCCAGTCTGAAATATCCTGTTTTCATCAGTTCACCACAATTGGAACAGTGAGCAAACCCTTCTAATGGCAATTCATTGGAATCCGGATTGACTTCCATATAGCCACATACCGGACAGTACATACCTCGATAGATCCCATTCTGTGGTGTCTGTTTTTCAACAGTTTCTTCCTTCTTTTCTTTCTTATCTTTCTTCAGTTTTTTCAGAAATTCAAACATCTTCATCAACTCCCGTGCAGAACTATAACAGGTTTCTGTGAATTCTGCATGAACATCAGAATAACACAGGATCACATCAGTTACACAAGATTCTTCAGACATCCTTCACATTCCATGCACTTTCAGGACAGATAAGCGCCATATCATAATCGTGTCAAATGAAAGAGCCATTTGACACCCAATCATAACTTTTCCCCTCAATTTGAAAAAGGCGCTTTCTTCCCGAAGTGCCTTTTTCATGTCTAAAGTACATCAAAATGCTTCAATGCATGCAGGATGCCGTCATCCCTGCAGTCAAGAGTGATATAGTCTGCATGTGCCTTGACTTCATCTTTGGCATTTCCCATTGCAACACCGATTCCTGCATATTCCAGCATATCTGAATCATTGCCACCATCGCCGAAAACCATGATTTCACTGCGGTCAATGCCATAGTAATCAATCATTGCCTGAATACCAGCAGGCTTTCCACCTTGTTCAGGAATCATATCCGCAAACTCATCTGTCCATCTGGCTGACTTCATGCCTGGGGCATGTGCAACAAATGCATCATCCATTTCAGGCGGTATATATGGACAGATCTGATATGTATCATGTTCATAGGAACGTACCGGATCCAGAACCTGCGGCATTTCATCCAGCTTGCCAAGGCTTTCCAGATAATCATGCATTCCTTGATTGAAGGCGATGTCATAAGACATCTCCAGTTCACAGAAGGAACATGGATAGTCTGCATTTTCCTTAAGCCATGGCACAAGAGAATGCAGTGCCTCCTTTGGAATCGGCATGTTATGTATGACTTCTTTTTCTTTATTCAGGCAATATTGCCCATTCAGAAGTATCATCCCATCCCATGGTACACTGTTGAATTTCTCCCCAAGTAAAGGAAGCTGTACCGGTGGTCTGCCACTGGCAACACATATACGGATTCCCTTAGCCTGCAGATCAGCAAGCATCTTTACCGTTGTATCACGCAGTTCATGTTCCTCAAATGGCTTCAATGTTCCATCAATATCAAAAAATACTGCCCGTATCATAATTACCTCCACATACGTGAGGTCATTATAACAACTTTTTCCTGAAATCAGGCATCATTCTTACACTTATTGACGATTGAGGTATAATAGACAGGTGACAGAAAAGAGGTATAAAAATGACAAAAGTTGATATTATCAGCGGATTCCTTGGTGCAGGTAAAACAACTCTGATTCAGAAACTGATCAAAGAAGTATTTGCCGGCCAGAAGGTAGTCCTAGTAGAAAATGAATTCGGTGAAATCGGTATTGACGGCGGATTCCTGAAGGAAGCAGGTATCGTTGTCAATGAAATCAATGGTGGATGCGTATGCTGTACACTGCAGGGCGACTTCCAGGAAGCACTCAAAAAGGTCATGGAAACATATGAACCTGACCATATCATCATTGAGCCATCCGGCGTTGGTAAACTCTCAGATATTCTTTCCATTGTAAGATCCGTTGAAGGTCTGGAATGCAACAGTTATTCTGCTGTTGTCGACGCAAAAAGATGCAGAATCTACCATAAGAATTTCAAGGAATTCTTCGATGATCAGATCGCAACAGCGACATGTGTCATTCTTTCCAGAACACAGGAATGCGCACATGACCTACTGCATCAGGATGTAGATATCATTCATGAACTCAACCATGAGGCACACATCATCACAACTCCTTGGGAACAACTGACAGGTCAGGCCATCTATGATGCAATGACACATGCAACAGACGGATTCCCGGAAGAAGAGGAATGTGAATGCTGTTGTGGTCATCATCAACATGATGATGAAGAGTGTTGCTGTGGGCACCATCACCATGATGAAGATGAAGAATGCTGCTGTGGACACCATCACCATGATGATGAAGAATGCTGCTGTGGGCACCATCACCATCACGAAGATGAAGAATGCTGCTGTGGGCACCATCACCATGATGAAGATGAAGAATGCTGCTGTGGGCACCATCATCATGACAACCATGAAGCAGTAGAAGCTGCCAATGCAGGTCTGAAAGAAGGTAACCGTGTCCATATCGGTGCTGAAGAGCATGAACATCACCATCATCACCACCATCATCATGGCCATGATGCAGACGAAGTATTTGATTCTATCGGTATTGAGACAATCAATACATATACAGAAGAAGAGATCCAGGAAGCACTGTCTCATCTTGGTGAAAACATCATTCGTGCAAAGGGAATTGTTCCTTCTGCAGATGGCTGGCTGTTTTTTGACTATGTGCCAGGCGATGTAGATATCCGCAAGGGATCCGCTACCTATACTGGTCTGATTACAGTCATTGGCGAAAAGGTTGATGTTGAAGAAATCAAAGCGCTCTTTAAGGTGAACTGATATGGCAGCACCTGTCTATCTGTTTACCGGATTTCTGGATTCCGGTAAGACAACCTTAATCAAGGATACATTAAACGATCCATCCTTTATGGATGAAGGATCCCGTACATTATTACTCTGCTTTGAACAGGGAGAAACCGAATATGGGGAAGCTTTTCTGGAAGAAAAGAATACCTTCGTGGAATACTTTGATAATCCGGAAGATTTTACAGCTGAAAAGATACATGAGTTGGATACCATTTACCATCCGGAGCAGGTATTCATTGAATGGAATGGTACAGTAGCCATTCCGGATCTGCTGTTATCTGATATGCCAGACTATTGGCCATTGGTACAGATTCTGACTACCGTTGATGCATCCACATTTGAGATGTATATGGGTCCATTACGTTCCATGATGTTTGAACAGCTCCGTTACAGTGACACGATCATCTGCAACAGATGCGACGAAAATACATCAGCATCCTTATTACGTGGTAATATCAAAGCCATCAACCGCAGAGGTCAGATCTACTATGAAGGGTACTTTGGACAGCCTGCCATCATGAAAGATAATGGCCTTCCATTCAACATTGATGATCCGATTCTGGATATCAAGGATGAAGACTATGGTCTCTGGTATATGGATGCTTCTGAAAATCCACAGAAATACGCTGGTAAGGAAGTCATTCTCCGTGGTTTCTATGCAGAACAGCTTCCTGGCTATAAACAGACCATGATCCTTGGCAGACGTGCACTTGTATGTTGTGAGGCCGATACTTCTCTATGTGGCATCACTGTAACAGGAGTCAAGATCTGGGAGCTTGAAATCGGTGACTGGGTTGAAGTACAGGGTGTTCTAAAACCTGTCCCAATTGAAGGTGGTGGAGAGACAGTTGTCCTTTATGCCAACAGAATTGCCCGCTATCCAAAACCGGAAGAAGAATTTGTAACATTCTCCTGATGAATACGAACAAGCTGATCAAAAAACTCAATATTGTGAGTGTATCGTGATCAGCTTTTCTTTTCCTGCTAACGTTTCATTCAGCCTGGTTCTTTCAATGAAATTCGGCTTTTTTTATTATTTGCCGAATTTGGTTGAAATCAGAGATTTCCCACACTTTGTAACGATACGTAGAAAGTTCAAATCAGGATATACCTTTCGTTGCACACTATTTTACAGTCCATCTTTATGCTCTTTTCCGTTTTCTTAATGAAAAACACATTTTTGTACGATCTTTTCTTCATAAAGCTGTGATATAGTATTGCGTGCTATGAAGAATGAAAAGAGTTTATTTCAACGCCTGAAGGAGATTTTCTCCTTGAAAAGGCTTGTATGGTTTACGTTGATTTCAGGACTGTTCCTGGTTTTCTATACACCACATCTCAAGTTTGAAGTAGATGTGGTCAGTGTCGGGGAAGGAGATATTGTACTTGCAAACTATAACACCGACCGTGGCGAGGAAATCTTTGAAACCTATAACTATTCCGGTCATAAAACATGGTACTCTGTTTATGAAGGTGATGAATATATCTGCATTGATACACTGCCGATTGTCACCAACTCCCTGCAGCTGAAACTGCAGAATGTTGATCATCTGACAGCCAACAGTATTACCATTTCCTTTGGTCCATTTGAGCTGAAGAAATATACAGCCGATAACCTGACAGAAAACATTGCAGGATCGGAAGGACTCGATATCACACTGGAAGATGGTGTCATTCATATGACATCCATGGAGTCAACAGGTTGGATTACATTTGACACGGAAGAGTACATGTCCCGTAATACGATCTTCGGCGTCTATCTGCTTGTGCTTGTCATGGCATGGCTGATGACAGTTGTCGTAGATAAGACGATCGATCATATCAACCGCATCCCCCTTAATGAGGTCATGCTTCTGAGTGGTCCATGCTGGATTTTCTTCATGTCAGAAGCCGTACTTGGTAATATTTTT
>CAMCSA010000066.1 GCA_945877405.1 uncultured Erysipelotrichaceae bacterium | reverse complement strand
CAATTCCTCCCACAGATGAATCAGCAGGATTCCTTGGCACATTCTTCATTGAATACAGTGGAAATCCGAACCCGACGCTGTTTATCGAAGCACAGAGTCAGGTTATCTGCCTTTCCATTCCTTTTGCACAAAACAGAGAAATCCTTGATCAGGATCCCGTGTTTTTACGTGTTCTGATCAGATCATTGGCAGATAAACTGTCCCTTTCCTCCACATTGGATGCCATTTCCATTTCCCTTCATGAAAAAGTGCTTGTCTATCTGCAGCAGATCAGCCCTGACCACAGGATCACTTCCGTAAATCATACCATGACAATGCTGCACTGCAGCAGACGTCAGCTGCAAAGAGTGCTTTCTGACCTTTGCAGGCAGGGAATTCTGATCAAAGAAGGCAGAGGGCAGTATATCCTGAATCCTTCCCACCCCACCCATTCATAAAGCGGGGCCCGAAACCCCTGCTTTTTCAGAATGTATGAACTTCCGGTTCCCCATTGAAGCGGTAAAACACAGCCGTTGCATCCTTAAGATACAGAACCTGTGTATGATGATCATTTTCATCATACATTTTTCTGAGCCCAGGATATGCATCCAACAGAGATTTCTTTGCTTCCATGCGTGGATCATCCACCAGTTGTGCAGTAATCCGGACCCATGTTCCTTTATGGAAGGCACAGATCTCGCATTTCGGGTTTACTTCGATCTGTCTGGATACATCCTTGTTTCTGCCTGTCTGAATGTACAGCCTGTTTTCAAAAATATGTGCTGTACCAAATGGTCTGACCCTTGGCTGATCCCCATCCACAGTTGCAAGATAGTATGTTCCTGCCTGTTTCAGAAATGTACATGTTTTTTCCATTATATGTGCTCCTTTTCAAATATGATGAAAAGCCATCACCATTTCTGATGACAGCTTTCCTGT
The DNA here is from genome assembly GCA_945877405.1 of uncultured Erysipelotrichaceae bacterium. Taxonomy (GTDB): domain Bacteria; phylum Bacillota_I; class Bacilli_A; order Erysipelotrichales; family Erysipelotrichaceae; genus Bulleidia. Next base: position 5,522 of record CAMCSA010000066.1, on the reverse strand, counting down.
TATATCAGTCCACACTGCTGCAGCAGAACCCTTTCCCTGCCTGCTTAGCCTTATACAGCGTCTGATCTGCTTTTGTGACTGCTTCCATCTTTTCAGATACATTTTCAAATGTGGCAATACCACATGAAACTGTTGACGGCAGATCCAATGTTTCCATTCTTCTGCGGAATCTGTCGCAAATATCACGGCATCTTTCCTTTGCTGTATCAGGGTTGTTGACATTTGTCAGAATCACCAGGAACTCATCTCCGCCAAATCGACAGTGAATATCAGATGCACGTGTATGTGTTGTGACAATACGGGCAAATTCAATCAGCATTCTGTCTCCCTGCTCATGCCCGAAAGTATCATTAACACCTTTGAAACCATCCATATCAAACATGCATGCTGCAGCTGGCATATCAATTTTCTGCAAATCATTGAGTGCATTGTCAAACCCTCTGCGATTCAGCAAGCCAGTCAGAATGTCATGGTTGACTTCATTCATAAGCGATTCTTCCTTGCGCTCAAACGCAAGAATATCCACAAGATGATGAATTCGTCGTTTCAGATCAAATACCGGATGCTTTTTACAAAGGAAATCATCTGTTTCTGCCAGAATTGCCAGATTCTGTGCCTGGGCATATCCTGGAATTGTCCCAAGGACAGGAATTCTCCAACGCGATGGCCCTTTCCGGATCACTTCCATGATTTCATCTGAATCATGTCCAGGCAGTGTCAGCGAAAGGATCACAGCACTGATCCCGTTTCTTGATTCACTTTCAATATAGTCAATGGCATCTTTTCTGTTGCTGATTGAAACAACCCGATATTCATCTTCAAATGTCTTTTCAACCTTCTGTCTGTACACTTCATTTTCATCAATCACCAGAATTGTATTGACCTGTTTTCTTTCCGGCAGTGCTTCTTCAACTGCTTCTTCAGTCTGTTCTTTCTGTGAAGTAAGAAGAGATTCATAGTCACGGATCGGTAATGGTGCAGAGAAATAATATCCCTGAACATAATCACAGCCGATCATGCGCAGTCTTTCTGCCTGATGAGCTGTTTCCACACCTTCCGCAACAACTCTCAGATGCATCCTGTGTGCCATTGTAATGACATCGTTGAGAATGCTGTTATCTTCCGGCTTTTCAATTTCACTGTGAACAAACTTCAGATCAAGTTTGAGAATATCGACAGACATTGCCGAAAGTGTATTCAAAGAGGAATACCCACTTCCAAAGTCATCCAGTTCAATGATAAAGCCCTTTTCACGCAGCTGTCTGACAGTCGATACAATGCTTTCCATGTTATCTGCATATGCACTTTCGGTAATTTCCAGATGAAGATCCGATGGGCGCATATTGAATTCTTTTACAAGATTCACAAATATAGAAACCGGATCATCCATGAAAAGATCTGCTCGGGATACATTGACCGAAACAGGCAGTACAGGAAGACCTTCCTGTTTCCATTTGGAAATCAGAGAACATGTCATCCTCCAGATATACATATCCAGTTTCTGTATGAAACCGTTCTTTTCAAAGATCGGGATGAACTCACCTGGTGAGATGAATCCGAATTCCGGATGAAACCAGCGTACAAGTGCTTCTGCACCGACAATGCTTTCTTTCTGCAGACCATACTTCGGTTGCAGATAAACCGTAAACTGCTTTTCCGCAAGAGCTTTCTCCATGGAATCCGTAATCATCTTTTCTCTGAGAAGAGTCGCTCTGAGTTTATCATCATATACCGCATAGTATCTGCTGTATTTTCCGCGGATGCTGTCTGCTGCAAGCATCGCACGATCGCACATCTGTTCAACAGATACGGTTCTATCTGTAATTTCATAGATGCCCCATCGCATGACGATGTTTTTCATCATTGAGAATACAGAAACATCCATTTGATCAAACCGGCGCTTATCACACTGCTCCCCCTTGCGCTGGAAACAGAGAAATCTGTCAGCACTCAACCTCCCACAGAAGCCTTCATCTCCAACCATCCTTTCCATCATCCGGGCAGTTTCCTGCAGCAATCTGTCACCTTCCCGAGTACCGAAAACATCATTGACAAGCTTGAAATTTTCGATATTGGAACAGATGATGCAGTATTCCCCATCCAGGTCCACCTGCAGACGTTCCTTCACAGAAGAGTAAAAAAACTCCTTGGAATATACTCCTGTCAACGCATCATATTTGAACTGATTGACAACTGCAGAGGTTTCTCGCAGTTTGATGAGATTAGCCATTCTGTGCATGATGATCTGTGCATTGTAAGGCTTTGGTACAAAGTCCGTTGCTCCATGGGAAAGAGCCATGATCTGTTCCTGTGTTCCACCACTCTGTGTCATGACAATAACAGGAATCATATCAAGGTGTTCATCTTCTCTGAGCTGATCAAGGAATGTATAACCATCCATGACAGGCATCATGACATCAAGAAGAATCAATGACAGTGTATCTGCATGACTTTTCGCAATGGCAAGTCCTTCCTCCCCATTGGATGCCTGGTAGACATCATATTCTTCTGACAGAAGTTCCACCAGCATCTCTCTGTTCAGCGGATTATCTTCAATTACAAGTACCTTTCTTCTGAATGACATACAACTTCCCTTCCTCAACAGTCCATCATGAAACACAAAATGTGCACAGGGCAAAACAAATAACTCAGATCCCCCTGAGTAATCTTACCTGTATATTACTATATACCTGTAACAGATGTCATGCTTTTTCCATAGAGAAATACGGCTTTTTTATAGAATCATGAAAATAAATGTTTTCATTTCAGGCACACATAACAAAAGTCATCCCTGTTTCAGGAACAGATCCGTTTCCATTTCACCCACAGTTACATAACTCCTGCCTGATACTGCTCATACCAGCTGACAATCGGAGTCAATGAGGAAGGATCAAAACGAGAGCCTCCTTCCTTCCATAACAGCAGGTCATCTTCTTCCTGAGGTGTTCTCTGCCTGGATTCAAGGGAAGATATGCTGGATTTGCGGGCAACAGAAAGAATCAGTTTATGCATTCCTTTCAACTGCTTCATATGCAGGCCACCCTGCAGGGTAAACAGTACAGTATTATCATCCAGCTTCATTGCTTCACGGATTGTTTCATCTTTTGTTCCCGCCGTACTCATTCCCACGCCACAGACGCATGGAATATGGAATCGCTGTTGTGCTTTTTCATAGCCCTGTATGTGATCCGCAAAGACCCATCCAAAGTAAAGAACGGATGTCCCTTCAGCATAATCTGATGAATGTTTTAGATCCATACATGGCAGATGTACCATTTCCGCAAATGCTTTCGCGTATTTTTCCGTTTCACCCGTATTGGATGTGTATACAACCGTTGTAATCATGAATGTTTATCCTTTCCTGCACATCTTTTGTGCATATAATATTTCTGAGGTAACTGTATATGATTCATACACTGACATTGAATCCATCTCTGGATTACATTGCGGAATGTCCGCATTTCACACTTTCCGCCACAAACCGCACCACAAAGGAAACAATCCTGCCTGGTGGAAAAGGCATTAACGTCTCAATTGTTCTGGATCATCTCCACCACCCGTCCGTCACCCATGGTTTTACTGCCGGTTTTACCGGGGATGCTTTGACTACCCTATTGAAGCAGACTGGGCTGAGGACGGATATGATTCCAGTCAGACAGGGGCTGACACGCATCAACGTCAAACTCAAAAGCGAAACAGAAACAGAACTGAATGGAAAAGGGCCGATCATTTCCTCATCTGACATGGAAGAACTGATGAGACATCTCAACCAGCTGACAGAAGATGACATCCTTGTTGTTTCCGGTTCTCTTCCACAAGGTGTCCCAGATGATATCTATGCAACAATTCTGCAGAACATGGCTGAAAGAAATGTCACATGCATTGTTGATACCTTTGGCTCAGGCTTACTGCAGACGCTTCAATATCATCCGTTTCTGATCAAACCCAATAGAGCCGAGCTTCAGCAGCTTTCAGATCACCCATGCAATACAGAAGAAGAACTGATTGAAGCAGCGGTACAACTGCAGAAAAAAGGTGCACTGAATGTCATTGTATCTCTTGGAAAAGATGGTGCCTTACTGATTGACATGGATGGCTCCATCTATCATGCAGAAGCACCATCCGGCACATTGATCAACTCCGTTGGTGCTGGTGACTCCCTGGTAGCAGGTTTTCTCGCTGCTTATCTGGAAACGGAAGATACCGTTTATGCTTTCTGTTATGGCGTTGCCTGTGGCAGTGCAAGTGCCTTCTCCTCTTCTTTTGTCACAAGGGAAGAAGCGGATGAACTTGTTCAAAGTGTTATCCCCTGCAGAATCAGATAGCCTTTCAAAGGATGGACTGCCATCCTTTTATTCTGTAATCATGGACAGAAAACGCTGTCTGAAGGCATCATCTGCCCGGTCTGTTTTCAATCCGTTTACATCATCTGTCCCACTTACTACTTCTGTAACCATTCTGATCTCTGCATCCGTCGAAAGATCCTCTCCCGTGATAACCACAACCACCTTCCGCCCTGAAAAATCATGGCTGGATGCATAATCCAGTAACGGCTGCGAAACTGTTCCACCATACACTGGAGAACATAATATAACCAGATCATAATCCTGTATCTCATATTGAAGGTCATGCCGTGGATGATTTGCCACCACCGAATAACCTTCTTTCTGTAATGCTTCTGCCATGCATGTAACTGTATTCTGTGTCAGAGAAAACCGTGACTTCTGATATAGAATCAGTGCATTTCTGTTTCCCTGTGACTCCCACACAGATTCCTCAAATACCTGTTCAACCGTATTGATTCTGAAAAACAGAAACCACATCACAAATACGCCAGCCACCATCAACATCAATGCTGCAACAAGCATTTTACATAGCAACTTCACAACCTTTTTCATTTCCCGCTGATATTCTCCGTCATTTTCAAAATAACAGATAAAGCCGTCATCAGATCATCTTCTGAAATATCCCGATACATTCGATCCATGAACTGCTGTGTGACTTCTTGCTTGTCCTGTGTCAGGTTCATCAGTTTTTCTGCTGGTACAAGCCGCAGTTTTCTTTTATCCTCCTCATCTTTGCATATTGTCAGATATCCTTTTGCCTGCAGCTGTTCTGCCATCTTTCTGACATTCTGATAGGAACATCCGATCAGCTGCGATACATCCGATAATGTCGGATTATCATCAAAAGTACCGATAGACACAAGCAGAAAATGCTGTTTCATCGTAAGATCTTTGAATTCTTCACTCTGCAATGCGGCTATCTTGTTATCCAGTACAGACAGTGAACCATACATCAGATAACGGGGATCCATCTTTTTAAAATCCATAACCCCTCCCATAAACATAATATGTTATGCATTATATTATATAACATATTATGTATTTTTCAAAAATGCAAAAGAAAAACAGCCTCCAGGTTTCCCGAATATGTAAAAGTATATAAGGTCTGACCCTTGGAACCTAGATCCTTATGGTTGGTTCTTCCAGGGGTGCTAAGTGGCCTTCAAATATCTTTAT
>CAMCSA010000065.1 GCA_945877405.1 uncultured Erysipelotrichaceae bacterium | reverse complement strand
CTGTTCTCCTTCAATACCTGTATTATACTGTAGAATCCCTTATGATACCTGTGCCGGATAAGCTATGGTTTTGGTAGACAGGTCTTATGGATAAACGGATATTCTGCATGCAGTACAGGTAACGTATCAGAAGTAACAAGCGAAAGATACATTGAGAATCAGGGTTAGTCAAACCGGCTCTAAAGAGACGTTGTTTCCTTTATATTTTATGAATATACAGGTTCCCATGAAGTATGTTAATATTGTCTGAAAGAAGGTATGCTCATGAAACTCGATACGTGTCGATGTTTTCATTTACTGCCAGATCATTATCCAATTTTACATTCCTATGGATCAATGACCCTGTTATTATGCTTGATTTTATGATCATGCGTAATAACTAATATAGTAGCTATTGAGGTGCGAGCTAATAAAAAGACTTCCATTGGCGTATGCCTTCAAGAAGTCTTTTGTTCCTAGTTTGTACCCGCTATATCCGGACTAGAATTGGAACTCTTTTGGCTTTTGGAGCCTTTGTCCGATCTAGTATTGGAAAAACTTTTATTTTCCTTATCCGGTGTATAATTGGGAATCGCATTTTTCGGTTTGAGCCTTATATCCGGACAATAATTGGTATATCCGGACTAGAATTGGAAATTAACAAATCAGTTCAGATAAATATATCCTTGGAGTGACTGAGTTCCTTCAGATGTAGCGGATACCCATCTTTCCATGTAGTGACCATTGTAGCCACCTTCCTTGATGTAAACCATGCCTCCATCAACTGCCGCAACATATGCGACATGGTTGGAATATACCGCAATGGAACCGACTGCTGGTGTATAACCTGTTGCATAGCCTGTTCCCTGAGCATTGTAGAGCCATGCATAGGCATCACCCCAGTTAGGCAGGACATGCCCTGCTTCATATGCAAGCAGCCATGCAGTATCCGTACAGTTGGATGTGCCGCCGGCATATGGATCGATACCATTACCGACAAGCTTGACGCCACCAGAGTATTCTGCACTCAGGCGGGCCTGTTCTTCCTCTTCCTGTCTGCGCTTTTCCTCTTCTTCTTTCTGTCTCTGTTCTTCTTCAGCCTGCTTTCTTGCTTCTTCTTCCGCAATCGCATCGAGAACTTCCTGTGGTGTTTTGACTGTGACTTCAATTGACTTGGAAGCACTGTTTCCGATCTGATCGATCGCTGTATATGTGACAGAATATGTTCCATCGGCACTCATGTCGACGTTGGAATCGATTTTCAGTGCAGGCAGATTACCGGAATCGTCGGTTACATAGATGATGAAGCTTTCCGGATTGAACGGATCGCCGTTATTGACGGTAATGGATTGAGAAGTCAGTGCAATCTTTGGTGCAGAATCCACGTAGACTTTGATGACCGCATCTTCAATAAAGGAATAACCGATGCTGTCCTGATAGGCTGTATCTTCAGAAGCTTTTCTGGCAAGGTTGACCTTGACCTTGACAGACTGAATTCCTGCTTTGGAAAAGTTGAAGTTGTCAATGTCGATTGTAGAACGTGCAATATCAACATCATTGACGTCTACATTCGGGTCAACTGCTGATCTTTCCATAATGACCGCATTCTTCAATGTTGTGATCGGGTTGGAATCACTTGTGGAAAGTTCAAATACAGGAACGTTGCTGCCTAATGTATCATCAGCGGAAACGCCTGTTGTCGAGATGGAAACCTTAAGTACAGTGCCGATCAGTAATATCGGTAAGATTAATCGACCTGCTTTCAAACTTATCATATTCTTTATCTGCATGAGATCATTTTAGTTTACACTTACTGCTATGGTCAACCTTACGTATGGAATTCACATCCATTTCCCACAATTGTAAGCGGTTTTAGGCAGATGTTTCATGCAGAATTCACATACAAAAAAGGACATGGAATCAACCATGTCCAGATGATCAGCCTACAATTCTGCGGATGGAATAACCAGCCCCACCAAAGGCACTGGATACGGAACAGATACCTGTTCCCTGATATGGATTCAATGCATTGACAACCATTCCGCCACCGATATAGATGGCAGCGTGTGTTCCGTTGGCAAGCAGGTCACCAGGCTGTGCGTTGGCAAGAGAGTCAACATACATGCCACAGTTTGCCTGAGAACCGGAATAATGTGGCAGACTTACACCAAACTGTGCATAGACATACTGTGTAAAGCCTGAGCAGTCCCAACCTGCTGTTGTTGTACCACCCCATACATATGGAACAAGTCCGACGAAGGAAGCGGCATATCCTGCTACAGAAGATGGATCACCTGCAACAATCGGTGTAGATGCAGCAGCAAGCATTGCCTGTCTCTGTCTTTCTTCTTCTTCTCTTCTCTGTCTTTCAAGTTCTTCCTGACGTGCCTGTTCAGCAGCTGCTTCTTCTGCGGCGATTCTTGCATCAATGACTTCCTGTGGAGTCTTGACCGTCACGGAAAGAGTTGCTGTGGTGCTGTTGCCTGTCTGATCAACAGCTGTATAGACAACTGTATATTCGCCATCCTGATCCATATTCACATTGGATGTGATTTTCAGGGCTGGCAGATTACCGGAAGAATCGTTTGCGTAAGCAAGGAAGCTTTCCGGATTGAAGCGGTCACCGTTATTGACGGTGATGGCTGTACTTTTTAAAGAGATCTTCGGTGCTGTGTTAACTGTAACCTTGACAACAGCATCTTCAATAAAGGAATAACCGATACTTGTCTGGGAGTAAACATCTTCAGACTGTCTCATGGACAGGTTAACCTTCACCTTGACTGCCTGGATACCAGTCTTAGTCGTATTCAGACCGTCAATATCAATATAGGATCTTGAAAGATCTACTTCTTCAAGATCAATCGTTTCATCTTTTTCTGCTCTGTCCTCGATCACAGCTTCTTTGAGCTTTTCGATCGGATCAGATTCGCTTGTAGAGATTTCAAATACCGGAATGTCTGCACTTAAGCTGTCATCGGCAGACAGTTTGGTAACCGGAATGGCTGATGCGATCATGCCGCCGATTACAAACGCCGGGAAAATCATCTTTAAGGCTTTGTTTTTTAATGTATTCTTAATCTGCATGGCTACTATTTAACCTGATTTTATGGTAAAAGGCAAACTTTATGGGCAATTTCACACATATATCCCATAATCAAACCGCTTACATGCCGTATTCTGTAAGAATTTACATAAAATGTCAGAAAACCGCATGAATATCATCAAATATGACATTCTTTCTTTTTTCCCAAAAACAACAGGCACGATGGTATAATAACTTGCGATGAAAACAGTCATACAAAGAGTAACAGAAGCATCCGTGGAAATTGATGGCCGGATCCATGGAGCAATCCAAAAAGGATATATGATTCTGGTTGGTATCTGTGACAATGATACTGAGGAAACAGTCAGAAAAATGGCGGCCAAGATCTCTGCATTGCGGATCTTTGAAGATGAAAACGGGAAGATGAATCTCAACATTCATCAGGTACATGGAGCGGTTCTTTCCATTTCACAGTTTACGCTGTATGCGGATTGTCATAAGGGAAACCGTCCGTCTTTTACCGGAGCAGGCAGTCCGGCTCATGCACAGAAACTGTATCTGCAGTTTAATGAAGAATTGCGTAATTTGGATCTGCATGTAGAAGAAGGCATCTTTGGTGCTGACATGAAAGTGCGTTTACTGAATGATGGTCCTGTCACCATCATGCTGGATTCTGCGGTGGATATCCGCATGGAGGGAAAATGACACAGGTAATCTATGGAACTGAACTGGCAGCGAAAATCCGCGAGTCAATGAAACAGGAAATTGCTGATCTCGTCAACCGTGGAGAAAGAGTACCATGTCTTGCGGCTGTCCTTGTTGGAAATAACCCTGCTTCCATTTCCTATATTAAAGGAAAGGAAAAGGCATGCCAGGCAATCGGTATGAAATCCGTCATGAAACTGCTGGATGAAGATATTACCCAGCAACAGCTGGAAGAAGTGCTGAAGGAACTGTCTGAAGATGACAGTGTAGACGGTATCCTGTTGCAGCTTCCTTTACCAGATGGGCTGGATGAAAACAGTGCGATCAACTGCATCAATCCGGATAAGGATGTAGATGGGCTGACACCGATCAACTTTGGAAGAATGTTCCTTGGGGAAAGAAGCTTCCGTCCGTGTACGCCAAGTGGGATCATGGCAATCCTGGATGCGATGGGATGTGAAATTGAAGGAAAGCATGCAGTGGTAGTAGGCAGAAGTAAGCTTGTCGGCACACCAGTAGCACGTTTATTACAGGATGCCAATGCGACAGTGACAATCTGTCACTCACGCACAAAAGATCTGCGCAGGTTTACAAAGGAAGCAGATATTCTGATTGCAGCTGTAGGGAAAGCAAAGCTGTTTGATGCCTCCTATATAAAGGAAGGAGCTTATGTTGTGGATGTCGGAGTCAACAGGCTGGACGATGGACATCTGTGTGGAGATGTGGACTTTGATGATGTAAAGGATCACTGCACAGCCATTACACCTGTTCCAAAAGGAGTCGGGCCTATGACAATCACAATGCTTCTGAAGAATACGCTGATTGCGTACAGGGAAAGAACATGGTAAGTGAATACAGACTGAATGATATTGTTGAAATGAAGAAGGAACACCCATGTCACAAATCAAAGCAGTGGCAGATCATCCGTGTTGGTGCGGATATCAAGGTCAAATGCATGGGGTGTGGAGCTGTGGTCATGTTCAGTCGCTATGAATTTGAACGCAGACTCAGAAAAGTAGTAACACAGAAAGAGGGAGAATAACAACATGGCATTAACTGCTGGTATTGTCGGATTACCGAATGTCGGTAAGTCCACATTATTCAATGCAATTACAAACAGCCAGGTACTGGCTGAAAACTATCCGTTTGCGACGATCGCACCGAATGTTGGTGTGGTTGAAGTTCCGGATCACAGAATGGAAGATTTTGTTGAAATGTTCCATCCGAAAAAGACAATCTATACAACATTTGAATTTACGGATATTGCAGGCCTTGTCCGTGGAGCATCCAAGGGGGAAGGTCTTGGTAACCAGTTTTTAGGTAACATCCGTCAGACGGATGCGATCATTCATGTTGTCAGATGTTTTGATGATGCAAATATCGAGCATGTCGAAGGAAGTGTGGATCCGGTGCGTGATATTGAGGAAATCAATCTCGAACTTGCCATTGCGGATCTTGATTCTGTGGAAAATCGCATCGGAAGAATCGCAAAGAAGGCACAGTCCAAGGATAAGGATGCCATGAAGGAAATGGCTACATTAACCAAACTGAAGGAACAGCTGCTTGCAGGTAAGCCTGTGCGTCTTCTTGAGCTGAGCGATGAAGATCGTGTCATCATGAAAAACTTCGGACTTCTTACCGCAAAACCGGTTATTTATGTAGCCAATATGAGTGAAGATGAAATCGGTGATCCTGAAAGTAACCACTACTTCAAGGATGTTAAGGCATTTGCCCAGGGGGAAGGCAGTGAATGCATTGCCATCTGTGCAAGAATGGAAGAAGAACTGTCCGGCCTTGATAAAGAAGAAAAGAAGGCTTTCATGGATGATCTTGGTATCAGTGAAAGCGGTCTGGATCAGATTATTCAGGCAGCATATCATCTGCTTGGCTTACGCACATTCTTTACGGTTGGTGAACCGGAATGCCGTGCATGGACATTCCATGAAGGCATGAAGGCTCCACAGTGCGCAGGTGTCATTCACTCTGACTTTGAAAAGGGATTTATCCGTGCAGAAGTATATGGCTATGAGGATCTGATGCAGTATGGCAGCGAACATGCACTCAAGGATGCAGGTAAGCTCAGAGTTGAAGGCAAGGAATACCTGATGCAGGATGGCGATGTTGTCTTCTTCCGTTTCAATGTCTGATGAACTACCCCACCTAATACGTAGTTCAGATGGGGTATCCTTGTGATGTACTCTTTTGTACTACCACAGGGATTTTGATTTATGCAGGCATATACATGTGATTCATGTACTGTTTCCACAATGGTCGGTTCACTCGACCTCTACTGTTTTTACACAGTTACTTACTGTTCAGATCTGCAAATCTGATGATTTTCGGATTTAACAGTCCGGATAACTGTATGCATGATGTGTCATATCCTGCTTTTCTCAGAATATTGGCTGCACCATTCAGATCTGCATTGATAAGAGTTCCATCAGACGACCTGTATAATCCACGCTTTGTTCTTTTTCCGGAAAAATTGTACTTCTGATGATCTCCTGCTTTGTATACAGGAATTTCATCATTATCCAGAAAACTCGCTTTGCTTGTGTATGACTCTTCTGTTCCTGTAACAGTGATACCATACTCGCAGGCCTTCAGCTTAATCATATTTTTCAGCATATCAAAAGGAATACTGACAAAGCTCTGATTGTTCTTCTTCCCCATGTTGGCATCCTGTTTCCAGAAGGCATTTGAGCCAAGCGCAAGAGTTCCGATCTCATGTTCTTTACACCACTCAAGCAGGA
>CAMCSA010000064.1 GCA_945877405.1 uncultured Erysipelotrichaceae bacterium | reverse complement strand
GCAGGCTTTTCAGCATAGTTCCACTTTGCTTTGTGCTCTGCTTCATCATATGTAATCAGCTTCTTTGCCTTTTCGATCTCAGGATCCGGTAAAGGAATCGCAGACATCAAAGACTTCGTATATGGGTGAAGAGGATTTTTGAACAGCTCATTTGTTTCAGCAAGTTCAACAATCTGTCCCTTATGAATAACCGCAATACGGTCAGAGATGTAGCGGACAACAGAAAGGTCATGTGCAATGAAGATCTGTGTCAATCCCTTTTCACGCTTGAATTCGTTCAGCAGGTTCAGAACCTGGGCACGGATGGATACGTCAAGAGCGGAAATCGGTTCATCGGCAATCAGAAGCTTCGGTTCCATGACCATCGCTCTTGCGATACCGATTCTCTGACGCTGTCCACCGGAAAATTCATGTGGATATCTTGTTGCATGTTCCGCAAGAAGACCTACTGCTTCCAGAGCAGATAATACCTTCTGCTTACGGTCTTCTTCATCCTTGTACAGATGGAAGTTATAAAGACCTTCTGAAATAATATAGTCGATTGTCGCTCTTTCATTCAAGGAAGCAGCCGGATCCTGGAATACCATCTGCATGTTACGGATGACCCAACGCTGATCTTCCTTGGAGATCTTACCATTGATCTTCTTTCCCATGAATGTGACTTCACCGGAAGAAGTCGGATTGATACGGATGATCGCACGACCGATGGTAGTCTTACCAGAACCGGATTCACCAACCAGAGACAACGTTTCACCCTTGTATACATTGAAGTTGACGTCATGGACGGCACGGAATTCTTTCTTACCATTGTAGAAAGTGACAGCAAGATCCTTGACCTTCAGAAGAATTTCTCTTCCTGTTTCATCTGTTTCAAGAACAGGATTTACCATTTCAATGTCTTTAGCCATTACATTTCCTCCTGTCCTACTTTATCGAATGCACTGTTCATCATTCTTTCATGCAGTGTACGTACCTGTAAAGGTGGCTGTACCTTTGGTGCGCGTGGGTCCAGCAGCCACGTCTTTGCAAAATGCGTGTCGGATACTGCAAACATCGGTGGCTCCTCTTCAAAATCAATCTGCATTGCATATTCAGAACGTGGTGCAAATGCATCGCCTTTGATCTCATCATACAGGCTTGGTGGTGTACCATGAATTGCATATAATGGTTCCCCTTTAATACCAAGCTGTGGAAGAGAACTCAGCAGGCCCCAGGTATATGGGTGCTTTGGATCATAGAAGATGTCATTGACTGTACCATATTCAATGATCTGACCTGCATACATGATCGCAACACGATCTGCTACATTGGCTACTACTCCAAGGTCATGCGTGATGAAAATGATTGTATAACCATATTCTTTCTGCAGACTCTTGATCAGTCGGATGATCTGTGCCTGGATTGTAACGTCCAGGGCTGTAGTAGGTTCATCACAGATCAGGATTTCCGGATGACATGCCAGGGCAATCGCAATGACGATTCTCTGTCTCATGCCACCGGAATACATGAATGGATATTCATCAAAACGATCAGCTGCATTGTAGATACCGACTTCTTCCATCAGCTTGATGGCTTCCGCCTTAGCATCTTCAAAGTTTTTACCCTGATGCTTCTGAATGACTTCTGTGATCTGACGACCGATCGGAATGATCGGATTCAAGGATGTCATCGGGTCCTGGAAGATCGTTGCAATTTTCTTACCACGGATCTGTTCCCAGTCAGCATCCGTTTTGTTATCGTACAGATTCTTTCCTTCAAATACTGCCTTACCACCTGTAACACCACCGTTGGATTCCAGCATTCCGGTAAATGTCTTTGTAAATACGGACTTACCGGAACCGGATTCACCTACGATCGCAAGTGTTTCGTTTTTGTACAGATCGATGGAAATTCTGCGGATCGCCTTCAGTTTTCTTCCTCTGACGGCGAATTCCACTTCGACATCGGAAGCGGATAAAATGATTTCCTTATCTAAACTCATTATTGTCTGCCTCCTTATCTGTGTGTCTTAGGGTCTGCTGCATCTGCCAGTGTCTGACCTGCAATATACAAGGAGACTGTAATGATGGCGGAAACTGCTACCGGAATCCAGAACAGGTATGGTGTACTTGTCATATATGTTCTGTTAGCGGAAATCGTCTTACCAAGAGATGGTGTGGATTCACCAACACCGATACCAAGCCATGCAAGGAATACTTCAAGAGAAATATAGCTTGGCAGGTCTCTGGAAATGGATGTCACGATAATGGATACCAGATATGGCAGGATATTGTTTTTGACAATATTCCATGTAGAAGTACCAAGACATCTGGATGCCAGATTATATTCACGGTCACGGATGATCATGACCTGTGTACGAATGAAGTAAGCTGTACCAAGCCAGGAAGTAACTGACATTGCAAAGATCAGCTGCCAGAAACCACGACCAAGGACATACATCAGCACGAATACGACCAGTGTGAATGGAACGTTTGCAATGACGTTATAAACTTCAATCATCCACTTATCCATGGATTTGGAGTATCCCCATACTGCACCGACAACAACACCAAGTGTGATTGTGATCAATGTTGTCAGACCCGCAATACCAAGTGAGTTTCTTGCACCGATCCAGACGACATTCCACAGGTTGTCACCATAGTTGTTTGTACCAAACAGGTACTGCAGGTTTGGTGAGATATACTTCATGGAAGGGTTATTGATATTGACATGGGAAATTCCGTCATAATGTGAAATCATCGGGTCAACAATAGACAGTGTGATGACTGTCAGAGCGACCAGAATGATGATAATCGTGGATTTTTTGGAGAAGAACTGCTTGAAAACGGATTTCCAGTAGGAATACTTTGGAGCCGCAATATGTTCGGACTCTGTAATATCTTCCTTGACGAAGACAAACTTGTTATTCAATTCACTCATCAGTTCGTACCTCCATCATCCGTCAGCTTGATTCTCGGGTCAACCAGTGTCATCAGGATGTCACCAAGCAGAACCGACATGATTGAAAGCGAAGTATACAATGCAGTCAGCGCTACAATCATGGAGTTGTTGTGTTCGGAAATTGCATCCGGTAACAGCTTACCAGTACCTGGAATCGCAAAGACAGTTTCTGTCAAAACGGCACCGGTAATGGTAAGAATAATATTTGCAGGCAGATTATGTACCATTGGGATAATGGCATTTCTCATAATATGCTTACGGTAGATTTCATTCTGGGAAAGACCCTTTGCACGGGCAAACTTGACATAATCAGCACTTGCCTGGTCAAGCATGTATCTTCTTGTCCACAACATCAAAGAACCTGTGTTCAATAAGCCCAGTACGACTACAGCCGGAATATAGCTTCGTACATCCTGTGCACCATAGGTCGGGAATGCCAATGGAAAGCCAAGCAGATAGAAGATCTGTCTGCCGAAGAAAATAAATGCCAGAGATGGTACCGCGATCATAAAGTTGATCCATACTGTACCGATATGGTCAAACAGCTTGCCCTTATAAGATGCCATCAGCATACCACATGGTACGGCAATGACATAGGCAATCAGCAGACCAAGCACACCAAACAACATGGAAGTACCGATCATGGATGGGTCCTTCTTCATTGTGTCGCACTGTGCATAGTTATCCAGGAACTTGTTTGTATCCAGCTTATCCAAATTCTTTGTGTTCTTATATGTACAGCTGTGCTGAATGACGGCACTTGTCGATTCAATGCCTGTTTCAAACTTCTGCAATGTAGACTTTTCAGAACCCTGTCCCTGAGAGATGACCTTGATGATATCCACATATGCATAAGATGGATAGGACTGGCCAAGGTTAATGGAAATGATGTTCTGATGCACAAACGGGAACGAAGAATCAAAATAGATCAGATACTTATGTTCTGTTCCAGAACCCATTAATGCAGGAAGTCCATTATAGTCTGTACCCCAGTAAATCTTTCTTTCCAGATCCGGATTGGATGAATCATTCACTCTGTATGGATGATCAATCACAATCATGTTCTTGAAAAAATTGAAAACGATAGATGCGATCGGCTGGTCCTTTGTCGCATAGACAAGACCTGTTCCCTTGTATCTTTCAATCGTATAATCGCTGTAATGTTCCTCAACAATTTCATTGATATAAGAGGAGTCTGCTTCCATGCAGGCATCGTAATTGTCCTTTGCATATGCCTTACACATGTCACCCTGTTCCTCAAATGTTATGTAGCCCAGTCTCTCATAGGCTGTGTTCATGTAACGTGCGCGATCGTCAGTCTTACTTGCAACCTTCTGATAGTTCGGGTCAGTTTTGAAGATCAGTTTACGCGGGATCAATGTATAAATCATTGTCATCGCGATGACTGTGACGATAAAGATTGACAGGATTGCGCGGACGATACGTCCACCAATATATTTTTTCAAGTCAATATCCCCCTTTCTTACGTGTCATTCTATAGAATACCTTATACGACTCAAAAATACAAATGATAAGGAGGACACTCCCTCCTTATCATAGTAATCAGATTGATTTCGTTTCGCGTAAGGGCTGATTAAGCGTTAGCCTTTGCGTCTTCTGCCTTGTCAACCTTCCACTGTTCATAAGCAGCCTGGTATTCTTCAGCAGTTACAGGATCCTTCTGAATGATGACACCCTTCATCTTAGAGTAGTTCAGATACTTGTTTGTGAATGGCTTGATTCTGGAAAGTGTCCAGTTAACTGCTCTAGTCTGTGTCTGGATGTTTACATACAGAGCGTTGTCGAGCAGGAAAGCTTCTGCCTTTGCTTCTGCTTCATAACGCTTGTCGAGGTCATCGTTGATTGCATAAGCTTCATCGATCATTTCCTGATACTTCAGTAAGCCGGAAGCTTCGACTGCAGCATCGTTAGCCTTGTTAGCTTCTTCAGAAGAAACAGCTTCGCCATTTGGACCTGTCAGTTCAATACCGTCGAACTGGTTTTCACCATAGTAGTTCAGACCCATGGAGTTTCTGATGACATCACCATTTACAGGGCTGAAGATGGACAGATAAGACTTTGGATCTACATAGTCATAACCCCAACCTGTGGATGTGGAGATATCCCAGCAAGCATCCTGTGGACCATTGGATGTGTAGGAAGAACCTGTGTATGTATCGTCGTCAACCGGGTGAATCTGAATATCAACATTTTCAACACCGAGGGATGCTTCAATGGACTGTTCCAGAGAAGAAGCCTGGGAGATGTTGGATGGGTCAGCTTCATCAACGAGGATGTCGAGGATGACTGGCCAGGATACATTCAGTTCAGCCTTTGCCTTTTCCAGTTCAGCCTTTGCCTTTTCAGGATTGTAGATGGAATCCTGACCTTCAGACAGATCTACTGTTGGATCTTCGGAAGCAGCCTGTACGAGTTCACCGTAAGCGCGGCCGTCAGATGTTGTAACGAAGTCCCATGGGCATTCGATTGTACGAAGAGCCTTTTCAGCGATAGATGGGTCTACTGCTGTAGCCATGTAGGATACTCTGTCAAGACCGAACTTCAGAGCTCTTCTGAAGCTGGCGTTCAGCAGAGCAGCCTTTGAATCAGCAAACTGTTCAGGTGTCTTGTTAGAGTTTTCATAGTTAACTCTGTTCAGGTTGAAGTTCATACCGAAGGAGTATGCATTCTGAATTCCTGTGTATGCATAGTCCTTGTACTGTTCCAGATACTTCTGGAAATCTGGAGCAGTTGTCAGCAGAGTTGCCATGTAGTATGGGTTTTCAGCCTGTTCGAAGCCCTTAACTGTAGCAGCTGGGTCAGAACCGTCGTTGTAGACACGGCTGATCTTGTTGACATATACGTTTTCAGCATCCCAGTAAGCTTCATTCTTGTGGAGCTTCTGAGAAGACTTGGAGACGAGTTCATCAATAATATAAGCACCGTTGTAGAGAATGGAAGATGGATCTGTTGGAGCACCATAACCACAGTTTGCTGTGTCTGGTTCGCCTAACTTACAACCATCACCCTTGGATTCAAGGAAGTCTCTGTTTACAGGCCAGAATGCGTTATTCGCAACAATTGTATTGAAGAATGGAGTTGGAGCTGTCAGTGTGTACTTGACTGTCTTTTCATCAACTGCTTCAACACCTACTGTAGAGAAGTCTGTTGTCTTGCCGGAAGCATAATCAGCCAGACCATCAACGAATGAACCAGCAATCCAGAGTGTTGGTCCATCGAAGTCTGCCAGATGCTGTAAACCAGCAACGAAGTCGTCAGCTGTTACAGGTGCATAAACTTCACCTGTGTTTGTGACCCAATTGGCATCTCTTAAGTGGAATGTCCATTCAGTCTTTTCTTCATTTGCTTCCCATTTTTCAGCTAAAGCACCAACATAGTTGTTGTAGCTGTTTGTTTCTGTTAATGCATCAACACAGTTTGCTGTGATTTCTGCATCAGTGGCACGCTGGGACATGTGCCAGTCCAGAGTCTGTACGTCTGTACTGAATACATAATATGCATCTTCAGACGTTGTTTCATTACCAGCCTTGGAACCGGAGCATCCGGCAACAAGAAGAGCGGCTAATGAAGCACATAAGATCTTTTTCATGTTATCTCCTCCAATATGTTTCATATTTTACCTA
>CAMCSA010000063.1 GCA_945877405.1 uncultured Erysipelotrichaceae bacterium | reverse complement strand
AACAGTAATTTCGACTTTCGGGGGTTAGAAGTGGAATTTAAGTTTTCAATTCAGCATTGCATTCTCTGTTTCACCATGAAACACATCATATTTTCATATGTTGCGGTTTGTGATATAATTTTGTTCATGACTGTTGGAGAAGTACCCAAGTGGCTGAAGGGACCGGTTTCGAAAACCGGCAGACGTGAAAGCGTGCGAGGGTTCGAACCCCTCCTTCTCCGCCATGATAAAAGGATCGTTTCAGGCGATCCTTTTTCTTATTCTTCCAGAAGCTTTTCCCACTTTTCTTCTAAATGAGCAATTTCATTATGGATATCATCGATATCCTCATTTAATGCATTCATTTTCGTATAGTCCTGATAGTATTCCGGTTCAAACCGCAATGCCCGCAGATCTTCGAGTTCCTGTTCCTTTTCGGTAATCTGTTTTTCCAGCTTTGCGATTTCTCTTCGTCTTGCCTCAGGTGACATCTGGCGACGTGTATCCTGGGATGACACAGGCTGATCAACCGTTACCGGAACCTTTTCCAATGCAGCTGTACTGTTCAGAATGGACTGCTCGTATGTATTCCAGTCCATATCCAGGTATTCCGCTGTTCCATTTTCAAACTTCAGCAAACCTGTTGCCAGCTGCTGGATAAAATATCGGTCATGAGAAACAAACAGGATTGTTCCACTGTACCCTTTCAGTGATTCTTCCAGTGCTTCTTTTCCTGGAATATCCAGATGGTTTGTCGGTTCATCCAGGATTAACAGATTGGAATGCTTCAATAACAGTTTCGCAAAAGACAGTCTTACCTTTTCTCCACCTGAGAGCACATCGACAGATTTGAATACATCATCTGCAGAAAACAGAAACTGTCCCAGTACGGAACGGATCGTTGTCCGATCCAGATCCGGATATTCATCCCATAATTCTTCCAGTACGGTTTTTCCACTGGAAAACTGGGCAAGCTGCTGATCAAAATATCCTGTTTCAATCTGATGCCCATACAGAAAGGAACCACCTAAGGATGGAATCAGAGACATCAGTGTTTTGACGAAAGTAGATTTTCCAGTACCATTTGGACCGATAATCGCAATCCGATCTCCCCGCCGCATTTTCATCGTCACTTCAGTCAGCACATGATCATAGCCGATCGCAAGATGATCTGTTTCAAGCACCTTTTCGCCACCTTTGATATTCGGTGTGAAGTGAGCATGGAAAGTACGGTTATCAGCCTTTTCCGGTTCGATCTTTTCCATTCGATCCAGGTATTTGATCTTGGATTGGGCAAATGCTGCCTTGTTTTTCTTATAGCGGAACTTTTCAATCAGTGCCTGCAGACGCTCGATGTCTTTCTGCTGTCTGTAATAGGCTGCCTGCTGACGTTCCAGATCGTTTTCTCTCTGGATGGTAAAAGAAGAATAATTCCCTCCATACCGCTTCATCTTTCCATATTCCATGTTGTAGACACAATCTACTGTATGATCCAGGAACATACGGTCATGAGATACAATAACAACAGCCTTTGGATAGTTGCGAACGTATCCTTCCAGCCACTCAATTGCTTCAATATCCAGATGGTTTGTCGGTTCATCCAACAGCAGGATATCCGGCTTGGATAACAGCAGTTTGACAAATGCGACTCTTGTCTTCTGACCTCCAGAAAATTCACCGATCTTTTTTTGCAGATCCTCTACAGGGAAACCGAACTTTGTAAAGACGGTCTTCATTTCCGATTCCCAATGGTAACCGCCAGCTGCTTCAAATGCCTCCTGTACCTGTGCATATCGGCTCAGAACCTTTTCACTGGCATCCGTGAGCATTGTTTCTTCAAGCTGGTGCATCTGCTCCTGCAGATCAAATACATTACGGTAGATGAGTTTCAGTTCCTCTTCTACCGTCCAGTCATCGTGTTCAAGTACCTTCTGTGCCAGATACCCAATCGTTACACCACCCTGAATGGAAATATTACCGCCATCAAAGGATTCTTCACCACACATGCATCGCAGAAAGGTTGTCTTACCACAACCGTTTCTTCCGACCAATGCTATCTTTTCCGTACCCTTGATCTCAAATGTTACATCTTCAAATACCGGATCAGCGCCGAAGTATTTGGATGCTTTTGATACCTGATATAACATATATCTCTCCCTTGAAAAAGCGGAAACCGTGCTGTCACGATCTCCGCTGCATGATTGTTCAATCAGAACTGCAGATTTCTTGGTGTTCTTGCGAAAGGAATGACATCACGGATGTTTTCCATACCTGTAATGTACATGACTAGTCTTTCAAAACCGACACCGAATCCTGCATGCTGGCAGCCACCATATCTGCGCAGATCCAGGTACCACTGGTAACCTTCCGGATTCATGCCCAGTTCCTTCATTCTGTTTTCCAGAACATCGAGTCTTTCTTCTCTTTGAGAACCACCGACAAGTTCACCAACACCAGGAACAAGACAGTCGACTGCAGCTACTGTCTTTCCATCGTCATTCTGGCGCATGTAGAATGCCTTGATATCCTTTGGATAATCTGTCAGGAATACCGGACCATCTACAACCTTTTCTGTCAGATAACGCTCATGTTCTGTCATCAGATCCATGCCCCATTCAATGTTGCTGTTATCAAACTTTACACCATCTGCAACTGCCTGCTTGAGAATTTCGATTGCTTCTGTGTAAGGCATTCTTCTGAAATCGGAATTCTTAACCTTTTCCAGTCTTTCCTTCAGTGTCGTATCAATACGTTCATTGAAGAAAGCCATTTCTTCAGGACATTCTTCATAGACGTAGGAAATGCAGAACTTGATGAGATCTTCAATGACGTCCATGTCATAATCCAGATCCGCAAATGCCATTTCCGGTTCAATCATCCAGAATTCAGCAAGGTGGTTTGTTGTATTGGAGTTTTCTGCACGGAATGTCGGTCCGAATGTATAGACATCACGGAATGCCATCGCATAGGCTTCAGCCTGCAGCTGACCGGAAACGGTCAAAGATGCATGCTTGCCGAAGAAATCTTCTTCATACTTACCGTCATCTCTTGTTGTGACAGTAAATGTTTCACCAGCACCTTCGGCATCCGCACCGGTAATCAAAGGCGTGTTGACGTAAACAAATCCCTGTTCCTGGAAGAATGTATGAACTGCCATAGCCAGTACGGATCTGACTCTGAATACTGCGGAGAATGTATTTGTACGTGGTCTTAAATGACCGATCTGACGCAGATATTCAAAGGAATGTCTTTTCTTCTGTAATGGATAGGAAGCATCACATGCACCTTCCAGATTGATTTCCGTTGCCTGAATCTCAAATGGCTGCTTTGCACCTGGTGTGGCAATGAATTTACCGACAACACCGATTGCAGTACCTGTCAGATAACGGGATACTTCTTCATAGTTGCTTAAAACATCAGAAGAATAGACGATCTGTGCATTCTGGTAATATGTACCATCATTCAACGCAATGAAAGATACGTTCTTTCCGGAACGGTTCGTACGGATCCATCCCTGCAGCTGAACATATTCAACCTGATCGATTTCCATCTGTGTTCCTTCGTGAATGAGTTCATACATTTCACGAATGCTCATTTCTGTTGGCATAGTATTTTCTATCTCCTTCAATTTTTACTGATGTAATGCATTTGTTTCAAATACCAGTTCCTGAATACTGGATACGACATCCACCTGTTTGACATATACACCAGGCGGTACTGAGAAATGATCTACCGCAAAACTGACAATTCCTCGGATTCCGTTTTTCACAAGAAGATCAACGGTTTCCTGTGTTTCCTTTGAAATACACAGAATTGCAATTCTGCATCCGGAAGGAATACGCTGGGACAGCTCATTCAGTCCATATACCGGTACCGATGCCCCTGTGATCCGTTCCGGTTCCAGATCAAATGCGCAGACAATTTCTCCTACAACATGATTCCAGTTATTATAATTCAACAGAGCTTTACCAAGGTTACCAGCTCCGATCAGAATGATTTTTTCATCGAAGTTGACCCCCAGCTGATCGGAAAAGATCTGAATCAGATCATTAACATCATAACCGTAACCCTGTTTTCCAAGGTTTCCCAGAAAACTGAAATCACGTCGGATTGTAGTGGATTCGATTGAGACATAGTCTGCCAGTGTTTTCGACATGACTCTGGTCACACCTTCTGCCTTCAACCGTCTTAAAGCTTTGAGATATACAGGATATCTCTGCAGCGTTGCTTTTGGAACTTTTTTTTCTACTGTCATGATATTCACCTGTTATTAATATAACACACACATGGACAGATTGTGAAAAAAAGTAGTTTTATCGCAAGTTATTCTTCACCCGGCATGAGTAATCCCGGATCTGCGGATACATCAAAGCCACATCTGACGCCGTTTTTATAAGCCACATAACCGGATGCTCCAATCATGGAAGCGTTATCGGTACAATAGCGGATCGGTGGTTGGGACAGTTCGATATCCGGATACTTCTTCATCCCTTCATCCAGAAGCACACGCAGTCTGGAGTTAGCGGCTACTCCTCCTGCAGTCACAACCATGGCAGGATGAAGATCCTCAACTGCCTGCAGTGTTTTGGAAACCATCAGATTCAGTGCTGTTTCCTGAAAAGCATAAGCAACATCTTCCTTGATAATCGGCTCCCCCTTCTTTTCTTCTCTTTGAATCAGCTGCAGTACTGCTGTTTTCAGACCGGAAAAGGAATAATCATATTTTCCATGTACCTTTGGTGTAGGCAATGTGTAGTGTGGCTTTCCTTCTTTTGCCATTTTATCCATGATCGGACCACCTGGATAGCCAGTGCCAAGAACACGTGATACCTTATCATAGGCTTCACCGATCGCATCGTCCTGTGTTGTTCCGATCACCTTGAAATCCCATTCATTTTCCATCCATACAAGCTGCGTATGACCACCGGAAATAACTAGTGCCAGAAGCGGGAATTTCAGATCATGATCCAGTGCAAATCGGTTTGCGTAGATATGCCCTGTCATATGGTTGACTGGCACAAGAGGCTTATGAAACTGCCAGGCAAGTGTCTTGGCAGCCTGTACACCAACATGCAGTGAGCCGATCAGTCCTGGTCCTTGCGTGAATGCAATCGCATCAATGTCATCCATTGTCATCTTTGCTTGATGTAGAGCTTCTGTAATCACAGTAGAAATATTCTCCACATGAATACGGGAAGCCACTTCCGGCACAACCCCACCAAACTGTGTATGAACATTGATCTGACTGGACACAATATTTGACAGAATTTCTCTGCCGTCTTTTACAATGGCGCAAGCTGTTTCATCACAGCTGGATTCAATCGCCATGATCATTGTCATAATTCTGTTCCTCCAAGCGGTTTTACCATCAGCCATGCATCTTCGCCGTCTTCATAATAATTCCTGCGTCTTCCAGCATTGATAAAACCGAATTTTTCATATAGGCAGATCGCAGGTACATTTGAGACGCGGACTTCCAGCGTAATGGTTTCACATCCCTGCTGTTCCGCCACCGAGATGGCATGTTTCATCAGTTTCTCACCGATCTGTTTTCTGCGATGTTCCGGCACAACTCCGATATTGGCTATCTGTGCCGTTTCAAAAGTGATCCAAAGATCAACATACCCCATGATATGACTGCTTTCCTCATCCACATACAGACTGGCATACGGATTGGATGTCAGTTCATATCTGTAGTTGTCTTCTTTCCATGGATCATCCGGAAAGCAAAGCTGTTCCACCTGTGTCAGACAGGCAAGATCGGCTTCAGTACAACGGCGTATCATTTTCCCTGCGGCATATAAGAAGATGCCGATTTCAGATATTCCGGTACTACAAGATGAGCATTTTCACATCGTGTCCATTCCTGCTTTAAAGCAAGGAAATTCTCTATGATGTCAGGCCATCTGTCTTCGCTTCCGATCAGATGTCCATCTCCGATGATCCAATCATTCTGATTGTTCTCTCTGATTGTTTCCACATCCAAAGCTTCATCCTGTTCCTGTGGAATGCCGTTGACAAATGTATTCGTATAACCACGATGCCCTCTGGCATCTGTGATGACACGGCATGTATTTCTGCCGGCATACAGCTGCAATGTACCAATCGTATATAACGGTGCATTCTTCATCGTGCAGAAAATCTTTGCGATTGTCATTGCGATACGCACACCTGTATAACTTCCCGGGCCTTTGGAAATGACAATCTGATCAATCACTTCCGGCGTGATGTTAACGGAATCACACATCTCAATAAGACGCGGAAAGATTTCTTCTGACTGTTTTTTCCAGCACTGCTCCTGAAAGGATGCGAGGATATGATCATCCTCAATTAATCCAAGTGCCAGAAAAACGTGGCTTGTATCCATACATAATGTAATCATCTGATTTCCTCCAGCAGTGTTTCATATTCGCTGCCATGTGCTTCCAGGACAAATCTACGGTTTCCGTTTTCTTCAAGTGTAATGGAAACCTTGAGATATTCTTCCGGGATCAGATATGGTACAAACTGTGCCCATTCAATGACAGTAAGTCCATCATCGTAGAAAAATTCATCAAATCCAAGGTCCTGCTGTGTATTTTCAAGTCTGTATGCGTCAATATGATACAGATTCAGTCTTCCATGATAGATTTTCTGGATCGTAAAAGTCGGTGAAGTGACGGCACGTCTGATCTCAAGGCCTTTTGCGATACCTTGCGTCAGAGCAGTCTTGCCTGCACCAAGATCACCATCCAGAAGGAAAACCATATTTTCCTTAGCATGTTTTCCAAGAAGTTCTCCCAAATCATGAGTTGCTTCAAGGTCAGTGCTGATATATGTATATTCTTTCATAATTCTGCCTCGCTGTGCTATTATACTTCCTTTCTCAACTTTGCACAAATATTTACTCCTCTATAACAAAAAAAGGAAGAACAGCTAAGTTCTTCCAGATTACCCGGCAACGTGCTCGAT
>CAMCSA010000062.1 GCA_945877405.1 uncultured Erysipelotrichaceae bacterium | reverse complement strand
ATTATCCATTAGAGGTCGGTGAATACTATGATAAAGTCGAATTCTGGACAAACAGTTATTACCTTGGATCTGTTGGCAGTAATACAACAGAGATTGTAAAAGAGTACATCCAAAACCAGTGGCGCTGAATTCACCACCGCCCTATGAGGACGGCGTACTCTTCTTATTGCTTATAGACATAATTGCAAAAATATCCATTCGGTAATCACGTCAATCTGTGCTAAAATAAAAACAGAACTTTTATGGAGGTATTACAATGAAACTTGTATTAGCAATTGTGTCCAATGACGATGCGTCTGCAGTTACATCTGCACTGACAAAGAATAATTTCTACATGACACGTCTTTCCACAACGGGTGGTTTCCTGCGTGCAGGTAACACAACACTGATTGTCGGTACAGAAGATGATCTTGTCGATAAGTGTATTGAAGTGATCGGTTCTGAAGCAAAAAGACGTACGGAAATCGTTCCTTCCACAGCCAGCTATGACATCGGACGCTATGCATCCTTCCCTGTAGAAGTACAGGTGGGTGGTGCTACAATCTTCGTTCTGGATGTAGAACAGTTCAAGAAACTTTAAGGGAATAAGGGCAGGTCAAAGGATCTGCCTTTTATCAGGTATATATGAAAATCAGAGAAGCAGAAGAAAAAGATCTGAAACAGATCATGGAAATCATTGCGGAAGCAAAGGCGTATTTCCGTGCAAACGGAATACCGCAGTGGCAGGGTGAATATCCATGTGTTGAAGATATCCGCCGTGATATCGGAAATGGTGGAACCGTGATTGAAGAAGAAGGAAAAATCATTGCCTACTGTTTTATTTCTGCAATGGATGATCCCAATTATGCATATATAGAAGGTGAGTGGTGTAATCACAGGCCTTATATTGTCCTGCATCGCACATGTGTTTCTTCCTTATCGAAAGGAAAGGGAATCGGCAGACAGTTTGTAACATATGCAAAGCAGAAAGCACGACAGCTTGGTATTTGCGATCTGCGTGCAGATACACATGAAAAAAATGCATCCATGAGAAGGATGCTTGCAAAGGAAAACTTTGTGGAATGTGGAACCATTTATGTATCGGATGGTTCACCAAGAGTTGCCTGTCATCTTGTTTTGGATGAAAGATAACCCAGAAGTGCTTT
Source organism: uncultured Erysipelotrichaceae bacterium (assembly GCA_945877405.1). GTDB lineage: Bacteria > Bacillota_I > Bacilli_A > Erysipelotrichales > Erysipelotrichaceae > Bulleidia. Next base: position 5,806 of record CAMCSA010000062.1, on the reverse strand, counting down.
ACGGTCATTGGGGAGGATGTCCTCGATGACTTTTTTTAACAGATCATTCAGTGTTTCTGAGATCTGCTTTCCCTGATAACCGAGTAACACAAGATCTCCGCCATTGACCGCCAGATCTTTCAGACTGGTGCAGTCGCGGCTTCGTATGATCTGTTCGTATAAGTCATACACCTGTACATACCGGCAAAGATCCATCCCTTCCCGGTATTGCAGGTATTGGAGAAAATCCATTTGAATATCGCGCAGGATAAAGCGTATATCAATCCGTGTGCTCATTGGAGCATGCCGTAAGGCAATCATGGAAAGGATGGTCTTCCTGTCATGGTTGGAAAACTTCAGACGGTTCAGGATGCGATGCGGATCGGTAAAGCATGGGCTGGAAAGCAGAATGGCCATACGGATCAGTCTGTCATTTTTTGAAAACTGCAGCCGTGTGATCAGGCTTTGCATGTCCTGTTTTGCAAGCTGATTCAGCTCAGGCAGAAATACCGCAAATACACTGCGGTATGGATAGAATAAAGGTGCACAGCCATCGCTGCACAGATATTTTGTAAATTCCTCACTGATTCTTTCTGCAGATACATAATGTAATGTATCCTTTAAGGAAAGAATGGCCTGTGAAGTTTTTTCTTCCATTTCAAACTGCAGTTGTGCAGCAAAACGGATTGCCCGTAAGATACGCAATGCATCCTCATCAAATCTTCGGTATGGATCGCCGATGCAGCGGATGATCCTGTTTCTGATATCGGTAAGACCACCATAAAAATCCTTCATTCCTTCTTTCGGGTGATAGCACAGCGCGTTGATTGTAAAATCACGTCTGGCGCAGTCCTCCATTAAAGCAGAAGTGAATTCCACATGATCAGGGTGTCTGTGATCCTGGTAACTGGCATCTTTGCGGTAGGTTGTGATTTCCAGTGGATGATGATCTGAAAGAACTGTGATTGTGCCATGTTGGATACCTGTATCAAAGGTATGCCATGAAGCAAACACTTCTTTCATCTGCTGCGGCAGTGCATTGGTTGTCAGATCATAATCATGTACAGGTGCATGCAGAACCGCACTGCGTACTGCACCACCTACCACATAGCATTCATAACCGGCCTGATTGAGGGCATCCATTGCCTTACATACATATTCGGGTAATTTCATCATATAGGTATTATATCGGACAACTGCGCAGCTGACACATGGAAAACAGAGGAAATATAAAGCGGATCCGGATGTTTTATCTGTTGGAGGATGTGAGAAAATGGGATAGAATAAATCAAAACATGGAATCAAAAGAAAGACAGGTAAATTTTATGAGAATCGGACAGAGTACGGATATTCATCAGCTTTCTTCTGACAGAAAACTGATCATTGGTGGGGTAGAAATTGAATCGGATCTGGGACTTGTGGGGCACAGTGATGCGGATGCTCTGACACATGCACTGGCAGAAGCTGTGCTTGGTGCACTGGCACTAGGAGATCTTGGTAAATGGTTTCCGGATACGGATCCGAAATGGAAAGGCGTCAACTCACAGATCATTTTAAAGGAAGTATGGCGCATGATGGACGAAAGAGGGTATCGGCTTGGAAATGCGGATACACTGATCATGATTGAAAAACCGAAAATGGCTCCTCATATTCAGAAGATGCGTGAAAACTTTGCGGAAGCAATGCATTGCGATATTGATCGTATTTCTGTCAAGGCAACACGTGGGGAAAAGATCGGATTTGTCGGCAGAAGAGAAGGCGTTATGGCGCAGGCAGTTGTACTGCTGGAGGAAAAATGATGTTCGCCCGTACGGATGAGGAAAAGGTGCTGCGTGATCCGGTACATGGCTATATTCATGTCAGTCTGCAGGTCGTGTGGGATGTCATCAACAGTGCCTGGTTTCAAAGACTCCGTCGCATCCGGCAGCTGGGTGGTGCCTATGTTGTCTATCATTGTGCGGAGCATTCCCGCTTTGAGCATTCTCTTGGGGTATATGAAATTGTAAGACGCATGGTAACAGAGGTCAGTGATATTGCTGAAGCATTAAATGAAAGAGAAAAGGTAACTGTCATGCTGGCTGCACTGCTGCATGATATCGGTCACGGTCCATACAGCCATGCTTTTGAAGGTGTGACCAATACTTCACACGAGGAATTCACATGCCGTATTATTGAAGAGAATACGGAAATCACATTCATTCTGGAAAACTGTGCGGCTGGACTTTCAAAAGAAGTTTCAGATGTCATCCGTCATAAAAGTGCTAACCCTTTATTAACACAGCTGATCAGTTCACAGCTGGATGCAGACCGCTTTGATTATCTGTTGAGAGATGCCTATTTTACTGGTACAACCTATGGTGAATATGATCTGGAAAGAATATTGCGTATCATGCGAGTGACAGACCATAACCAGCTTGTTGTCAAGGAATCAGGTGTATATGCGGTGGAAAACTATATCATGGCAAGGTATCACATGTACTGGCAGGTGTATTACCATCCGGTTGCCAGAAGTTATGAATGCATTCTGCATATGCTGTTTACGCGATTGAAGGATATCGGAAAAGATGGCATAGGAGAAGCAGCCTATGCTGTATTTGGACCATTGATCCATGGAGATTCCATCAGTTTATCAGATTACTTCAGGATGGATGAATATACATTCGGGTATGGTTTCCAGTGCCTTTGTGAATGTGAAGATCCGATTGCTGCAGATCTTGCGGGAAGACTGCGTGACCGCAGACTGTTTACCTATGCGGATTCATCCCCACAGAGTAATCGCAGAATCCGTGAGAAACTGAAGAAGGAAGGATATGATCTGCGGTACTATTGGGGAAGAGATGAAGTGGAACAGTCTCCATATGTACCATATGGCAGTGATCATTCCGGAAGCATATTCGTCAGAGGTAAGGATGGCACAACAATGGAACTGTCCAACGCATCCAATATCGTCTATTCTCTGATCCATGGCCCTGGCAAAGATGATAATAAGGTATTCTATCCTGAGGAGATAAATGCATGAAAGTCAGATTGCAGCTGATCAGTGTCAATCTTGACACAAATGAATCACAGGTGCTGGCGGACTGTGCTGCCTTATTTGATGGGGAACGGCTACTGTATCAGGAAAAGGATACAGGGGCAAAACATCAGATTACCTTATCAGATGAATGCCTGAAGATCCAAAGGAATGCAGATGTCACTTCCATTACCGCATTGCGGAAAGATGGTGGGGGAAATACAAGGATCATATCGGAATATGGTGTAATGGAACTGGATGCTGTGTGTGAATACATGCATTTGACAGATACATTGTGGACTGTGGCGTATCGTATTGAAAATCAGGGAGAAGTCACACTTCATCAGAAGCTTGAATGGCATATGGCGCAATTTGTATAATTGGCGGTTGACAATATGGTCAGTTTACTCTATTATCCTTTACGCACGCGAAAAAACGTGAGTTTGAATGATTTAACAAAGGAGTAAACGCATATGGCATATTCACAGAGTATGACGGATGTGGCGTTCAGCATCCTGGGCAAACGCAAAAAGGAAGTTGAATTTGCAAAGCTGTGGACAGAAGTTGCTAAGCAGATGAAAGTCCCGGAAGAAAAGCAGAGAAAGAAGAAGAGCCAGTTCTATTCTGAACTGATGCTGGATTCCCGATTCGCAGCCCTGGAAGGTAACAAGTGGGATCTGCGTAACCGCCGTAAGTTCGAAGAAGTTCATATCGACACAAGCGATATTGAAGAAGATGAAGAGGATATCGATGATCCAATCGATAAGAGCGGCCTGGATCTTCCAACAGGTGACGACGCCTTCGATAATTATTAAGCAACCGAAGAGATGCTGCCGTAAGGTGGCATTTCTTTTTGTCTGTCATGTAAGCGCTGTACTTCAATAATCTTGTGAAATGTGTCGCAAATCAATGCGATAATGCATTGCGAACCTTTTCAAATTGGAAAAATAAGTCTAAAATAGAGTTACCTATAGGAGGAAAATAAGAAAATTATGGCATTAGTTTCTGCAAAAGAAATGGTTGAAAAGGCCCACGCTGGTCATTATGCGATTCCGGCTTTCAACATCAACAACCTCGAATGGACAAAGGCTGTTCTGACAGGTATTCAGGAAGCAAAGTCCCCTTCCATTCTTCAGGTTTCTGAAGGTGCTGCAAAGTACATGGGCGGCTTCAAGACAGTTTATCACATGGTTACAGATCTGTATGAATCCATGGGTATCACTGTTCCAGTAGCTCTGCACCTTGACCATGGCACATATGAAGGCGCAAAGGCTTGCATCGAAGTTGGTTTCACATCCGTAATGTTTGACGGTTCCCACTTCGATTTCGAAGAAAATGTTGCTAAGTCCAAGGAAATCATCGAACTGGCTCATTCTAAGGGTGTATCCGTTGAATGTGAAGTCGGTGGTATCGGTGGCGTAGAAGACGGTGTTGCTTCCAATGGTGAACTCGCTGATCCAAAGGAATGTGCTGAAATCGCAGCTCTCGGTGTTGACTTCCTTGCTGCAGGTATCGGTAACATCCATGGTGTTTACCCAGCAGACTGGGCAGGTCTGAACTTCGATCGTCTGAAGGAAATCGACGAAGCAGTCAATGGCAAGCCATTAGTTCTGCACGGCGGTTCCGGTATTCCATTTGATCAGGTTCATAAGGCAGTTACACTTGGTGTTTCCAAGGTTAACATCAACACTGAACTCCAGCTTGAATTTGCTGCTGCTACACGTGAATACATCGAAGCAGGCAAGGACAAGGCTGGTAAGGGTTATGACCCACGTAAGCTGCTGAAGCCAGGTACAGACGCAGTCGTTAAGAAGGTTGTTGCTCTGTGCGAAGCTTTCGGTTCTGCAAACAACGCTTAATTTCCTACAGGAACAAAGAGGTTTGGTTCAGTCCGGCCTCTTTTCATTTTGTAGAAATCATTACAGATAAATGAAGATTATTTTCACAAAAATATAAATAAAGTGTCACATAATTTGATGCTAAACGCCTGAATTGCGGAACTGAATGAAACATTAAAAACCAAAAAATATCACTATCAAAGATAACAGGGGGTCTTATCTGCAATATTCGCTCCAGAATCATTCTGTTAAAATGAAAACAGATTCTGTCAGGGATAATGTATTTGCGAAAGGGGAATATTAACATACTGAAAGACAAGTTCATGAATGGTCTTCTTGCCGTTGCCGGTAAGATGCAGTCAAATAAGGTTCTGTCCGCTATTAAGCAGGTCTTGCTCCTTGGACTACACCATGCGGAATCCTGGGCTTCCTGGCTTCTTCCGGTAACATCATGGGTGGCATCTGGCAGTTTGCAATCACATTCGGTGTTTCCACACTGATCTATACACCATTCGTCATTGCCTGCAACAGACAGCATAAATATCATCAAAATCATGCAAGAGTCCGCAAGGACTCTTTTTTAATGGGAAGGCGAAACGCCAAAGTGTAATGCAGTTACAAATTGAGTAGCGGATTTCTACCACGAAAATCCCATAAAAATGAAATGATTGTTTCACAAAAATGACACATTTTTTCATATGATAACGTTTTCTGTTAAATATATGACAATTTGTTATCAAATATTTCCAATTGGTGGAAAAAGATCTCACATTTTGTGAAATTAAGTGCCATAATGCATACGTTTAGTTGCAATCGCTTTCATCTTCAGTAAGATATTAGTTGAAAGGGGAACATAAACAAAATGAAAGACAAGTTTATGAATGGCCTTCTTACCGTTGCCGGTAAGATGCAGTCAAATAGGGTTCTGTCCGCTATTAAGGACGCCTTCCTTGACAACATGCCAGTCGTCATTCTC
>CAMCSA010000061.1 GCA_945877405.1 uncultured Erysipelotrichaceae bacterium | reverse complement strand
ATGAGACGTTTAGGTATTTCCATTTATCCTGAAAAGGACAGTGCAGAAAACATCAGAGCATATTTGAAGAATGCTGCAGACTTCGGCGCAAAGCGAATTTTCTCCTGTCTGTTATCGGTAGATAAACCGGCGGAAGAAATCAAGGAAGAATTCAAGGCAATGAATGATTACGCACATTCACTGGGCTTTGAAGTCATTCTGGATGTAGCACCAAATGTATTTGACAGGCTTGGCATCAGCTACAGTGATCTTTCCTTCTTCAAGGAAATCAATGCCGACGGTATCCGTCTGGATGTAGGCTTTACAGGCAGTGAAGAAGCCATGATGACCTACAATCCGCAGGGACTGATGATTGAAATCAACATGTCCAACAACACACATACAATTGATACAATCATGGATTATCAGCCTGACCGTTATCATCTGATCGGATGCCACAACTTCTACCCACACAGATATTCCGGTCTGACACTGGAACACTTTACACAGTGCACACGTAACTTTGCAAAGTATGGACTTCACACTGCTGCCTTTGTCGGATGTAACGATCCGGAAGTATTTGGACCATGGCAGGCTAAGGAAGGACTTGTAACTCTTGAAATGCATAGAGGACTTCCAGTTGATGTACAGGTCAAGCATATGGTCGCAATGGGCACAATCGATGATATTCTGATCTCCAACTGCTATCCGTCTAAAGAAGAAATGGATGCACTGTCAAAAGTAAATCTTTCTATGCTGAATCTGGAAGTCAATACAGTAGAAGGTCTGCCTGAGCTGTATAAAAAGGTTGTCTTTGGTGAACTGCAGATGAACAGAGGCGACATTAATGCCAATATGATCCGCTCCACCCAGACCCGTGTCAAGTTCAAGGGATGCAACTTTGAAGTATTCAATATACCTGATATCATTCATCGAGGTGATGTATGTGTTGAAAGCTCCCTGCATGGACATTATGCCGGTGAAGTTCAGATCGCTAAGGCGGATATGGAAAATACTGGTATGACCAATGTCATCGGTCATATCAGAGAAGAGGAAGTATTCCTTCTCGATTACATCCGTCCATGGCAGAAGTTCTGTTTTACTGAAGGTAAGACATGCTGATTGGAATTGATGTAGGCGGAACAAAAACAAAAGCAGTTCTGTTTGATGAACAGGGAAGATCTGTAAAGGATATCACCTTACAGAGTGCACATCCGATGTGCGCCACAGATGACGAAATCATCACCATTCTGAAACAGTGCATGCTGGATGATCAGTCACCTGTTGTCATCGGTTATGCAGGGTATGGAAAAAGTGAACAGATGAAAGAACATATTTCTTCTCTGGTTCATGAAGCTCTACCAGATCGCATTGTTGTCATTCTTGGTGATATTGATACAGCTCTTTACAGTACATTACAGGAAAGAGATGGCATTACGCTGATTCTTGGTACAGGCAGTATTGCTCTGTACAGAAAAGGGGAGACCCTTGAAAGAAGAGGCGGCTGGGGATATGTACTCGGTGATGAAGGAAGCGGTTATGCAATCGGGCTTGCTATATTGAAACACTTTGTAAAGCAGGCTGATCATCGGGCAGTCAAAGATGAGTTGTATGAAGCAGTCATGCACCACTATCACCTGGATGATCCATCTCAGCTGATCAGTCGGGTCATGGATGAAGGAAAAACAGATCGGACCGGAATTGCTTCTGCATCCGTTCTTTCTTCCACATATGCACATCTGCCTGTTATCCAGGAAATCCTGAATGATCAGGCAGATCAGGTTGCAGAAATGCTTTCCTCATTTGGAACACTCCCTGAAACCATTGTTGTAACAGGTGGCATGATTCATAACACTGTATATATGGATCTGTTGAAACAAAGGATTCCTCAAATAAGGATTGCGGATCATCCGCAGGTTTATGGCTGTTACGTCTACGGCAGATTACATCAGCTGATCTGATCTTTTCACATGAAGTGAGAAGACAGGTGATCTAAAGAAGAGTCAATAACCCGCGGTTATAATCGCAGGCTTGAAAAAGCCTTTGTTGACTAGCCTCAGTATTCCTGCATTACGGTATGCTTAGAGGATACTACGTTATCTTTGTCATCACACCACCGGACGTAGCACCAGATCCTGTGCTCTGTGGTATGTCATGAAACAGTTCTAAGAGGCAGGAACAGCGTGGTATGAAGTGGTACCTGACAGATGGACAGAACTATGACAGTTCTGAGTCCTTAAACGGAGCCACTTTTTCTGAAATATTTTGGTGTGTAATTACAATCTGGTTCATACATGAATATACAGGTTTCTATAAAGTATGATAACATTTACTGAAAGAAGGTATGCTTATGAAAATTGTATTTCTGATCATTGTGGCTTTTGTGACTGTCATCGTACTGATTTCTTGGATGCTGTACCGTTTCGCTTTTGCAACGGGTGAAAAGGAAAGAGGGGAAGTACACATTCCATCACATGGACCATATGGGATATTGTATGAAACAATGGTAACTGTGTCGTCCCGCGTACAGAATGCACCATTTACATATGTACATACACAATCCATGGATGGTTTGAAGCTTTCAGGTATGTATTATCACAGAAAAGATGGTGCTCCGCTGATCCTTGCTTTTCATGGTTATAAAGGTCATCCGTATTTTGATGGCTGTCCTGCCTTTGCGATTGCAGAAAAGATGGGGTATAATCTGCTTCTTGTTGAACAAAGAGGCCATGGGCACAGTGAAGGAAAGTGCCTGACAATGGGAGTCAAAGAAAGAATGGATTGCGTATGCTGGAGCAGGTGGGTGCAACAGAACTATCCCGATACGGATCAGGTATTGATGGGTGTTTCCATGGGTGCTGCAACAGTACTCATGGCCAGCGATCAGGGTGTGTCTGACCATGTCAAAGCAATCATTGCGGATTGTGGCTTTACATCTGTACCGGCAATTCTGAAACACTGTATTCCTCAGATGCTCAAAGGTGCACCGGTTGGGTTATGTTATGCAATCGGCAGACTTGGGGCGCGTCTGTTTGCGGGTTTTGATCCGGAAGATGGGAATGCCCTTGCATCCATGAAAAATAACACTATTCCTGTGTTGTTGATTCATGGGGATATCGATGATTTTGTACCATGGCAGATGAGTATTGAAAATAATGAAGCATGTATTGCAGAACATCGGCTTGTCATGATACATGATGCACCACATGCCGCATCCTTCTTTACTGATGCGGATACATATCTGGATGAAGCGTGCACGTTTCTGCATCATTACCTGTAAAAGTCATATCATAAAACAATGCGCTGTATGTTCTGCAGCGCATTAGTCATTTTCTTATGAAACAGACATCAGTCTGATGAGGATTCAGTAAACAGCAGGATTTACAGATCATCAAACTTTCCGTCAATCATTTCAGGAAAGTTTGTATGATAGCTGATCAGACTGTTGACAAGAGTTGAAAGGGAATCAATCGCAGATGCCTTGATATCGACATAGTAATAATTCATCGTTCCGATTCTCTGTACACCGACAATACCTGCATCAACAAGGATCCGCAGGTGGTGAGAAACAGATGGACGGGACAGATATGTTTTCTTCGTGATCTCAGGTACACGCAGACCTGCAGTTCCGCTTTCCATCAACAGCTGGATTATATTCAGATTGATCTCATCACCAAGTGCTTTCAGTACTTTGGTAGAATATTTTATGGATAACAAAAGCTCGTGCTTTACTTCTGGAAATCTGTACATCTGAACGCTCTGCTTTCTAACCTCTATATGATAACAACTATTTTCACATTTTTGTTCATTGGTAAAGAATATGTTTCCCATTAAAACGCGTTTTTTGTTCAAAATGAAAGAAAACATGGTATACGCTGGAACATTTATGACAGGTAGGGTACGAATCATGTAAAAAAAGATACCATCGCTGGTATCTTTGAGGCGTGCCCGATGAGGCTCGAACTCACAACCTCTGGCTTCGGAGGCCAACACTCTATCCAATTGAGCTACGGGCACAAATCACAAAGAATATTTTACCATTCATGTTATAATAATGCCATGAAAAAAAGAGCTGAAAAAATTAAAATGATCGTCTGTGATGTGGATAATACAATTATTCCATCCGGTTATGATGCCATGAGCAGACGTACTGCCGGTGTTTTTAAAAAGGCAATGGAAAAGGGAATACGTGTTGTGCTGAATACTGGAAGGCACTATACATTCCTGCAGGAGTCACTTTTTGATGATCTGCCGCTTGATCTGATCGGCACAATCAATGGCGCCTGTGTTGTAAAACGAGATGGAACTATTGTTGAAAGTCATCAGATGAGTGAAACAAATATGAATACCATTACAGATATCTGTATCGCACATGAGATCGGTCTTGGCTTCAAATTTGCGGATGCAATCGTAACCTATGCCAATCATGATAAGTTTGTGGATGGTTATGTTGGAAAGGATTCCCCGAACTATCATAAAGTCATTGATGATACAGAAAAAAGAACCTACCATCAGAAACACGGTTATCCGCTGGGTACGTTTCTGATTGGGGATGAGGCTATCATTGAACCGTTCAACCAGATCATTCCGGATCTGAAGTTTGCATGGTCCTATAAGGATGGCTATGATGTCTTCCTGAAATCTGTGAACAAATCAACTTCCATTGAAAGAATTCTCAGGGAATACGGACTGCAGTGGGAAAATGTCATCGGATTCGGGGATGCAGGAAACGATACAGCATTTATTGAAAAGAGCGGAATCGGTGTCGCAATGGGAAATGCAAAGGATGATGTCCGCGCCCATTGTGATATTGTTGCTCCGACATGTCTTGAAGATGGGGTGGCAGCAGTACTGGAAGAACTTGAAATTGTATAGTCACGAAAAAAGGAGCACTGCTCCTTTTTATGTGACTTACAGCTGTTCGCCGTTTGTTTCAATGACTTTCTTGTACCAGAAGAATGACTTTTTACGGGATCTGGACAGGTCCCCTTCACCGGCATTGTTTTTGTTGACATAGATGAAGCCATAACGCTTATCCATTTCACCAGTGGATGCAGATACGATGTCGATCGGAGCCCACATTGTATAACCAAGCAGGTCAACACCATCTTCATTGACTGCATCTCTCATAGCTTCAATGTGGCTTCTGAGATAGTCGATACGGTAGGAGTCATCGATGCTGCCATCTTCTTCCACCTTGTCATAGGCACCAAAGCCGTTCTCGACGATCATCTGTGGCTTATGATAACGGTCTTCGATGTAGTTGAGAGCATAACGGATTCCCATTGGATCAATTGGCCAGCCCCAGTCGGATACCTTCAGGTATTCATTCTTGACGATATCATCCGCTTCACAGAAGTCGAAGTGCGTGTTTCCTTCTCTGTATGCACATGCATGAGACATATAGTAGGACCATCCAATGTAGTCAACTGTACCATTCTTCAAATCTTCCTTTTCTTCCTCGGACAGATCAATCTTGTATCCTTTTCTGTCCCAATATTTGAAGATGTAGTTAGGAACGAATCCGTTTGCGTGAACATCCATGAACCAGTATCTCTTGTGGTTGGCTGCTGTCATTTCCATGAAATCATTCGGATCACAGGAATGTGCATACAGTGGAACCATGGCAATCATGCATCCGATCTTAAAATCAGGGTTGATCTTGTGACCTTCAATAATGGCGCGTGCAGAAGCAACCAGTTCATTGATACCGGACTGATACATCATATATTCATTGTCAGGATTGTCATCTGTTGTCAGAATTGCACCTTCCTGAATGAGGTGGTGAGCACATGGATTGGCAGACTGGTTGTTGATTTCGTTGAATGTCATCCAATACTTGACCTTATCTTTATAACGGTTGAATACTGTTGTTGCATAGCGGACAAAGAAATCGATACAGCGCTTGTCCATAAAGCCGTTGTACTTCTTGGCCAATGCATATGGCATTTCGAAATGTGCCAGCGTGATAACAGGTTCAATACCATACTGATGCATTGTATCAAACATGTCATCATAGAACTTCAGACCTTCTTCGTTTGGTGTTTCATCATCACCGTTCGGGAAGATTCTGGACCATGCAATAGACGTACGGAATGCCTTGAATCCCATTTCTGCCATCAGTGCAATATCTTCCTTGTAATGATGATAGAAGTCGATTGCTTCATGGTTTGGATAGTTCTCACCAGGAAGGATTCCATCTGTAATTCGTCTTGGGGAATGCGTCTTGTTGTCACCGGCTGTCATGACATCGGCGATGGAAGGACCCTTACCTCCCTGATCCCATCCACCTTCCAGCTGGTGAGCAGCTACAGCGCCACCCCACAGAAAGTCTTTACGAAAACTCATATGATTATTTCCTCCGTTTTCTTCTGTTCTCATTATATCGCAGGTGGTATGATGAGTTTATGAAAAGTATAAAAAAACAGATAGAAACATACATTCCATACAATGATCAGGAAACAAAAGACCGTCAGACATTACTTTCCTGGATCGATACGGGCATGGATTTATTTACAAGAGAAAACAGCTTTGCCCATTGGACAGCTTCGGCATGGGTTGTCAATCAGAACATGGATCGGGTACTGATGGTATATCACAATATCTACGATTCCTGGAGCTGGCTTGGAGGACATGCGGATGGAGATGAAGATCTTCTGCATGTTGCGATCAAAGAGGTGAAAGAAGAAAGCGGACTTCAGAATGTTCATCCACTCAGTGAAGACATCTTTTCTCTGGAGATTCTGACAGTGGATGGACATGTAAAAAAGGGACAGTATGTATCTTCCCATCTGCATCTGAATGTCACCTATCTTCTGATGGCTGATGACAGCCAGAAACTGACCATCGCGCAGGAAGAAAACAGTGGCGTCAGATGGTTTACACCTGATGAAGCACTGCAGGCATCCAGTGAACCATGGTTTGTAAAATATGTATATTCAAAACTGAATGAAAAACTAAGGAAATTTCAATGAAGAATGTGCCAAGGAATCCTGCTGATTCATCTGTGGGAGGAATTGGCACTATTCCTTTC
>CAMCSA010000060.1 GCA_945877405.1 uncultured Erysipelotrichaceae bacterium | reverse complement strand
AAAAGACAGTGATTTTTCACACTGTCCATCATGATTTCTTCTTATAAATCATGTTACCAATTGCCTGTACAAGCTGGACAAGAATAATCAGAACAGCTGATGTAACAATCAGGTAATTGATATCATAACCCTGATATCCTTTGCGGATTGCAACGTCACCCAGACCGCCACCACCAAGTGTACCGGCCATTGCGGAAGCACCAACCATGTTGATGATCAGAAGTACAATACCATTGATGATGCGCGGTACAGATTCCTTGAAATAGACACGGAAGATAATCTGCATATCCGTTGCACCAAATGATTTGGCCGCTTCAATAACACCTGGGTCTGTTTCGCGTAATGCATTTTCAAATACACGGGCAATAAACGGAACCGCATAGATTGTTAATGGAACAATCGCAGCTGTTGTACCGATGGAGCTGCCAGCCAGAAATCTTGTTACGGGAATGACAATGATCATCAGGATGACAAACGGAAAGGAACGGAATACATTGACAATCACGTCAAGAATTCCATATACAACCTTGTTTGGTTTCAGTCCATCTTCTGCTGTCAAAGTCAGAATGACTGCCGGGATGAATCCAAGAATGACCGCAATGGTTGTTGATATGACAACCATGTAAAGTGTCTGCCATGTGGCTTTAAGAATAATGTTAACCATCTGTTCCATATTACAGCACCTCACACTTTACATTCTTGCTTTCCAGATACTTCACAACAGCATCTTTCTGTTCCGGCTTGACATTGATAACAAGACTTCCGAATACATTGGAACGGAACTCTTCCAGCTTACCCCAGCAGATACTGAAGTCGATATTAAGCTCTCTTGCCATTTCCGTTACAACAGGTTCATCACTTGTTTCATCCAGGAAGAACAGCTGAATATTGACACCAGTTGTCGGTAATGCCTGTCCTTCCTCACCAAGGAATTTCTTGATATCCGCAGATGGCTGAACAAACAGTTCTTCCGGCTTACCTTCCGCAAGAACGACACCATGCTTTAAGAAAGCTACTCTTTGGCACAGTTCCTTAACAACTTCCATCTGGTGGGTTACAACGATGATTGTAATACCAAGCTCTTCATTGATCTTTTTCAGAAGAGACAGAATTCCTTTTGTGATACGTGGATCCAATGCGGATGTTGCTTCATCACAAAGCAGAATCTTCGGATCATTGACAAGTGCTCTTGCGATAGCAACTCTCTGTTTCTGCCCACCGGAAAGTTCTGCAGGACGTGCATGCATCTTATCCTTCAATCCGACAAGTTCAATCAGATCTTCAATCTTCTTTCGGGATTCGTCCGTTTTCGGATTAATCCCCCAGAAACGCATTGGCAACGCAACATTATCATAGACATCCAGTCTTTCCAGAAGATTGAAATTCTGGAAGATCATGCCCATATTACGTCGCAGCTGACGCAATGCATTCTTGTCCTTGACATTAACAGTTGTACCTTCCACTGTAATGGTTCCGGATTCATAGGATTCCAGACCGTTGATACAGCGTAATAAAGTACTCTTACCTGCACCGGACTGACCGATAATGCCATAGATTTCCTTTTCTTCAATATGTATGTTGATATCCTTAAGAACTTCCAGATCACCAAAGCTCTTGCGGACATTGACCAGATCTATCATCTTGGGCCCCTTTCTATAAAGACTGCAAATGTTCAGGAGCAATTATCACCCCTGAACATATACTTTTCAATCAATACTTCTTTTACTTGACTGCTGTGCCATCAGCTGTAATGAAGGAAGTGATGACTGCACCCTTGTATGTATCTTCGATGTAAGCCTGTACTTCATCGGATGTGATAGCGTCTACCAGTGCCTTTGTCTTTTCAGTTTCTTCATTGCCCTGCTTTACAACAAGGAAGTTTGTACGTGCAATTGTTGTGTCCTTGTCGAATTCTTCGATGTCAAGAGCTGGATGAGATGCAGGAAGTTCAGCTTCCAGAGCATAGTTACCATTAACAACAGCGATATCTACGTCAGCAAGTGTATTAGGAACGTTTGCAGCTTCTACAGGAGTGATGACATATCCGTGTGGATTCAGTTCAGCATTGCCGTTGAATGTTGTTTCGGATGCATGTTCATCTGTTCCTGGATCTTTCAGCAGTCCCTTCTGAACAAGAAGTCTTAATGCACGGTCGAGGTTGTCGACGTCATTTGGACAGGAAATTGTTGCACCATCAGCCAGATCATCCAGAGATTCAATCTTAGCGGAATAGATACCCATTGGTTCGATATGAACACCTACAGCAGCTGCAAGGTGAAGACCGTTTTCGTCATTCTGGTTATTCATGTAACCAAGTGTCTGGAAATAGTTGGCATCCAAAGATCCATCTTCCAAAGCTGTGTTTGGTGTAACGTAGTCTGTGAATTCTGTTACTTCCAGAGTCCAGCCTGCATCAGCAAGAACATCCTTGACAACATCGTTGAGAATTTCTGCATGAGGTACTGCTGTAGCACCTACCTTGATGACCTTATCACCAGTAGAAGATGTGCCTGTGGAAGCAGATCCTGCTCCACATCCTGCAAGTGCGATTGCCAGTGCGGCTGTTGCGATAGTTCTGATTGCTGTGTTTTTCATAAGATTTTACCCTCCATCTTTCTTGTCGCGTTTGAAGCGGATTCAGGCGTGGGCGCGATCTTATCTATTGAACAAAAAATACGCCCCTCAGTCACTGCCTGACTGTAAGGGCGTATATAAATTACGCTGTACCACCTTACTTTAAAATAATCTCACGATTATTTCCTCTTCAAGTACGCTGAATCTAATCAGAAAATACTCTATGACTGTAACGGGTCAACCCGTCATGGCCTACTTATCGACCATGCAGCTCCAAGATCATGTTCAGCTGTGTTCCGCCTGTCCCTTTCCAGCTTCCCGGGACTCTCTGTGAGGTTTTCCTCAGCTTACTCTTCTTTTCTTCGCCTGTATGCTTATATCTTACTCAGTCCCAATTCTTTTGCAAGTAGTTTCCTGCATTTTCTGATTTATTTTTACAGAAATAAAATGTAACAATTTTCAGAAATTATTTATCAAGGACTGGAACCTGAATGGAACGTACCGCGTCTTCCATAAATGCCATCTCTTCTTCACTCAGATTGACATCCAGACTTCTTACTGTATCCGCAACAGTGCTTTCCCTTCTCATACCAACAAGCAGATTCAGGTTTTCATACTGCCCCAAAGCCCAAGCTTCCACAAGTGCCGCATAGGAACATCCATGTTTTTCGCATAAAGGCTTCAATGTTTCAAACATATCCAGAAGCGGTTTTCTGTACTTTTCCTCACACCATGGAATACGGGAGCGGATATCCGTAGCCTTGAACTTCTTTTCAAGGAATGAAGGAGATGTCAGGAAACCTTCTTCCAGTACACCATATACCTGGAATACAGTATTGTTCTGTTTACATACAGGGAAATAGTCACGTCCATGGAATGGAGAAAGAATGGAAAAGAATTCCTGTACAACCGATACATCTCCATACTGATCATACGCGATAAGATCTGACGGTTGTGAGTTGGACAGACCATATGTTCTGATCTTTCCTTCTTTCTTCAGCTGTTCCAAAGCTGTGACAGTTTCTTCAACCGGCCAGTCCTTACACACGTAATGAACAATGATAGAATCGATGTAATCCGTCTGCAGTCTCTTCAGAGAATCTTCCACATCCTTACGGATTGCCTTTGCGCCAGTATCGTTATTGACGGTATATCCATCTCTGCTGTAATGGAAGTTACCGCCTTCATTTCTCCAGTTCAGTGAACATTTGGTCTGCACAATAAACTGATCCCTTCTTCCTTTCAGAGCTTTACCAAGAAGGATTTCACTTTCACCAGTACCATAAACAGGTGCTGTATCGATATAGTTGATCCCATATTTCTGACATGTATCCAACAGTTTTACAGCATCTTCTTCACTGCTGCTGAAGTCTGTCCAGACACTACCTCCACCAAGTCCCCAGGTACCAAGGGATATACGTGATACATCAATATCACTGTTTCCAAGTTTCTGATATTTCATTTTGTTTCTCCTTGCATCCATTGTACATGATCAGATAAAAAAAGGAACTTTCCACTTCAACAGAAAGTTCCTATTATTTTCAGGCAATCACGCCCATGAAGCAGAATGCCGCAACGATAATACCAAGCACAATACGGTAATAACCGAAAATCTTGAAGTCATGCTTACGGATATAAGTCAGCAGAGAACGGATCGCAATGACAGAAATCACAAAGGATACAAGAGTGCCTGTCAACAGAATCGAAACACTTGTCAGATTGAACGCAATATCCGCCTTGATGATCTTCAGTAACGATGCACCAAACATGACTGGAATTGCCATGAAGAAGGAAAATTCTGCAGCAGTGGTACGATTGAAACCAAGCAGTGTGGAACCAAGAATGGTTGCTCCAGAACGGGAAGTACCCGGAATCAGCGCCAGCATCTGGAAGCAGCCTACCGCAAATGCCTTCTTTGGTGTAATGTCACGGACTGTTTCCACGCTGTACTGATGTTCTGTACTCTCCATCCAGATAAACAGAATTCCATACAGAATCAGTGTAAATGCGATGACAAAGGAAGAAGAAAGCACACTGTCAATCAGATCATCCAGAAGAATTCCTGCAATACCTGCTGGAACACATGCAATCACAATCTTTACCCAAAGACGGATGATGGATTTTCTCTTCTTTTCACTTACTCTTTTTCCAAATGGCCACAGTTTCTTCCAGTAGATCAATACAACCGCAAGAATACTGCCAAACTGAATAACAACCTTGAAGATGTTCCAGAAATCAATATTTGCCTGTGCATCTGCGTAGATGTTCATCGGCAGAAAGGAATTCATCAGAATCAGATGTCCTGTGGAACTGATCGGAAGCCATTCCGTTATACCCTGTACAATGCCGTACAATACGGCTTTGATTAAATTCAATACAAAATCCATAGTTTTTATACTCCTGATATACCGGTTGATTATAGCACACACAAAGCTGTCAGAATCACGGATAAATATGTGATTTTATTAAGAAAGAAAAAATATTTGTCAATGTAAGCATTTACACATTTCACAAAACTTTCATCTTTCTGTTATAATTTTTTACGATATCCATAAAATGGATAACTGGAGGACAATATGAATCTGAAAGAAGAACTGACTTCCTTACTAAAACAGCCGATTTCCAGATCCACTGATCAGCAGCTGTACGAAGCTGTTGTAGCACTTGTCAAAAACAGAAATGCAGAGATCCCTGCAGTAACAGGTGATAAGAAACTGTACTACATCAGTGCGGAATTTCTGATCGGCAGACAGCTTGGAAAGAACCTGATCAACCTCGGTCTGTATGAGGAAATGAAACAGATGCTTGCGGAAGAAGGCAAAGATCTTTCATCCATCGAAGAGATGGAATCTGAACCATCCCTTGGTAATGGCGGTCTTGGCAGACTTGCTGCATGCTTCCTGGATTCCATCGCTACACTCGATATGGCAGGCGATGGCATCGGTCTGAATTATCACTTCGGACTTTTCAAACAGAAATTTGAAAACAACAGACAGGTAGAAGTACCGGATGAATGGCTCACAGGAAAGAATTTCCTGATTGATACAGGTGTATCCTTCCCTGTTGAGCTGGCTGGAAAGACATACCAGTCTCACATGTATGACCTGGATGTCATCGGCTATCACGGAAATAAAAACAGACTGCATCTGTTTGATTTGGATACCGTTGATCCGTCCATCATCAAAGATGGTATCAGCTTCGATAAGACAGATATCGAAAAGAATCTGACTCTGTTCCTGTATCCGGATGATTCGGATGATGCAGGCAGAAAACTGCGTATCTACCAGCAGTACTTCATGGTTTCCAATGCCGCACAGCTGATCTTAAAGGAAGAAAAGGAAAAGGGTCACTCTCTTCGTGATCTTGGCAGACACGTTGCCATCCAGATCAACGATACACACCCATCCATGGTTATTCCAGAACTCATCCGCTTACTGATCAATGAAGGAATCACTTTCAAGGAAGCTGCCATGATCGTTACCGATGTTTGCGGTTATACAAACCATACGATTCTGGCAGAAGCTCTGGAAAAGTGGCCACTGGATTACATGCTGGAAGTTGTACCACAGCTGATGCCGATCATTGAAGGTCTGGACTATGTTGTATCCACTGCATTCCATGGCAATCCTGATCTTGCGATTATTGATCATGACAACAGAATTCACATGGCACGCATGGACATGCATTTCAGCCACTCCATCAATGGTGTCGCAGCACTGCATACGGAAATCCTCAAGAATCAGGAACTCAAGCCGTTCTATGATATCTATCCATCCAAGTTCAACAACAAGACCAACGGTATTACATTCAGAAGATGGATCATGCACTGCAACCCTGCTCTTGCCGCTGTTTTTGATCAGATGATCGGCACAGAATGGAGAACAAATGCAGACCAGCTGGAAAGACTGCTTGACCATTACAATGATGAATGGTTCCTGGATCGTCTGGATGAAATCAAACACGACAACAAGGTACGCTTTGCTCAGTTTATGAAGAAGAGTCAGAACATTGAGATTGACCCAGATTCCATCATCGATATTCAGATCAAGAGAATGCATGAATACAAGCGTCAGCAGATGAATGTTCTGTATGTCATCTACAAATATCTGCAGATCAAGGCAGGCAACATCCCTGCCCGTCCGATTACAGTTGTATTCGGTGGTAAGGCAGCACCAGCCTACTATCAGGCAAAGTGTGTCATTCATGCAATTCTTTGTCTGAGCCAGCTGATCAATAACGATCCGGAAGTATCGAAGTATCTCAAGGTTGTCATGATTGAAAACTACAACATTTCCAAGGCAGAACTGGCTATCCCTGCTTCTGATATTTCCGAACAGATTTCTCTTGCTTCCAAGGAAGCATCCGGTACAGGTAATATGAAGTTCATGCTGAATGGTGCAGTCACACTTGGTACAAATGATGGTGCCAATGTTGAAATTGCTCAGCTTGTCGGTAAGGAAAACATCTATACATTCGGTAAATCCTCCGATGAAGTCATCCACCTGTACAACACAAACGGATATCATGCATCTGATTACTACAACGGAAGTGAACTGATCAGAAACTGCATTGATTTGTTAACAAGTGAAGAGATGCTTGCCATTGGGAATGAAAAAATGCTCAACGATCTGCGTGATAACCTGATCCACAAGGACTGGTTCATGACATTACTGGATCTGGAAGAATACTGTAATGTAAAAGATCAGGTATTCCGCGAATATGAAGACAGAGGTGCATGGAAGAGAAAGGCACTTGTCAATATTGCAAAGTCCGGTTTCTTCTCATCCGACCGTACGATTGAAGAATATAATCGTGACATCTGGCATCTGAAATAATGTATAATAGCAAGAGGTTCAATCGAACCTCTTTTTAAGGAGAACAAACATGGTAGTAATTGAAATGGATAACGGCGG
>CAMCSA010000059.1 GCA_945877405.1 uncultured Erysipelotrichaceae bacterium | reverse complement strand
TCAATACACAGGAAAGGAACAGTGCCAATTCCTCCCACAGATGAATCAGCAGGATCCCTTGGCACATTCTTCATTGAAAAACAGAAAAGAATCTCTGCCAGGCAGGGATTCTTTCAATTCATCCGATAATTGTTTTTGTTCCATGGCAAGAAGGACAAAGGCCATCTCCTGTACAGCGCACACATGTCATCTGACCGGTTCCGCCACAACGGTAGCAAGTTGAATCAGATGATGCGTCGTTGTGTTGACCACCACATTGAGGACATACTTCATAACGATCACCATTGCATCTGTTGCATCTGACTTTGCCATTGCCGCCACATGTTTCACAATGGCGATAACCGGAACCGGGATAGTCGGCGCAAGCTTCACAGATTGTATGTCCATGACATGTTTTGCATTCCATAGTTCCGGAGCCAAAACACCAACCGCAATTGATTCCTGTTCCTCCGCACATATCACATGGAGCAATACCTGTTTTGGCACAATCCTGGCACCCTCCGTATCCACCACATTCAAAGCAAGTTACTTTTCCTTCACCATTACAATCTGGACAGGTGTATTCACCCTGTCCATTGCATTCTGTACATTTCAGCCTGCCTTCCCAATTGCACATGTCACACTGGATTTCTTCATTGTTACCTTCCTGTTTAGAATCATTACAGGCATCACATGGGAGAGTTGATCTTCCATTACACAGATCACATCTGCCTGTTCCTGCGCATGCAAGGCAGTCCATCTGCATAGCCAGCTCAAAATCAGTTTTACTGCTGACAAGTTCATAGATGAATTTCATGCGATCGTTGTATTCATGCAGGATGGTATCGGATACTTGAGCCTGGTCGACAGTGATCTGAATATCATTGTTGTCATTTGTCAGGTATCCCTGCTCATGGCATTCTGAAATGAATACTTCAGCTGCAGCATCGTATGGAAGGTTGATCAGTTCAATGTTTCCTTCTTTCAAAAGCGCTTTAGCATCTTCATTGACAGGGGTGACTTTAATCACATTACCTGTATCAGCATCAATTGTCAGTTCCACTTCCGGATTGATGGATATCAGCATCGTAAATGTGCGTTGTGTATTCCCTTCGTGCTGTTGAGTATGTTCTGCTGTGGAATGGGTATGTGCAGAGGAAGAAGTTGATGGTGAGCTGCACCCTCCATTTACAAGCAGAAACGGCAGCAGGAATAAAGCTGTTATCTTCGTGATCAATCTCATAATAACTCCTTCTGTTGTTTTCTCCATTATACACACATGAAATCGTGAGGAACAATGAGATTCTGTTTTGCTTTATAATGACTGTATGAAACAAAAATATCAGATTCACCAGATTGTATATATGATTGTATCTGGAAAGAAAATCAGAGAAATGGTTGTCATGAAATATGCTGACGGGTTTTATGTAGTCAGATACAGAGATGCAGGGGGAGGATTGCGTGTTCGTGAAAGCAGACTGTATCCTACAAAAGCAGAAGCTGAAAAGGCGGGTGGAATCAGTAAAAGCAGTCAGCCGAAGAAGGATGAAGATTATTTCGACTACGATCTGATGACAGAAAAATACTACACACAGTTCTGAATGCTGTGAGCATGTCTCAATCAGGTGAAATACTGCCGTGAGTGAATATGTAAGTCATCATTTATATGTTCTACATCAGAACATCCATAAAAAATACAATGATCAGATGTTCATTCGGGATCTCATTCCTGTATGGAATGGGGTTCTTTTTTGTACTTTCCTATGAGTTTTTTCAGTTTTTTCGACCAGTTTTGTCTGATTTTTGAAAATAACGGTAATAACTAATATGGAGGCAAATTCAAATATGCAAAATTCTATCAATAGACTTTACAGAGATTCATTCTTCAAGTACGTTTTCGGAAATGAAAAGTATAAGCAGAATACATTGGATCTGTACAACACACTCAATGAAACACATTATACCAATCCGGATGATGTGGAATTCATTACACTCGAGGATGTCTTCTTCATTAACATGAAGAATGATGTCGGCTTTATGATCTGCAATGAGATGGTGCTTTGGGAAAACCAGACAGAGGATAACAGGAATATTCCATACCGTTTCTTCCAGTACGCTGCAGAAGAGTATAAGAAGCTGCTTGTCAGCCGTAATCTTGATCCGGCAAAGAATGTGAATCTTCATCTTCTAGGAGTTGTATGCATCATGTTCTACAGTGGGAGCAGGTATGCCGATGGAGAGGTATTACGGTTTTCCGATCTTGTAGAAGGAAAAACAAGTATCGAAGTCAATGTTATGGTTTACAATATTGGTGAAAGGATCGATACTCTGAAGGAATGTGCATCAGCAGCATCCTATGCAAGGATTATCAGTGAAATCAACCGTCTTCGCAAGGAAGGAACTCCACGTGATGAGGCGGTGAACGATGTATTGAGAAGTGTCCCAAAGGAAGATGTGCTGTATACAATCATTCATCAGGAGTATGATGCGGTGGTAAGAATGCTTGGATACGAGTATACATTGGAAGATTTCAAACAGAACAGCTATGAAAAAGGCCGTGAAGAAGGTGAACTCAGAAAACAGACTGTTACAATCATCAGGATGCTTGAAAATCATGAGACCATGGAAAAGATTATCTGTTATTCTGAAGCAGATGAAGAAACCATCCGAACGATTGCGAAAGAGAATGGATTAACAATTCATGAATGATCGCTGTATTTCTGTGTATTTCTGATGCTCGTTAAGAAAAATGTAAATCATCTGACACAGGGAATCGACTGATGGATATCCCAATCTGCCACTATAATGGCATACAATATTGATGAAAGGATCGATACTCTGAAGGAATGTGCATCAGCAGCATCCTATGCAAGGATCATCAGTGAAATCAACCGTCTTCGCAAGGGAGGAACTCCACGTGATGAGGCGGTGAACGATGTATTGAGAAGTGTCCCAAAGGAAGATGTGCTGTATACAATCATTCATCAGGAGTATGATGCGGTGGTAAGAATGCTTGGATACGAGTATACATTGGAAGATTTCAAACAGAACAGCTATGAAAAAGGCCGTGAAGAAGGTGAACTCAGAAAACAGACTGTTACAATCATCAGGATGCTTGAAAATCATGAGACCATGGAAAAGATTATCTGTTATTCTGAAGCAGATGAAGAAACCATCCGAACGATTGCGAAAGAGAATGGATTAACAATTCATGAATGATCGCTGTATTTCTGTGTATTTCTGATGCTCGTTAAGAAAAATGTAAATCATCTGACACAGGGAATCGACTGATGGATATCCCAATCTGCCACTATAATTCCCATTTTTGCAGACATTTTGACACAGAATCAGTAATACACACACAGGAGTTCTGGAAACTCCTTTATTTATGCGGAAATCTGATCTTTCTTACATTGATTTAATGCTTTATAAAGAGTATAATATATGTAATAAATAGTTGTTTAATATACTCTTAATAGGGTGGCTTATGGCAGGTAGACCAAAAAATCCGAAGACAAATTACAAAGTGGCATTACATAAGTGCGGTTCTTACAGGTATGCCGCTACTCAACCTATATTACCTGATCCTTCAACAGGTAAGAATTCCCGTAGGTATATCTATTGGGGTAATGTTACTGAAGACCTCAGGTTCATTCCTAATCAGCGTTATTTACTTTCTTCTAAGGAAATAAGGGATAAGCTGATCTTCCCATCTGAATGGGATATGTCTGAAGTACAGAAAGAGTTCCGCTCTGTCTGTACAGATGAAACCGTTTCAGATCAGAACTGCTTTATGAGTGATGAGGTATCTGCTTTTGGTGGTACTGTTGATGTAGATCCTGTATATGATCAGTTCAACAACCGATTCTATGGTGGAACATGGTTACTCTGGCAGATTGCAGTTAAGAAGCATGTAATTGAAGATCTATATGAAGTATTCGGTTCTCAGACGGTAGTGAATGATATTCTTACTCTTGCCATGTTTCCGATCCTGTCAAATCTGAATTACAGTCAGACAGAACGATGGCAGAGATACACCATGACACCATCCACACATCCATTGAATCCTTCCGCCATTACCCGACTGACTGAGTTCATCCAGGATGATCACCGCATGCATTTTCTCAGACTTCGTATTAACAGGCAGGCTTCTGGAGCCGTGGTTGCCTGTGACTCCACATCAAGATCTGCTTATGGCAGATGTCTTGCGGATATACGATGGGGAAACAACAAGGATAACGTCTCTCTTCAGAATACACTGGAGGTTGTTGTATATTCTCTGGATACTCATGAACCGATCTATTATCGTACATTTGCCGGCAATGAAAGTGATCTGCGTACACTGAGAACAATTATCAGTGACCTGAAGGCATTAAGCGGTGAAGATCTGATGATCATCTTTGACAGGGGCTATGAGTCCAAAGAGAACATTGAAAATATGATACGTTCCAGTCAGCCATTCCTTGTATGTGGAAAGACAGGACAGGAACCTGTATACAACAGTATTCTGGATATAACATACGATGAACAGGGATTACCGGAAGGCATGAAGTACTCAAAGGAATATGATCTGTATTCATGTCAGAAAACAGTTGAAAGAGACGTTCTGATGAACCCGGAAGATCCGACTTCAAAGATGAGTGTACAGATGAAGATCAATCTGTTTCTGAATATCCGGGAACGCATGAGGAAACTGATTGAAATCAGAGAAGAAATTACAAGAGAAAAAGACATTCTTACAGGGTATCAGAACATAAGAATCAGTGAATCACAGCTTTCCGATCTGAAGAAAGAATGTCATTACCATAAGCTGAGTATAGATAAAAACACTGAAATGCTTAAAGTGAGTGTCAAAGAGGATGTTATCACAAAGCAGAGGGCGATTGCAGGCTATTTCTCTTCTGTTTCCTATAAAGTTGAAGGAGATGCAATTGAGCAGTATCGTCTTTATATACTGAGAGATGAACAGGAGAAATATTTTGAAGGCATGAAGGATCAGTTAGGATTCAAAATGCAGAGAAACTGGCGTGAAGATACAAAGACAGGCAGGCTGTTCATTCTGTTTATAGGACTGATACTTCATTGTGAAATACGAAGAGTATGGAAAACTGAATTGAAAGAGAAATACCCTTCCTCTATAGATGTACTGCAGGAGATGACACCAATACGCTATGTAGAATACGATGACGGTACATCTCATATAACAGGCTTTACATCAGGACAGGCAGAGATAGCCACGGCATTTAAAGCGCCAATACCGAAAGAATGCCTGTCAGATACACAGAAGACAGGCATAAAGCGAAAAGAAGCCGGCACGAAGCATGGACGTCCAAAGGGATCCGTAAACAGGAAAAAGATCAAGGTTGAATATTGAGTCAAAACTCATGCAAAAATGGGATTACTACACTCTGAATATCACCTACTATCATGTTGTGTTTACCATTCCCTCCGAATTGAATCCATACGTGCTTCTTGATAAAAAATTCGGATACAGCTGTCTGTTCGAAGCTGCATCTCAGACACTGAAAGAACTGGCTGCAGATCCAGAATATCTTGGTGGAAAGATCGGTATCATTTCTGTACTTCATACATGGTCTTCCACACTCAACTTCCATCCGCATATTCACTGTATCGTAACAGGTGGCAGAAACAGGGATTCTGGAGAGTGGATCAGTAAAGACAGTTTCCTGTTTCCAATACGTGTATTATCCAGACTGTTTAAAGGCAAGTTCCTTGACCTGTTCAGAAAGAAATACCCCATTCATAAACTGGATGATATCAGAGAGTTTGACGATGTAATTTCGCAGTGTTATCAAAAAGACTGGGTGGTTTACACTAAGAAACCAATGGCTGATCCTGAAGCAGTATTGAAATACCTTGGAAGGTATACACACAGAATAGCTATATCCAACGCCAGAATCATATCATTCGAAAATGGAATGGTAACTTTATCATACAAGGATTATGCGCATGATTCAGTCATATCAAAGACGACAATAACTGCAGAAGAGTTTGTAAGAAGATACCTGATGCATGTACTGCCGGAAAGATTCACAAAGATCAGATACTATCGTTTCATGGGCAATACGTATAAATCACAAAGATTTGTAAAACTGAGAGAAATGACATTTACACCAGCCAGAGGTGTATACAGAAAAGACATGGTAGAGATACTTAAGAGGATTATTGGAAGAGATCCGAAAATCTGCCCAAAATGTAAATCGTTACTGACCAATCCATGGCGTATGACAATTCAGCTTGAATAGGCATAGATCCCGAATTTTCGTCCTGGGATGAAGATAAACATATGTCAGTCAGTGTGCTATTATAAGAGTGTAAACACGGAACTGACTTCAGTTACAGTCAGAAAGAGGAATTTACTTTTACCCATACAGAGCAGAGACCGCGAGTTAGTTCAAGAAAAATAAAGCGCCACGATCAAGTTACACTGGTTGAGAAACACCAGTTTTTTATTGCTCGTGGCACTTTATTTTTCCTAATGTATTATGAAAGAGAATGGCAGTTGTGGTTATTCTGATCACCACAACTGCCATTCTCTTTGTTTATCTCAGAATGTTTTCCAGTTCAGACAGTACGTTTTTTATGATTCTGTCTTGCTGTCTCTATAATTGTCATTGCACGTGCATAACTGTTTGCCATATCTTTTGACACAAACTGATGAGAGACATTCTTCTTTGTTTTCACCTTCCTGCAGCTTCTTTCTGCAGCTTATTCTAATATGAGAATAAGCTGCTGAGAGACAGGCACGTGCTGCCAAGGCACACAAAAAGATATCAAGTCAGTGTAATAGTCTTAAGACCAGTGAATATCTCACTTCACTGCTTACAGTCACGCAGGCAGCGAATCTACAGGGTATTAACACTCTGAATCTAATGAGTGATCTGATGAATAACAGATGGATTCGACCGGCAGAGTAGAAAGGCGAAACACCAGGTAATATTTAAGAGCCTGATGTTTTAATGTAATGCACGTATTATCTACTTATCGCTGAATAGTAACATGCGATTCTTAAGAATCCGTGAGAATGAGTGAGAATTCTAGATTAGTATATATACTGTTTTATGAAGATAAGGCAAATTGCCTTATCAGATCATCAATAAATAAAACTTAATATGTTGACATTATTCTTAATTAATCCATATATGAAAAGCCGTTTCTAAAGTATTATCACATTTTGATTGAAATGTAACCGTACCTTGTTGGATATCATAAACAATCAATTGATTCTCCGTAAGAAGTAAAAGATGATTTAAGTCTAACCTTTTAATATCTACAATTCTTTCATTTTCAGAAATGGCATACGGTGATAGATCAACAAATTCGCTTTGCAATGTTTCATAATTAAAAATAGTAAAGCCTAGTTTATCTATAGTTGTTGATTCATGTGATATAGCAAGAAAATCATCTCCAATATCATAAATATCGGAAGGAAATATTTCTTCAATCGTATAGAATTCACTTGTTTCGTTAACTAAGTCATATCTATATATTGCACCAGCATATATTTTTTCTAAACTATCAAGATCTCGCCAACCAGCTGAAACAGCAAATAAATAGTTACCTTTTGTAATAACATCATTAAAGAAATATTGCTTCTCTTTATTGGCTCCAAGTTCTTTTATTAGAGTCCGGCGAAAAGGGCCAAATATTGTGCACTAAAAAGGGCCATTTTG
>CAMCSA010000058.1 GCA_945877405.1 uncultured Erysipelotrichaceae bacterium | reverse complement strand
TTTGCTTTTTACGCAAGCCACACTGTTCCTACCTCTTAGAACTGTTTAATGACATGCCACAGAGCTTCAGATTTGGTGTTATGTCCGAAGGTGTGATGACAGAGATAACGTAGTACCCTTAACGCATATGGCACTGCAAGGGTACTCAGGCTAGTCAACAAAGGCTTTTTTCAAGCCTGTGGATTTATCCACGGGTTATTGACTTTCAGGATCGCACTTCGCCATGATGATCTTAACTCCATGATCAAAAGCATCTTTGATCACTGCAGTACATGCTTCTTACGCATAGCCATGATGCCAATACATGTGGTGAAACACAAAACCAAGTTCCTTCTGTGTTTCAGAAGTGCTGCCAAGCCACAGATTGCCGATCAGACGATGATCCTCTTTCCTCACCACTGCAATCATCTGTGGATCATTGATCCTTCTATGCAGTTCTGCTTCTGTTTCCTTTCGAGTCAGCGGCAGATAAGGTTCATACTCTAGCGTTTTTGAATCACTAAGGTAAGCATACAGATCATGAAGATCTGCTTCTTCAAATCTTCTTATGACCAGTCTTTCTGTTTCCATCTTATTTCTTCAGTCTGATTTCCAAAACCGTATCAATCGGGTCTGGCATCTGATGATATGCGGTATCGACATTCAGGAATGTGTATTCCGGGAAGGATTCCCCATTCCATGGTGTAACAAGCTGAATCTCAGATCCATCCGATAATCTGCGTACGGATTCAATTCTTTCCATTGGGATATGCACTGCAATATCAAAGATGGATTCATCCAGAATATGGGCATAGATGATATCACCCTTCTGTGTATATCTGCCCCATTCCGGTTTTTCAAGATCACTTGCACCACAACCATAGATGGATGCACTGTTATAATCCATCCATTCTCCGATTTCCTTGAGAATCTGTACAGACTGTTTCGGGAATCTGCCTCTTGCATCAGGTCCAACATTGAGAATCATATTACCGTTTTTGCTGACGCATTCCACAAGCGTACGGATCAGAAGCTTAGCGGATTTGTAGTTTGTATCCTTGGCACAATAACCCCAGTGTTCATTCATGGTAATACATGCTTCCCATGGCACCGGTTTTCCGACTTTATTGACAATCCCATATGGTGGAATCATCTGTTCCGGGGAAGTAAAGTCACCGGCTGTACGGGATGGATGTTCTTCCATGATGGAACCTGGATAAATCCCATCTCCTTCCATACGGTTGTCGGTTATCATGTCCGGCTGGTATGCATCAATCATATCGCGGATTGTTTCTGCACCCCATTTATCCTTTTTCATTTCATTATAGGAAAAATCAAACCACATGATATCCAGTTTTCCATACCCTGTCAGCAGTTCTCTGATTTGAGTATGCATGTAATCCAGATATCTGTTCCAGTCCCGGTTTTCATTGGAACATTCCGGATGATTACGCATTGGATGATGCCTGTCACCATAGTGTGGGAAATCCGGATGATGCCAGTCAATCAGAGAATAATAAAGACCTACCTTTAATCCTTCTTCACGGAAAGCATCCAGATATTTTCTGACAAGATCTTCCTTGTATTTGAAGTCCGTTGTTTTTGTATCAAACAGGCAATAGCCATCGTGGTGTTTGGCAGTCATGACAGCATATTTCATACCTGCCTGCTTAGCGGCTTTTGCCCATGCATGGGGATCAAAAGCATTCGGATTGAATTCCTCTACAAATGGAATGTAGTCTTCTTCTTTCATTTCATCATAGTTGCGTACCCATTCTCCACGGGCTGGTATGGCGTAGACGCCCCAATGCAGAAACAGACCGAAGCGGTCATACTGAAACTGTTGAATGTTCATAATAATTCCTCCAGAAAATGATGTCTGTTTTATATATCCATTATACCTTCTGCACCATGAAAAAAGCAGTCAGATTTGACCGACTGCTTATCGATTATTCAGCTTCTTTTTTCAAAACGGCTGCACATCTTGGGCAAAGACCATTTTCATCTGCTTCCAGTGTGTAGTTCCAGCATCTTGGGCACTTTTCACCAGATGCCTTGACAACCTTGACACTGCGATCAGATGCAGCTGTTACTACTGCACGGGATACGATCATCCATTGCGCAGCATCACCCTTCAGTCCTTTTTCCAGAAGTTCCTTTTCTTCTTCTGTTACGGCAAGCTGAACTTCAGCTTCCTGGGAAGTACCGATTTCCTTATTGGCACGTGCTTCTTCCAGAGCCTTGTTGACATCATCCTTGATACCGTTGAGGGTTGTGAACATAGCCTTGACTTGTGCTTCATTTTCATAATGAACAGCTGTCGGGAAATGTGCATAATGTACGGATTCCACTGAATCATCTGTAAAGTGCATCCAGACTTCTTCCATTGTATAGACAAGGAATGGCGCCCACAGCTTTACAAGAGCATCTGTTGCCTGCCAGAAGACGGACTGTACCTGTCTTCTTCTTGTGTCATTCTTTGC
The DNA here is from genome assembly GCA_945877405.1 of uncultured Erysipelotrichaceae bacterium. GTDB lineage: Bacteria > Bacillota_I > Bacilli_A > Erysipelotrichales > Erysipelotrichaceae > Bulleidia. The sequence continues at coordinate 5,303 of CAMCSA010000058.1, read as the reverse complement.
ACTGCAGTACAGAATATCTTTTGTGAAATCACAGTAATAGGAAGACAGATCATTTGTCATGAAGTTGACAAGTGTCTTATTGGCATCGATATAGTCATATGCCAGTACTGCCTTGACTGTCTTTTCGATGACTTCATTCAGCTGAATCATGACATACTGATCAACCGGTTCCAGGTTTTCATAGGCAATCATATCCTTCTTTGGATCAAAGTCAGCAGGATTGAGGTTACCAAGCAGGAAACGGAATGTATTTCTGACCTTACGGTACTGATCAGATACCTGTTTGATATTGGATGGGCCAAGCTTCAGGTCTTCCTTGAAATCGGAAGTCATTGCCCAAAGACGGAATACGTCAGCACCGTTTTTGTTGATGATATCCATTGGATTGACAACATTACCGACAGATTTGGACATCTTTTCACCCTTGGAGTCACACACATAACCATGGGAGAGTACTTCTTTATATGGAGCTGTACCATTGACTGCTGTAGAAACAATCAGAGAAGAGTTGAACCAGCCACGATACTGGTCGGAACCTTCAAAGTACAGGTCACATGGATAATCATAACCTCTTGCGGACAGTTCATTCCAGGAAGAACCGGAGTCAAACCATACATCCATGATGTCCTTTTCCTTTGTAAACAGACCATTTGGAGACTTTTCATTCACATAACCATCCGGCAGAAGATCCTTTGCTTCACTTTCAAACCAGATATTGGAACCATGCTGTTCAAACAGATCAGCAATGTGTTCAAATACTTCCATATCCATGATCGGAGAACCGTCTTCACAATAGATGATCGGAATCGGTACACCCCAAAGACGCTGTCTGGAAATACACCAGTCACCACGATCCGCAATCATGTTATGCATTCTCTTCTGACCAAAGTCATTATGCCATTTGATCTGATTGTCGATTTCATCTAACAGCTGTGGCTTGATCTTATCAATGGAGCAGAACCACTGCTTGACAGCTCTGAAGATAACCTTCTTTTTCAGTCTGTCATCATGCGGATAACTGTGGGTGATATTTTCTACTGCAAGCAGGCATCCCTTTTCACTCATATCATGAATGATTGCCTTGGAGCAGTCTTCAAAGAACATACCGCAGTACTTGCCTGCTTCTTCATTCATGTTACCCTGATAATCAACTGTATTGATTGGAGCTAAGCCATATCTTGCACAGACAAGGAAGTCGTCCATACCATGACCACCGGCAGTATGAACAACACCAGTACCATCTTCATCAGTTACATGGTTGCCAAGTAATGTTGGACATTCCTTGTCCAGTACAACATGATGGTATGTGATACCTTCCAGTTCTTTTCCCTTGAAGACACGTAATACGCCCTGGTTTTCCAGTCCGAACTTGGCAAGAAGAGGTTCTACAAACTTTTCGAGCATGATCAGCTTGCCCTTTTCTGTCTGTACTTCTGCATAGTTCAATGCTTCATTGAGGGAAACTGCCTCGTTGGCTGGAATTGTCCATGGTGTTGTTGTCCAGATGACAAAGTAATCATTTTCATCCAGTACACCCTTACCATCCGCAATCTGGAATGCCAAATAGATTGTGGCATCCTTGACATCACGATATACAATTTCAGAATCAGCTACTGCTGTTTCATTGAATGGAGACCAGTAGACAGGCTTAAGTCCCTGGAAGATCATTCCTGTGGAAGCCATCTTACCGAATGTTCTGACCTGACGTGCTTCAAATTCCTTGTTCAATGTGATATATGGATGTTCATAGTCTGCAATCTGACCAAGTCTTTTTTCAGTTTCCATCTGTGTGGCAATCTGTGTATGAACAAATTCATCGCACTTTTGGCGGAACTGTGCACTTGTCAGCTTCTTACGGTCTACGCCCTGCTTCTGAATTGCATTTTCTGTTGGTAAGCCATGTGTATCCCATCCTGGGAAGAATGGTGTATAGTAACCTGCCATTGCATGGGATCTGACAATGAAGTCCTTAATGGAACGGTTCATTGCCGTACCGGCATGAAGATTACCATTAGCATATGGTGGACCATCATGCAGAATGAAAGATGGTTCTCCTTCATGGTGCTTCAGAATGTTCTGATAATAGTTGTTGTCCTGCCACTGCTTCAGGATCTTCGGTTCCTTTGTCGGCAGATTTCCTCTCATTTCGAAATCTGTCACAGGCATGTGCAGCGTTTCTTTGTAATCCATGTTTTCTCTCCTTTGTTTTCAATAAAAAACGTCCTTGAGATCATTCTCTAAGGACGCAGAATGCGCGGTACCACCTTAGTTCATGTCATTTATGGACATGCCCTTGTGATTCCCGTAACGTGGGAATGACGACTGTTCATCAGGTGATGTCAATATCCGATCTTCCATCCTGTTTGCACCAGACACAGGCTCTCTTTGTGGTCCTTCGAATATGCGCGTCCTGAATCAACGCAGTTTTGTTTCAGCTTCTTCAAGCCATCTCAAATCAGGCATTTCCGGAATGCGGAATGAATCCAGAGCTTTGATGAGATCTGTAAGCTCACCCTTCATTTCCGTTTTGACTTCTCCTGCCTGAGAATACAGTTTTGACAGATCCATTAAGATCAATCGGGATGTACTGATTGCCGTACGGACAATCTCATCTGCATTTTTCTGTGCAGTAGCGATAATCTGATTTGCTTCACGTAACGAAAGACGTGCAATGTTTTCTGCTGCTTCTTTTCTGGAAGCATCCATCGCCTGTAAAGATTCGTATTTTCCTCTAATCTCTTCCAGTTGCCGTGTTGTTTCCACAAGCTGCTGCTGGTAAAGTTCCACCTTGCGTTGAAGCTGATCAACCATGGCAGCGTAGCGATCAATCGCATCGTCGACTGCGAAACGGTCATATCCGTTCTTCATGACGCGAAATGTCGGTTTCTGTGCTGTCATGTCCCTTCGTACTCCTATATGCTCTGTTCGATTTCAATTGCGACCCGATCCCCGCCTGTCTTTCTGATCACGCCGAGAAAACGGAATCTTCCTTTACCACGAATCGAAATCGTACCGTTATTATCGCACAGTTTATCAGGGCTATCAAGCGTGATGTGATTCAGTTGTACAAGTCCTGCACGGATCATTTCCTTTGCCTGGGATCTGGATACATGTGCCAGTGAAGCAACAATCGCATCCATTCTTGTGCTTGCCGCAATGACTGTCATCTTCTTTGTTCGAAAGATCTGTACAGGTCGATCCTCATTGATTTCAAAGGAAACGGAAAGCTGGTTGATCCTTGTCAGATTCTGCATCAGAAACGGTGCCATGGAAGTGGTTGTATACAGATGGATATGATCTTCTTCCACCCAGAAATCCCCAAAGGCACTTCTTTCAATCTGCAGATGCATGAGTGCACCAAGTACATCGCGATGACTGATTTTCCGGAATCTTTGATCAATCTTTGCAGACAGGCATACAATATCATAAAAGTCATCTTCCGCAATACTCTGGAAAATGACTCTTCTTTTTGCTGCACCGGGATACCCACCATCGTAGATGACGGTATCACTGGCAGGAAAATACTTCTGTGCGACTGCCTGTTGCTGTTCATTGAGAAATCCGGAATACAGATTCGTATGCCAGATTTCACTTTTATCACGCAGATCAGAAAGATGTGCAATCAGTGATGTATCTTCCTTTGACTCAATCATCTTCAGAATCCATGGAGATTCCACCGGATACAGGGATGTTCTGTGGTGTACACAGAATGACGTTGTGTCCGATCTTCTGAATTGCTCCATCCAGTGCAAATACAACACCTGTCAGGAAATCAATTGTTCTTTGTGCAAAATCTCTTGGGAGCTTGTGCAGGTTGACAACACAGGCTCTTTTCTGCTTGAGATGACGCGCAATCTCTTCTGCTTCCTCAAAGGAACGTGGTTCAAACAGAACCATCTGTGTATCACTTGGTATTGTATTTACCTTTGTTTTCTTTGCTTCATAGGCAGAAACAGGCTTTGTTTCAGAAGGTCTGTAAGTGACTTCAGTTTCTTCTTCTTCAAAATCTGTATCATCATCTTCCACAGGGGCAATAAAATTCTTCAGTTTATCAAATGCCATAAGACACCTCCAACATCAAGATTATATCATGCTTATGCACTTTTGCACGCATCAAAGCGTTTCAAGTACATCATTGGTCAACTCTTCCGCAATTGCGCAGGCCAGTCTGACTGCATTTTCATAGTCATCCAGTGCTGTCCAGCAGTTAGATGAATGAATATAACGTACCGGTATACCGATAATAATGGATGGAATGCCATAGTGAGAATTGATGATGGCTCCATTTGTTCCTCCACCTGCACGCACGGATTCCTGTACTGGAATGTTGTATTTCTCAGCAATATCCAAAGCAAATCTCTGAAAGCGTGGATTTGTGATCATGGAAACATCCATGTGCCGTAACATCGGTCCTTTATGCATAGCCGCCTGAATCATATGATCCGGTGAGAATGTATCATCAGCAGGACATCCTTCAAAACAGATCACAACATCCGGATGCAGACGGTTGACATTTGCCAGTACACCTCTTTCCCCGACTTCTTCCTGCGTGGAGAAGGAAGCAGTCACAACAGATGGCAGATCAGCATGATACAGTCTGCGCATTGTTTCTATTTCTGCTGCTACACCAATCCGGCAGTCAAATGCCTTACCATAGAAAACTTCACGTTCTTCATCATATCGGCATGTAACATCCGGACATGCTGGTGTTGCAATAGAGATACCAAGTGCTTCGGTTTCTTCTTTACTGCATGTTCCACAGTCCAATACCATATCGGATACTTCCGGCATGGCATCCTTTTCCTTTGCAGCCACAAAGTGTGGTGGCTTGACTGCTACGACTGCCTGATGCTTTCCACCATTGCGGTCTTTGAGTATAAAAGAAGAGGATGGAAAAGATGTCTTCTGCCAGCCGCCGATCGGCAGAAAGTGCATTGTTCCATTCGGCTTGACTGCCTGTACAATGGCACCTACTTCATCCATATGTGCATCCAGCATGATCACAGGTTTTCCCTCTTCACGCTTTGCATCAACTGTGACATTGCACATATGATCACGATGTGTTTCATAAAGATCATTGAGATTTTTCTCAACAAGATCTGCTACTTCATCTTCAAATCCGCTTGGTCCAAAGGCATCACTGAGTGCCTTGATTCTTTCAATTTCCTTATTCATGTTTTCTTCCCCTATGGCTACGATTATAATCCATTCCAGAGCAAAAGGAACAAGAAAAGTGCCTCATCATTACGAATATGTAAAAGTATATAAGGTCTGCCCCTTGGAACCCAGATCCTTATGGTTGG
>CAMCSA010000057.1 GCA_945877405.1 uncultured Erysipelotrichaceae bacterium | reverse complement strand
TTTACGGTCATAATCAATGCCCTGCGTATCTTCCTGCCACCAGAACCCTTCCAATGGTGGCACGACAAAGTCGAAGTAGCCATCCATCTGATGATCCGTCTTCCTGCTCATCTTGATGGTATAGGCAATCGCATACAGCATTCCGATGACCTTCTGGTATGCACCATCTTTGTCATTTGGATTCCCTTTTCCTTCGACTGCTACCGCTTTGAAGGAAGGAATATCAATGATTTCCGGTCTGTTTTTGGGAAGATAGTATTCCCGGTATTCCTTTTTGAAGTCGAATGCCATTGTCCTGCTTCACTCACTTTCCACTGTTATTTCACTGGAAAACATACCTCTGTCACATACTCATCCGGATTGATTGTCTGCGCAGGTCCGACATGATAGATATTGAACATCGGTCCATCAGATTCATATCCATTATCATGAATCCAGGAAGCAACTGCTGCAGTTGCCTCACCCATACGGCTGTAGTCACCTTTGAGAATACAGCTGGCAACCTTTACTGCAGGCAATGTTCTGAAATGAACATGTTCGGTATCTTCGTAGGTACCCTTAACCGTCATCCAGATCAGCACCTCCACATTTTCTTCCTTATATTCCTGATCCAGGAACTGTGCTGCAGAAAGACATGGATCTGCAGGGATCAATGGCTTTGTACATTCACCAAGCATGTTCCATAACAGACCTTCATCTTCATAACGTGGAATCACCATCTGTACGGTTGCAGCATAACGTTCTGGAATTGTTTTCACTGTAATGTCGTAATTCATTGTAATACCTTCTTTCATTTGTTTTCTTGCATGATCAATCAGTTTCAGCCGATACTTTACAAGATCAGATGTCTGCATCAGTTCCTTCTGTTTTTCAATCAGGTATGTATCAATCGCATCATTATCATCATTCAGATCCAGTATACGGATAATATCCGTTAAGGAAAAACCCATATCTTTGAGTGAAGTGATCCTGCCTGTAACAAACAGCTGATCTTCTCTGTAATACCTGTAACCGGTCAGTTCATCCGTTACTGCAGGTTTGAGAAGTCCGATCTCATCATAATGGCGCAGCATCCTGACACTGATTCTCGACAGTCTGGAGAAATCTCCTATTTTCAGCATATTCTTCTCCTTCCATGCATGTCTGTTTCTGAGCTCACTTACACAATAATCCCTGACACTATGTCAGAGTCAAGCAAAAACAGGAAGAATTCTGTTTCTCCCTGTCGTTGTGTATTATTCCAGTTCAAATGCCCCGGTGTACAGCTGATAATACTGCCCTTTTGCCGCAATGAGTTCATCATGTGTACCACGTTCAATGATATGACCGTGATCCAGAACAATAATGACATTGGAGTTTTTGACGGTAGAAAGACGATGGGCAATGACGAATACGGTTCTACCATTCATCAGTCTATCCATACCAGCCTGGACAATCTGCTCTGTTCTTGTATCGATGGAGGAAGTCGCTTCATCCATGATCATAACAGGCGGATCAGCAACCGCGCAACGTGCAATGGCAAGCAGCTGACACTGACCCTGAGAAAGGGATGAGCCATCTCCGGCAAGCATTGTATTGTAACCCTGTGGCAGATGACGAATAAATCCATCTGCACCTGCAAGCTTTGCTGCAGCAATGCATTCCTCATCCGTTGCGTCAAGTCTTCCATAGCGGATATTATCCATAACCGTACCTGTAAACAGAACTGTATCCTGCAGAATAATACCAAGTGACTTTCTCAAAGAGGACTTTTTGATCTTGTTGATGTTGATGCCATCATAACGGATCTTACCATCCGCAATATCATAGAAGCGATTGATCAGATTCGTGATGGTTGTCTTTCCGGCACCCGTTGCACCGACAAAAGCAATTTTCTGTCCTGGTTTACCATACAGCGTGATGTTATGAAGAATGACCTTATCCGGGTTATAGGAGAAGTCAACATCATAAAATTGAATATTACCCTTAAGTGGTGTATAGGTAATGGTTCCATCTGCCTGATGCGGATGTTTCCATGCCCATAAACCTGTCTTTTCGTGTGCTTCTTCCAGTACACCGTTCTTTTCCGTAGCATTAACAAGTTCAACATAGCCTTCATCTGTTTCAGGCTGTTCATCCAGAAGCGCAAAGATTCTGGATGCACCGGCAATGCCCATGACTGTAGAGTTGATCTGCGGGGAAATCTGCTGAATGGAACCAGCAAACTGTCTGGACATCCCAAGGAATGGAACGATGACCGCAATCGAGAACGGCAGACCGGAAACACTGAGATTTGGGAAGTTGAGTCCCAGGAACACACCACCCATCACTGCTACCATGACATAGACAATGTAATTGACATTGTTGAGAATCGGCATCAGTGTATTGGAATATCTGTTTGCTTCATAGGCTGCTTCAAACAGTTCTTCGTTGACCTGATCGAATTCCTGCTGTATCTGCATTTCATGGTTGAATACTTTCACAACCTTCTGGCCATTGATCATTTCTTCTACGACACCTTCGGTTCTTGCTACTGCCTTCTGCTGTGCCATGAAGTATTTTGCACTCTTACCACCAATTTTCTTTGTGATGGTAATGGTAACAGCTGCTCCAAGCAGGATAACAATTGCCATTGGAATACTGTAATAACACATGATACACAGAATGGATACAATTGTAATGGCAGAGATCAGCAGCTGTGGGAAAGCCTGAGAAATCATCTGACGCATGGCATCAACGTCATTTGTATAATGGGACATGATATCCCCGCGCTTATGTGTATCAAAATAACGGATCGGTAAGGACTCCATGTGTTCAAACATCTCACGTCTGATCTTATCAAGGAAACCCTGTGTAAAAATAGCCATCAGCTGATTATAGGCAAAGCCAAGAATCAAAGATACAGCATACAGGCCAGCCAGAATATATACAAAGTGCATAACGGCAGGCTGTACGGTTTCCCAGGATGCACCCGTTCCCCATGCCTCTTCCAGTACCGCAACAACATTCTGCTGGAAGATGGATGGTAAAGATGAAATAACTGCATTGGCAAGGATGAATATGATAATGACCGGAAGCATGACCGGATAAAAACGGAACATGTATCTGATCAGACGTTTTACGGTATCAAGCATACCTGCTGTTCTGTTTTTCATGCAGCCACCTCCTGTTCATCAATGTTTTCTGTTCCTTCTCTGTTCTGTGACAGATATACTTCACGATAGATCGCATTGGTTCTGAGCAGTTCTTCTGATGTACCGATCTGATCAATTTTACCGTCATTCATGACAATGATGCGATCCGCATCTTCAACAGAAGAAGTTCTCTGGGCAATGATGATCTTTGTTGTTTCAGGAATGTATTCCTTCATTGCCTTACGGATTAATGCATCCGTCTTTGTATCAACTGCAGACGTACTGTCATCCAGGATCAGAATCTTCGGCTTTTTCAATAGCGCTCTTGCGATACAGAGTCTTTGCTTCTGACCACCGGAAACATTGGTACCACCCTGTTCAATCCATGTATCATACCCTTTTGGGAACTGATCGATGAATTCATCTGCACATGCCAGATGACATACATGCTTGATTTCTTCCATGTCTGCATTCGGATCACCCCAGCGGATATTATCCGCAACTGTACCGGAGAAAAGAACATTCTTCTGTAATACCATACCAACAGAATCACGTAATGTGACAAGATCAATGTTTCTGACATCTTGCTTACCGACTCTGACTGTACCTTCAGATACATCGTAAAGACGTGGAATCAGCTGTACAAGAGATGACTTGGCAGAACCTGTACCACCGATGATACCGATTGTTTCACCCGACCTGATGTGCAGATCAATATCAGAAAGAACTGCTTTATCCGCATCCTTTTTGTATTTGAATGTGACATGGTCAAAATCAATGGAGCCATCCTTGATTTCGGTAATGGCATTTTCTTTAGATGTCAATGTACTCTTTTCTCTTAATACTTCACAGACTCTCTGTACAGATTCTTCCGAGAAAGTCATCATGACAAAGATCATGGAAAGCATCATCAAAGAGGAAAGAATCTGGAATGAATATGTCAGCAGTGTGGAGAACTGGCCGATATCCAGTGTTCCATCGGCAATAATGTGCTTTGAACCGACACTCAATACAAACAGCATGACAACATACATGCTCATCTGCATGACAGGATTGTTGAACGCAAGAATTCTTTCCGCTTTTGTAAAGATTCTGCGGATATCATTACTTGCTTTACCAAACTTTTCCTTTTCATAATCTTCACGGACATAGGATTTGACAACACGGATTCCTTTGACATTTTCTTCAACAGATGCATTAAGTCTGTCAATCATCGGGAATCCCTTACGGAATACCGGTAATGTGATCTTGATGATCGCAAACAGTGCAATAGCAAGGAATGGAATGACAAACAGGAAGATCACAGCCATTGATCCACCCATGTAATACGCCATGAAAAATGAGAAAATCAGATTCAGCGGTGCTCGGATTGCCCCTCTGATAACCTGCATGAACGCCATCTGAATATTCTGAATATCTGTTGTCAGACGTGTGACAAGGGATGCATTTGAGAACCTGTCAATATTGGTAAAGGAAAATCCCTGGATATTGGCAAATACATCATGTCTGAGATTCTTGGCAAAACCGCAGCTTGCCTTGGAACATGTCATACCTGCGATATAACCGCCCGCAAGTGAAACCAGTGACATGGCAAGCAGTTTCCATGCATAACTGAGAATGACACCGATCCCTGCTCCTGCGCGGATGTCATTGACAAGAAGTGCGATCGTATATGGAATCAGCGCTTCCATGAATACTTCCAGAATGACAAATACCGGTGTCAGAAATGTATCCCGCTTATATTCGCGGATACTCTGATATAACTGTCTGATCATTGTTTCCTCCCTTCAATTTCTACATACATGCTCAGTTTGAAAGATTACGGTAGACAATTTCAAGCATGCGCATCAGCTCTGTGACCTCTTCTTCTTCCAGACCTTCCACAAGACGCCTGTCCCGTTCCATGATTTCCGCGTGAATCGCTTCACCCACTGCATAGCCTGCTTCTGTCAGCTCACAGATCTTCTGCCGCCTGTCTTTCGCATCGGTGTAACAGTGCAGATAGCCATTGTTTTCCATGCGTGTGACAATTCCAACAACGGTCGGATGGGATACCTGGAAATAATCTTCTATTTCCTTTTGGGTAGCTTTTCCATCATGAAATCTGACATAACGCAATACCTGAGACTGTGTGAATGTCAGATTCTTTTTCTTTAATGCCGCATCTCCATCCGCCTTCATCCGATCAGAGATCATTTTGAACATATGACCGATCTTTTTCTGCATGTTACCCTCCTTTCTGTAGCATACTACACTTATTTTATGGATTAAAACCGGAATGTCAAGGAATGCAGAATGTGAAAGTTTCCATCACATTTCTTCACTGAATTCCAAACAGTTCATACAGGGAAAGCATATCCTCATACTTCATTTTTCTTGCGGTAAGCTGACGGAAAGTTGCTGTTTTCTGCCTGTTTTCACTCCTCAGCTTTTCCAGCTGCTCCACTGTTTCCTGATGATTCTGCCTGATGTATGCATACATCTTTTCAAACTGTTCCAACCGTTCCATATCGTAAACCCCCATAACAAAAGAGTACAGGATCATCCCATACTCTGTAAGTGTTATTTACCGAATCTTGCCAGAAGATTTGCCATGGCATCATCCATGGTAACCTGCTTCTTTTCCGGTTTCTTAGGCTTATTATTCTTCTTTCCCTTTGCAGACTTTCTGTTGCGGTAAGCTGCATCACGCTTTTCCAGATCTGCTAATGGAATCATGGAAAGCTGTACCTTACCCTTGACTTCATCCACATCATATACATAGCAGTTGACAATATCGCCAACAGATACGACTTCACTTGGATGAGAGATTCTCTTCATGGACATATGAGAGATGTGGGCCAGTCCATCATCATGTAAACCGATATCAATGAATGCACCAAAGTCAACGACATTACGTACAGTACCGGATAACATATCTCCCTTATGCAGGTCAGACAGTTCCAGTACATCACTTTTCAGCAGTGCTGTATCATACTGGTCACGATAGTCTCTTAACGGCTGACGGATGGCATCTTCAATATCCTGTAACGTATAGGAATCAATGCCAAGTCCTTCCACCTTTTCCTTCGGGAAGGAAATATCTTCCTGGCCAAGACGCTCAATACCACATGCCTTCATCAGTGCTTTTGCGGCATCGTAGGATTCTGGGTGAATGGAGGTCTGATCCAGTGGCTCATCCCCTTCTGTGATACGCAGGAAGCCCGCACACTGTGTATATGCCTTCGGCCCAAGTTTCTTGACTTTTAACAGCTGTTTACGATCTGTAAATCTGCCGTTTTCATCTCTGTAACGTACTATTTCCTTTGCGATACCTTTATTCAGACCGGAAATATGTGTCAACAGATCAACAGAAGCCGTGTTCAGATCTGCACCAGTTCTGTTGACCGCCTTCATGACAACTTCATCCAGGCGTTCAGACAGCTGTTTCTGTGGCAGGTCATGCTGGTACTGACCGACACCAATGGACTTCGGATCAATCTTGATCAGTTCAGCAAGTGGATCGAGAAGTCTTCTGCCGATGGATACTGCACTTCTTTCTTCAACTGCAAGATCCGGGAATTCTTCTCTTGCATCTTCCTGTGCAGACCACACGGAAGCTCCCGCTTCAGATACGATGGCATACTGTACGTCCAGGCTGTTTTCATGAATGAGTTCAGCACACAGCTTTTCAGATTCACGGGAAGCCGTACCATTACCGATCGCAATGATCTGTACACCATACTTGCGGATCAGTTTCAGCACTTCCTTCTTTGCTCGTTCCATACCTTCCGGTGTCGCCTTACCACGGAACGGGAAAATCTTGGATACTGTCAGCATCTTTCCTGTTTCATCAATAACCGCAAGCTTGCATCCATTGGCAAAGCCAGGGTCAAAACCAAGAACAGTTCTGCCCTTTAACGGTGCCTGCAGAAGCAGTTTTTCCAGATTCATCGAGAATACTTCAATGGATCTGCCCTGTGCACGTGCAGAAAGTTCAGATCTGATTTCTCTTTCGATGGAAGGGAACAGCAGTCTTTCACAACCATCCTTGCTTGCCATCTGCAGATAGTTTTCCGCAACGGTTGTCTTTCCATGGGTCAGATTTTTCAATGCTTCCGCTTCCAGATGTTCTTCATCATATACAAATGTCACCGCAATGACCTTAGCCTTTTCAGCACGGTCAATCGCCATGATTCTATGATCCTGTAATGTGGAAATCTTCTCACTTCTGTCATAATACATCTCATAGACCTTGCCTTCATCCTTGGCATCTTTCTTTAATGCAGTCTTGAGAACACCAGACTTCAGAATGACATCCTTGAATGCCCATCTTTGCTTTGGATTATCGGAGACAGCTTCCGCAATGATATCCATTGCTCCCTGAAGCGCATCACGGATGTTCTTGACCTCTTCCGTGATGTATTTCGCTGCTTCTTCTTCACAGCTTCCTTCTTCTGGGCAACTCATCATCCAATCCGCAAGCGGCTGTAAACCAAGTTTGATGGCAGTAGCGGCTCTTGTCTTTTTCTTCTGCGCATATGGGCGGTAGATATCTTCAACGATGGAAAGCTTATCTGCTTCCATGACCGCCTTTCTGATCTCATCCGTCAGCTTGCCCTGTTCGCCAATCAGTTTCAGGACATTTTCTTTTCTTTCCTGCAGTTTCTGCAGATAGTCGTACTGCTTCTGAATATGAAGGATCTGTTCTTCATCCAGTCCCTTTGTTGCCTCCTTACGATATCTGGCAATAAACGGTACTGTGCAGTCTTCTTCCAGAAGCTTTAAAGTATTGTTAACCTGCTCTATGGTTATGTTCAGTTCTTTCGCAATCCTTGCGATGATTTCTTCACTCATCGTATGATCTCCTTTCGCGTACTCTCTATTCTATCATGGAACATTGGTAAACTGATGTGAAAAGAAGAAGGATTTG
>CAMCSA010000056.1 GCA_945877405.1 uncultured Erysipelotrichaceae bacterium | reverse complement strand
CATGGGAAAGCAGAATAACCAGAGCTTTGTCAGTATTCCTTTTGATATGCTGAAATCAATGATTGAGCTGAAGGCTTGTGAGTATGGTATCACAGTTACAAGAACAGAAGAGTCATACACAAGCAAAGCAAGTTTTCTGGATCATGATGAGATACCTGTACATGTCAGCGGCAGTAATAAGAAGCACAGCTTCTCCGGTAAGAGAACAAAGCGTGGCTTATACAGGTCGTCTGATGGAACTCTTATCAATGCGGATCTGAATGGTGCAGCCAATATTCTGAGGAAAGCAGGATATGACACTTCAAGTATTCAGTTATCCAGACTGTTGAATCCGGAAATCATCAGATTTGCAGATCTGAACAGTAAGTAACTGTGTAAAAACAGTAGAGGTCGAGTGAACCGACCATTGTGGAAACAGTACATGAATCATGTACATGCCTGCATAAATCAAAATCCATGTGGTAGTACAAAAAGAGTACATCACAAGGATACCCTATCTGAACTACGTATCAGGTGGGGTAGTTCATTACAGGTTTGGATTCCAGATCATCGGATTTGATCTTTTCGCCTATACCAATCAGGACATGCAGAACCATGAGGTCAGAATTGAAATGGGAAAGATCCTCTGATCTTCCCCACTGTTTTATGCAATGATATGACTGTAATATCTTCTGACTCTTCTGTTTGACGCCCTGTCCTTTCTTTTCCGATCAATTGTAAAGTACAGCTCATCTGCCTGTGCAGGTACAAGCATATCCTCAATATGCATATCAAGCACTCTGCTTAATGTATACAGATGATCTACGGATGGAAGAACATCCCCCTGATACCATCTGTAGATTGACTGTGGGTAGGAAAGCTGTGTCAGACGCTGAATATCAATTGGTTTCAGCTTTGCATCCTCACACAGTTTTTTCAGATGTCTGCCTGTCTGAATCATGTCAATTGATTTCTTCATACCATACCTGCCTTTCTTTTTATATCCTAAGTATACAGTCGGCTGTCTTTGTGTCAATTCAGATGGCTCTTTTTTCATAACTGTTTCCGATCATTCCATACACCCGTATAATAGTGGAAAGAGGCATCTATGAAGAAACTGACGATTCTGATTTTCTGTATCCTTGTTATGGGAGGAATAACCATGAAACACATATCCTATCGTACCTTTTCCGCAGGAGATCCACCTGTCACAAATCCATACAGAGGATTTGTATGCTGGGGAGAAAACCTGAATGATGATCCAGGGATTGCTTTTGCCTATGTACCAGTATACTGGCGTGATCTTGAACCAGTAGAAGGAAAATATGATTTTGAAAAGCTTGAGGAGCAATACCATTTTGAGCAGTGGAAACAGCGTGGTGTTTCTCTGATTCTAAGAGTCATCATGGATGAGCCGAAAGAAGAAAAACACATGGATATTCCAGAGTGGCTGTATGAAAGAGCTGGTGGTACATACTACAGCAATGCCTATGGGAAAGGATTCTCTCCGGATTATCGGAACACAGAACTGATGCAGGCACACCATCAACTGATTGAAGCCATATTCAATCGCTATGGTGATGACAGACAGCTTGCCTTTATTCAGCTTGGCAGTCTTGGTCATTGGGGTGAGTGGCATACATCTGTTTCCACTCCTTTCCCTGCCCAGTCCATAACAGATCATTATGTACAGGATTATCTGGATTACTTCCCAGGTGAAAAGCTTTTATTAAGAAGGCCTTATGCAATCGGGAACAGAAATCATATGGGGCTGTATAATGATTCTTTTGGGAATGATACACACAAAACATGGCTTTCCTGGATTTCAGATGGTTATATCAGTGATCAGAATCAGCAACAGCTCGATGGCATGCCTGATTTCTGGAAATATGCACCTTCGGGTGGAGAGTTTGCGACTGATCATCCGATGGAATGGTACTTTACAGAAGACCAGTTTTCAACAACACTTACATTACTCAAACAGAGTCATACTTCCTTTCTTGGGCCAAACATGCCGATCAACCTGCATGACAGAAACGTGGATGCACTGTTATCACAGATGGGATACTGTTATACACTGCATTCTTCCACCATCGTAAAATCACTGTTTTCTTCCAGTGCCTCCATTACACTTAAAATGGAAAATACAGGAATTGCACCAATGTATGCCAATACAGATCTCATCCTTTTATGTAAAGATGCAGATGGTAATATCATCCATACAGAAAAGACCATATCCGATATGACACAATATATCCCAGGTGAATTCACACTGCATCTGGCACTCCATGATCTGCCTGCAAATACTGTCTCCATATGGTTTGGCATCGCAGATCCATTATCCGGAAATGCTGTGGTGACGTTTGCCAATACAGAAATCATGACAGATCATCTGATCCAGATCGGCTAACAGAAGGAAATGAGCAGATCTCTTCAAAAGATGTTATAAAAGATCAGCAACGGCTGATCTTTTATGTTTTACCTTTCCTTACAGGATGCATAACGCTGCACCATCTGTGTCAGCCTCTTCGGTTCAATCGGCTTGGACAGATGGGCATTCATACCACTGGCAATGGACAGTCTGATATCTTCATCAAACGCATTGGCACTGACCGCAATGATCGGTATGGACTGTGCATCCGGATGATCACTTCCACGGATCATTCTTGCTGCTTCGAGTCCATCCATAACAGGCATCATCACATCCATGAAAATCATCTGATACGTGCCTTTTTCAGATTGTTCGAATGTTTTCACTGCCTGCATTCCATCAGAAGCGCGATCTGCACTGACACCAAGATTTTCCAGGAATGTACAGATGATTTCCATGTTGAACTCATTATCTTCCGCAACAAGCACATGTACTTCACTCAGATCCACTTCTTCATCTGCCTCATCCTGGTACTCCTGTGGTGGAACAGCTGTTGGAAGAAGCAGTGTAAAGTAGAATCTGCTGCCCTGACCGATCTGGCTTTCCAGCAGAATTTCACTGTTCATCATATGAATCAGACGGTTGCAGATGGCAAGTCCAAGTCCACTTCCCTGACGATGGGAAGAAGTATTACCTAACTGTTCAAATACACCGAAGATTCTCTGTCGATCCTGTTCACTGATTCCATCTCCCTGATCCGCCACTTCAAAATACAGACTGGATGTATGCTCATCTACCATCGTTTCCTTTACGGTAAGTGTTGTCTGTGCCCCACTTTGTGAATACTTGATCGCGTTACCGATCAGGTTGATCAGCACCTGAGAAATGCGCAGGGAATCTCCATGGAACCATTTATGGTGCAGCTGTATATTTATGTTAAAGGTCTGCTGTTTATCCGCAAACTCACCATCCAGTACAGGATGCAGTTCATCCAGAAGCTTTGACAGGTCAAAGTCCGATTCCGATAAAGTCATCTTTCCACTTTCAATCTTTGACATATCCAGAATGTCATTCAGTAATCCAAGCAGATAATCTGAAGATGCCCGCACTTTTTTCAGGCATGCCAGACGTTCCTCTTCACTCTGCCCATCCTGCAATGCAATTTCTGTCATGCCGATGATGCCATTCATTGGCGTACGGATTTCATGAGACATACGTGCCAGGAAGTCTGATTTTGCCTGTGCAGACTGGTCATGATGTTCCTGGTTGATGCGATTTTGAATAATTGCACCGATTTCACATAGCAGGTCATGGTTTTCTTCATCATCAAGCATTTTCGGATCAATTCCGACAAAGAAAATACTTCCCGAATACTGTCCATTATCTGACATCGCAAAAACAACGCCTTTTCTTTCCATCAGATCTTTCTGGAAAATAACTTCTGTATCCGGTGCCTGATCCATGGAAACAACATCATTTCTTTGTGCTGCCTGATTCATCTTCTGATAATCAGATTCCATACATCTGAAAATCGGTTCAACACCTTCAGGTGTCTCATTGAATTTCCAGCAGTACTCAACCTGTCCATACAGGAAATCCCCATGGAAGGAAGTTACAAGCAGATCCTTTAATTCAAACTGTTTCGCAAGACGGCAGCACGCAAGATCCAATGCTGCAGAAATGGAAGAACTGCGATCAAACAGATTGATCAGAAGAGAACTGATTCCCATACCTGCGATATGGTTTGTGGAGATGACTTCACCAAAAGGTTCCACATCATATTCCTGTCCGCTCCACTTACAGAAATCCACATTCCTGAAATCACTATCCATCAGTGCACTCTGCACCTGTCTGATCAGCTGTGGTGTTGCCTGATTCATCGCATTGACATATCCTGCATGGAATCTGAGTACAACAGCATTCTGGTTGATCAGAGTAGAGAATCCATGCTGGATACGATTCAAAATAGCCAAACAGGCTGTTTCATTTACCTGAGGCAGCCAGATCATAAAGGAATCCCCATCCGTTCTGATCATGATTTCACCACCATGGCATACATGATGTACTTGAGTACGGACCAGTTCTGCCAGTTCATTGAGAACCAGATCAGAGAATGTCAGACCATTTTCTTTGACGATCTGTGCAAAGTCACAGATATCAAGAAGCACAAGCTGTCCTTCCGGTTT
Source organism: uncultured Erysipelotrichaceae bacterium (assembly GCA_945877405.1). GTDB lineage: Bacteria > Bacillota_I > Bacilli_A > Erysipelotrichales > Erysipelotrichaceae > Bulleidia. The sequence continues at coordinate 3,606 of CAMCSA010000056.1, read as the reverse complement.
CTTTCTTCTTTCATCATGGAGTACCTGAATACCATGATTCAGACGATAGAAACCTGTTACCGGATCGAGCTTCTGCTGTTTTTCCTGTTCCAGCTCACGCATTTTGGCTTCATGGATATCACGCATATAGCCAACGATGGTAATTCCTTCATCCCGATCACCTTCCACTGCTTTCCATCGTACTTCCATCCATCTGCCTTCGATTTCATCCGGATTCTTCATGCGGATTTGCCTCTGACCGTCTTTACCATTATGCTCAATCAGATCTTTCAGCTGTCCCATATCCTCGGCATAGACACATGGAACAATGACATCAGTCCAGAAACTGCTGATATTCCAGATCCCATTATGATGTTTACTGTTAACGATTTCGATCGTATGATCTTTCTGACGATATGTAAAGAATTCATCATTCGAGCTTTCCAGAGCAATTCGATAATGCTCCTTTTCTTCCATCAGCTGCTTTTCCGTAGCCATTTCTATCTGTGTCAGATTCAGAACAACTTCATGCAGTTCATCGATTTCAGAAATACCGGAAGGTTTGAATGCCTGCAGTCCACCAATGCCACCACGTATGGAATCCATCAGACGATACACCGGCTGAGATACATAGGACACCGCAAAAAACATGATGAAAACACCAATACCAGCACAGATCAGAATCGTTGTCAGGATCAGCTGATACAACTGATTTCCAAGGGAAAACAGTGAATCTTCCGTAACAAAGCCAAACAGCACCCACTGTCCGTTTTCATATGGAATATGACCGCCGTACAGTTTCAGATCGGATTTTGCCGCAAAGATACCCTGGGTTCCGATTCTGGCATCCTTTACCTGATAAAGGTCACGATATTCCGTATCAAGCAGGACAAAATCTTCATCATTTCTTTTGATGCTGTCAAACAGAAGACCCTTGCCACAAATAACGGAATACGTTTTCTCTCCCCGATCCAGAGCAATCGCATAACCTGCATTCTGATTACGATCCAGATCTCTGACTGGCAGAAAAGCAGTAGAAACGTATGAAGTGGATACTTCCGTTCCGACAATTCCATAGACAACTCCATCGATACAAAGCGGAATCGAATATGTAATCATCTGATGATTATCCATCGTATGATCTTCCAGAATAAACGGAAAAGACCAGTAGCCAAGATCTTCCATATCCGCATCCGTATTCTGTTTTGCGGACAGATATGGGGTATAGAAGAAATCATCTGACTGTCTGACGCCACTGCCGGCAAAATGGAATGATGTATTCCACGAGCTGTCTAAAGCAATTCCACCTTCTCGCGCAAGATCCTTATCCCCACGTTCAAACAGAATATCCGAATCAGAGTCCGTCTTAGTGGTCGGATCAGAATCACGCAGGAAAAAGCCCTGATATTCCAAGGCCTCTTCATGATTTCCATCGTTACCGAGAATCAGAAATACACCACATGTCGTATCCGTACGCAGATAGGATAACAGATGTGGGAATACCCGTCTGATATATTCCTTCTGAATCTGCCGATCTTTCGGGAAAGCAGATGCTTCCATTTCATATTCATCCAGAAGTGTTTTCAGGGTTGTATTGAGATAACTGCTTTCACTTCCGATTTCATTCCACTGATCCAGCATGGCATTTTCCAGAACCGTACGGCGGTTTTCGACAAGATGACTGTCAATATCCACTGCATTCTGTGCCATTGTTTCCTTTGTTCTGCTGAAAAACAGAATGGAAAAAGGGAGAATTCCCTGAAGCAGTACAACCACAAGCAGAGGAATCAGTAACAGATGTTTCAGTTTCTGTTTTGGGTTTGTTGTTAATAAGCTCATGTCGGGTTTATCCTGCAATCAGAATCTTCTCAGGCTCCAGCCGCCTGTGTTAAGGCTTTCACAAAACCGTCATACCATGTATCAAATGCATCATCACTTAGATATGGTGCAACAGCTTCATCGCGTGTTATTCCAGAAGCAATCAGGTCTTCAACTGCAGCACGATCTTCAGTCGCCTGATCAGAAAGACTGAAATCAAGAATCTTGCGTGTGGAATATCCGTTATCAAAACATTTTGTTGTATAGAATGTAATATCACCTTCCTGATTCAGGATCGTAGCAAGGCAATCATACGTTTTCTGATTGACGCGCAGATCATTATTTTCAATCACCTGATCAAGAGCATCTGTTGAATTGGCATCCTTTCGTACAGGCAGATAGGAAGACTCACATACAAAGCGGAGATTATTCTCTTTTGCGGTAAACCACTTCAGAAACTGACTTGCCGCATATTCATGGATTTCATCCGATCTGGTGACTGCCATGCCTGCGCCCTGCTGTACATTGACACGATCACACCCTTCCATGACCGGTGCCATCAGCACCTGGTAATCAATGGCTCTGTTTTCATCAGCACTGACAATTTCATCAGGAAAATACATGGAAGATGATGTGGAACCTGTATAGCACAGAATATCTCCTGTCTTGACATCATCGGAACGGAATTTACCAAGACCTGTAAAATATCCCTTGATATAAGGCACATAGTAATTATCCCAAAGTCGTCTGATCTGCTGTCTGTCTGCACGGATTGTCACCTTTCCATCCTTCACATCAAAAAGATCGATTCCCATCTGTTTCATGCTGATGATAAAGTAATTGGACAATGAATCACGACCATAGAATGCCTTTCCATCATCTGCAACATCCGGTGTCTGTGCATCAGTCCATGCATAGTATTTTTCAGCAACCTTCACAACACCTTCTACTGTGGAAAGCTCATCCACTGTGGTACCTGTTGCTTCTGCAAACGGCTGCCAGTCTGTGACATTGAGCATCATGATCTCTGTTGACTTGGCAACAGGGAAAAGATAAAGTTCTTCATTATCAAGGAAATACCCTTCCTGAATATACCCATCTACATATTCATCCAGTTCATCCTGTGTAAAATATGCGCTCAGATCCGCAAGCATTCCCTGCTGTTGTACAGCGTATGCTGTATCGGCATACGTGGAGAAGATGTCCGGCATTTCCTGAGCACCAACCTTCTCAGCCGCAGCATCAGATACTGCTTTTTCCAGATCTGAAACGGAGCCTTGTGAATAACCTACCACATAGATCCCCATTTCCTTACCTGTTGTAGCATTAAATTCTTCGACAAGTTCATCAAAAGCAGCCTGCTGTGCACCGTTATAGTAGTGCCAGAGTGTCAGAGAAACCGGATTATTCGGATCCAGTTTTACAGTGTTGTCAATTGTTCCCTGGCCTGTACAACCTGCCAGTATTGACAGTGAAAGAGCACCCGCCATCACAGATGCCATCCGCTTATTTCTCATCATATCTTATCCCCGATCTATATGATTTCCGATATGCATATTCATATCGAATTATTATCTATATATCTTTCTCGTGAAAAATTATATCAGCCACACTGTTTATTTACAAAGAAAACCGTGCATATATCCACGATTTATGCTTTCCCTACAGCAGCAGATTACATGTACAAGAAAACGGAACAGCCTGATTAACTGCTCCGTTATGTAAATGTGTCAGTCTGATCATCAGAAATACACAGAAATACAGCAATCATTCATGAATTGTTAATCCATTCTCCTTGGCAATCGTTCG
>CAMCSA010000055.1 GCA_945877405.1 uncultured Erysipelotrichaceae bacterium | reverse complement strand
CCATATGTTATTGGGATCGGCAAAAACCGCTAACCATATATAGTTTTAAAGCGTCTGATAAAGGAGGCTTTTTCAGATACAAGAAAGAGTACCATATGTGCAATATCATCTGGTGTACCGACTCTTCCTGCTGGATGCTGGTAACAGTCAGGCCCCTCATATGTTTTGCCATCTGTTTCAATCCATCCTGGAGAGATGGAATTGACACGTATTTTCGGACCAAGGGAAACAGCCAGTGCATGTGTCAATGCGGCAATTCCGCCTTTGGCTGCGGTGTAGCTTTCTGTCTGTGGCTGAGACATGCGGTCACGTGAGGATGAGATATTGATAATGGAAGAACCATCTGAAAAATCATCTTTGAACAGCTTGGCCAGATAAAACGGTGCGGTGACACCAACCGCAAGAGCTTTGGAAAACTGTTCATATGTGCATGTATCAATGCCTTTAGATACAGGAGGGGCATTGTTGATCAGATAATCAATGTGATCATGCCTGCTCATGACATACTGGTGAAATGCTTCCAGCATGTGCGGATCGGATAGATCACCTGTAAAAGTGGAACCTGGTGTGATATCGATGGTTTCAACGGAAATGCCTTCTTTGATGAACAGCTCGGCAATGGCTTTGCCGATTCCATGATTTCCACCTGTGATGACTGCGACTTTCTCCATGTATACCTCTACGCATGTGAGCATACAACAATTGTGCAATGTGTGTAAAGTGTGATACATGAAAAAAGATGATCGTACGATCATCTTCTTTGAAAACTCAGAAATATTTTTCTGCGATGGATTCAATTCCACCTGGATTATCCTTGACCCATGCATCAAATGACTTACCGGAAGCAGTGACTGTCTTTCCCAGTTCTACAACGAAAGCAGGAATATCTGTTTCAGCTATGATGCCGGCTTCCTTGCCCATTGTCTCACTTCCCTGATAATCATTACCACCGATGAAAAGCTGGAATGCACTGACCGGTTTTTTATCGACCATCTTGATATGGCCGCGGAAACCCATCGCACCAATCTGGTGAGTGCCACAGGAGGATGGGCAGCCGGATACATGCATCTGCGGCAGAGCATCACAGGCAATTTCATTTTCCCTGACAGCTTTAATACATGCGGAAAGAAGTGCCTGGGAATCACGTAAGCCGACCTGACATGTGGATGCACCAATACAGGAAACAGATGTTTCAAATACAGTTGTGGCATTATCCGTTAATACTGCCTTTACCTTTTCTACTTCTTCAGCAGTGAGGTTGATGATGTAACAGGACTCATCCGGAGACAGGCGTAGTTCGACATCCTTCATATCAGCGATGACTTCCTGTAAAGCGCATAATACATCCAAAGACGGGCATCCACCCTGTGGATGATACAGGTATGCATACAGACCTTCCTGCTTCTGTGGAATGACGAACAGTCCTTCTGCCTTGCCTGCGCCGGTTTTTGTGATCGTAACAGGTTCAACAGAAATGGAAAGTTCCATTGTTTCCTTTACTTTCTTCAGGTTTTCCTGGAAGATTTCGACAAATTTTTCTTCTCCGCCAACTGCTTCCACCATGTAACGTGTACGTGCCTTGGCACGGTTTTCATAGTTGCCATGGGCATAGAATGTTTCTCTCATGGCTTCAACATAATAGAGTACATCGGATGGATTGACATTATGGTCAACGCAGACACCAAAGCGAGGATTATTACCTAAACCGCCTGCACAATATACATCGAATGTGCCGTTTTCATTTGCTGCAAAGCCAAGATCACGGAATGTGGCATGCGGTACATTCTTCTTTGAATTGGAGAAGCATACCTTCAGCTTACGTGGCATCTTCTTATCTTTGACTTTGGTCAGAAGATAGTCTGATACCTTGTTGGCATAAGGTCTTACATCAAAGTATTCATCCTGTTCCACGCCGGATAACGGGGAACACATGACATTACGTGGGAAGTCACCGCCACCACCAATGAAGATGATGTCATGATCCAGGGCGGCATCCATGATCGGATACAGCTGATCTGTTGAAAGATCATGCAGCTGGATTGTCTGGCATGTCGTAAAGTGGGAACGCTTTACATCATGCTTACGCATCTGTTCGATGACAAAGGCAAGTTTTTCCTTTGTGACTGTTCCGGTTGGCATACGCAGACGGAGCATGCTTGCCTTACCGCCTTTTTGAGAATAGCTTCCATAGTAACCGGAGAAACCCTTGTAGTCTTTCATCGGCAGGTTGCCGGCATAGAATTCGTCTGTTTTTTCCTTAAAGGCAGGCATGTCAGCCTTCCAGTTCATTTCACTCATAAAAGTACATCCTTTTCTTTTCTGTATCTATGATAAACTTATTGGGTGTGATTGAAAAGAGAGGCAGCATGGCATATTTTCCTTTTTTTACTGAAATGAAAAACAGAAAGGTTCTGGTTGTCGGATCAGGTCCGATTGCATGTTCCAAAATGCGGACTTTTGTTGCATTTGAGGCGGATGTGACATGTATTTCACCACAGCCGTGTGCAGAGCAAGGTGTCCATCTGATTCAAAAAAAAGTGGAAATGGGGGATCTCTATGGCTTTGATGTGGTTGTAGCTGCAACAGACAATCACCGGTTGAATCATGAAATCTCTCTTGCATGTAGAAAACTGGGAATACAGGTCAATGCGGTCGATCAGAAAGAAGACTGTACATTCATCTTTCCATCCATTCTGCACTATGGAAATATCACAGCAGCCTTTTCCAGCGGAGGCAAAAATCCGGTCATCACCCAGTATATGAAAAAACAGGCTTCCTCCTTCATTGATGAACGGCTTTCTGATATTAATGAGAAAACAGGAGAAATCCGTGATCTGCTGATGGATCTGGAACCACAGCAAAGGAAGAAGATTATGCAGTCATTACTGGATGAAATGATTGATGGAGAAGAAAGTGATGAGCAGATCATCAAGAGGTATCAGGGATGCAGATCAGAGTAGGAACAAGAGGATCAAAACTGGCACTTGCTCAATGTGACAGTGTTATTGATATGCTGCAGAAAAAGTTTCCGAAGTGCAGTTTTGAAAAAGTCATCATTCATACAAAAGGGGATCTGAATGACAGGCCTTTATCCAGCATTGGAGGCAATGGTTTATTTGTCAGGGAAATCGAACAGCAGCTGATCGATGGTGAAATCGATATGGCGGTTCATTCCATGAAGGATCTGCCATCCCGGATTGGCGAAGGACTGATGATCTGTGATCCGATAAAAAGAGAAGAAAGACAGGATGTACTCATTCTGCATCATGTGAAAAGTTTTTCTGATTTACCATATGGGGCAACGGTTGCTACGGGAAGTGCACGCAGAAAGATGCAGCTGTTACAGTTACGTCATGATCTGAAGATCGTTGATATCCGTGGCAACATTGATACAAGAATCAGAAAAATGAAGGAAAACGGCTATGATGGCATTGTTCTTGCCAAAGCGGGTCTGAACAGACTTGGCGTCGATAATCTGAATCTGTATGAATTTCCCATTGAGGAAATGATTCCATCCCCTTGTCAGGGCATACTTGCTGTGGAAATCAGAAAAGACAGAACTGATCTGCAGATGATGCTTGGTGCTGTATCAGATGCAAAGACGACTGCAGAAGCAGAAGTGGAAAGAGGGTTTCTGCAGGAAATGAATGCGGACTGCAGACGCCCGATCGGTGCAGGAGCTTATCAGCAAGATGGTATGCTGACACTTCATGCCGTGTATGGAAATGATGAGCAGATTGTATGTACAACTGTTACCGGTACAGATCAGAAGGAAGTGATTGCCCTTGCATCACGTAAGATCAGAAGTCAGCTTGCCGGTATGGTCAGTATTGTCGGAGCCGGACCAGGTGATCCACAGATGATTACCGTAAAAGGATTACAGGCGATGAAAGAAGCTGACTGTATTGTGTATGACCGGCTGATTCCGACGTCTTTACTGAAACATGCCAAAAAAGACTGCCGGATGATCTATGTCGGTAAAGCAGATCATATGCATACCATGAAACAGAGCAGGATCAATGAACTGCTTGTAGAGCAGGCAATGCAGTACAGGCGTGTTGTCAGACTCAAAGGCGGCGACATCTCCCTTTTTGCAAGAACCCAGGAAGAAGTCACATATCTGAAGGAAAAAGGAATACCGTATGAGCTGATTTCCGGTGTATCTTCCTGTATGGCAGGTCCGATGTCAGCCGGCATTCCGTTAACGGCACGTGGCGTATGCAGTGGATTTCATGTATTATCCGCGCATGGTAGTTATGATGGAATCAATGATCTGCCATATGACCAGATTGCTTTTAGTCATGATACATGGGTATTGATGATGGGATTAAAGCATGTAAAGGAAATAGCTGAAAATCTGCTTCTGCATGGAATGAAAGGCAGTACGCCGCTTGCGGTTATTTCCAGTGCAACAACACCAATGCAGAAGACGGTTGTATCAACTGTTGAAGGTGTTATTTATGAGACATTGGATCTGCCATCCCCTGCGATTATCGTGATCGGGGAAACGGTAGGTTTCCATTGTGAAAAGAAGAAAGAGACGGAATTCAGAAAGGAAATCTATCTGCCGAAGATCGGCTATGAACGATCCAGACTGGCAGATCTGTGTAAAAATGTTATGGTACATGAAATACCGGTATCTGTCATTTCGGATCTGGAATATGAACAGGATGGAATTCCGGATGTTGCATTATTTACAAGCAGAAATGGTGTGGATGGATTCATGCATGGATTAAAGAATGATATCCGATCTTATGCAGAAACGGCATTTGTCTGTATTGGAAAAGCATCCGCAAAAAAGCTGAAAGAATACGGTATTACTGCAGATGTAATCATGGAAAGATATGATGAAGATATGCTCAGGCAACGGTTGAATCTGAAACAGGACACAACTGTATATCATTACTGTGGAACTCTGGCAGGAAATCATAATCGGATGTATCGGGGCTATGAATATCGGGCAATTCCTGTTTATGATAATCAGGAACTGCCGATTGAGATGATGGATGTGATGGAAGATGCCACCATTGTGTTTACATGTTCGTCCAATGTGGAACGCATGAAACACAGAATGATTCATTTTGATGCATGGGCACAACACGGTACAGCACTTGTGATCGGGCCATCTACCTTTCAAACATGCCAACAGCTTGGAATACAACATATCATCCAGGCTGACAGGCCAGATTATGAATCACTTGCGGAGCTGATTGTATGATGTCAGTCAGACAGCTTGCTTTGGGGGCTTTGTTTACTGCACTCATCAGTATCGGTTCCAAAATCATGATTCCTCTGGATATGATCGGCATGCATTTTACATTGCAGTGGCTTTTTGTACTGCTGGCTGGGCTGTTACTGGAAAAGAAAACAGCCCGTATGAGTACAGGCTGTTATGTGCTGATTGGTCTGGTTGGGGTGCCGGTATTTGCCACAGGAGGTGGGATCGGATACCTGTTCAAACCGACGTTCGGGTTCCTTGCGGGCTTTGTTGTGGCAGTATGGGTGATGACATCATTGAAGACTTCACCCTTGCTGAAATGTACAGCAGGATTGCTGGCGTATTATTTTACCGGCTTTTTATGGTATCTTTTCATGATGTATGTTGTATACCAGCAGCCACTTGGCTTACTTTTGGCGTTTATCAACTGCTTTACAACAATCATTCCAGATTTTCTGTTATGTCTTGTGGCGTGTATGATCGCAAAAAGACTTGCGCCGATCATCAGAAACTGAATATAAGCATGGCTGGTGTCATGCTTTTTATGTGGCACATAAAAAGGACGGGAGATACCCGCCCTGAGTGATCAGATGAACATGTTGCCGACAAAGGCAATGATGGACATCAGAACAATGAAGAATACTGCATATGGAATGACTTTGGATAACAGTGCGGAGTCTTTTCCCTGCTGATCAACACTGCTTAATGCAATGGCGATGGACTGCGGGGAAATCATCTTGCCGGCTGCTACACCAAGTGAGTTCAGACCTACCATCCAGTAGATATTGGACTGCAGTGTTTCGGCAGCGCTGGACTGTACGGCTCCAAACAGGACACCGGAAGAAGTTCCAGAACCGGTAACGAATGTACCAAGGCAACCAAGCCATGGTGCAACAATCGGATAGAAGGAGCCGGTCACAGAGATCGCAAATGCTGCTATGGAAGCAATCATACCGCTGTAGCCCATGACCTTTGCACATCCAAGGACACAAAGCATTGTGATGATTGTCTGTGTCATTTGTTTTACGGTTTCAACCAGTGTGGAAGTAAACTGCTGCAGTGTTGCCTTCTGGATGAGCCCTCCTAAGATGGCAGAAAGGAAGATCCACACCCCAGGTGTATTGATCCATGAAAATGTCAGAGAACCTGGATTTTCACCAGAGTATACTGTTACCTTGCTTGCAAACTGTGCCAGGAATGTGTTGACTGGAGCAACAAGCTTGGAAGTGGACAACAGGAAGATGAAGATGAAAATGAATGGTGCAAAGGAACGTAATGCAGTGGAGACGGTAATGGAATCTCCTGCAGGTATGTTCAATGCATATTCCGGATTCGGCTTTGTCTTTAAGGCAAGCAGAATCGTAACGATCATGGAAACGACTGCACCGATGACAGTAGCAAGTTCAGCACCGACAAATGCGGATACTGCAAGCTGTGGCAACAGGAAGGATACACCTGACATGAGCGTGATGAACCATACATCCTTGAGCCCTTTGAATCCTTTACCGACAATCATGACGATTAAGATCGGACATAACAGAATGAATGGGGAAAGCTGAATGGTCTGGATGAAACTCAATGTTGTGTTTTCCAGGTTCAGCAGGTTTGCCAGTGTGACGGTTGGAATACCGATGGAACCGAATGGTGTAGGAACACCATTGGCAATCAGGCATAACAGACATGCCATTAACGGTTCAAATCCAAGGCCGACAAGCATGCTGGCTGGAATTGCTACAGCCGTACCGAAACCGGCCATACCTTCCATGAATCCGCCAAAGCACCATGCGATGATCAGCGCAAGAATTCTTGCGTCGGAAGATACGGATGAAAGAAGTCGCTTGATGACATCCATTGCGCCAGTCTTCAAAGACAGGTTATATGTATATACCGCAGCAATGATGACGATGATGATCGGCCATAATGCCATCAGAAATCCTTCCAGAGATGCGGTCATACAGTTGATAAACGATTCGTTCCATACTGTCATTGCAAGTACAATGGATACAAGCAGGGAACCGAATGCGGCTTTAAACGTTGGCCACTTGAGCACGATTAATGCAAAGATCAGCCAAAGAATCGGACTTAATCCAAGTATGAAATGCAGAAAATTCATACATAACCCCCTCTAAAACGACTGCATTATACACTGAATACTCCTGTTCAGGAATGCCTTTTTCGTTAAGAAAGAAAAGAATTCGGATGATACCGTTTTCAATTTCACAAGACGAAAAAAAGCGGGCACAGGTGGAGTCCGATGCCCTAAAAGAAAGGAAAAAATAATTAAAAAACAAGAATCAAGAAAGTGTGACCATTTTCTTGACATGCACATCATACAGGAAAGAATTGGAAAGTGTTACTCATCTGTTAAAAACTGAAAATCAGGCAATAAAAAGTACAATTCTGAACCTAAATTTCATGCATATTTCAGAAATATTGGTAAATCAGAAAAAATGAAAACAGAATTCAAAATAAACTGTTATCATGGATTTATAAAAAACTGATGACAGGAATCACGCTTGTGATGTGTATGCTGGTTTCAGGATGTACTGATTCCGTGCAGGAAACCGCCAGGGATAAAAGTGTTGAGTTGCTGCAGAAATGTGTGGATCAGGCGGATCAGCTTGATAATATGAAGGGGATCCCATATCAGACGATACTTGCTATGGAAAAGAATGCTGCAGATATCCTGATTGATCTGCATGAATATGGAACATTACAGGGAGTTGCGGATGATATTGCGATGTATCTTGTATGGGACATTCATGGTGAAACAGATATGCAGAAATGAAATGATTCATGCTGGATTACTGATCTTTCGTTCCTGAAAGAATATTACAGCTCAGCTGTACGATACAATAACCAACAGGGATGGGGTATGTTTGAGGATCTGCTGAATCACGAATATCGTGAAAAAATGGTAACGATGTATGTACAGGTACAGTTAATAAACAATACATATCATTGTGGCTATATTGGTAATGCAAAAGAATTTCTGCAGGATGGCATCCCTGAAAAAATGATGTTATTGAACGGACTGTTGCAGGACGTTGTCAATACAGCAGATATTGTAGATATCAGTTATCCAAGAAGAGAAGATACAGCACAGATTCCGATTGTGGATACAGTGAAATGGAGAAAATGAACAGGAGCAGTATGAGGCTGCTCCTTTATTGTGTTATCTGATCATCAGGAAGAACGGGTCTGATGATTGGTAAAAAAGATGGAAGGAGAGTGAATTCTCCTTCCAAACTGGCTAACACATCTTCATTCTTGTTCTTGCAAGGAACTGTTCAACAGGCATATTCAGCTTGGCAGCAGCCTTTTCTGCGCTCAGTGTATGATCGCGGTACAATTCTGCAACAATCTCAAATCTGCCGATCCGAATACCTTCAACCTTGCCAATCTGAATGCCTTCAGCCTTACCAATCTGAATGCCTTCAGCCTTAGCTTCATCCTTGACTTCAGCTCTGACTTCAGCTCTGACTTCAGCCTTGATGTTTTCTGTAATGACTCTCATTGCTTC
>CAMCSA010000054.1 GCA_945877405.1 uncultured Erysipelotrichaceae bacterium | reverse complement strand
TTATGTCCGAAGGTGTGATGACAGAGATAACGTAGTACCCTTAACGCATATGGCATTGCAAAGGTACTCAGGCTAGTCAACAAAGGCTTTTTCAAGCCTGTGGATTTATCCACGGGTTATTGACCGTCTTATGAGCCTTTCTATCATCCGGTAGGATTCTTCCCATTCCTTCAGATTATCATCATATTTCTTTTTTCCTTTTTCTGTAATGCGATAGTATCTCCTTCTTGCCCCACTGTTTTCATCACCCCAATAGGATTCAATGCAGCCTTCTTTTTCCAGTCTGCGGAATGCAGTATACAGTGTTGCTTCAGAAAGTTCATATTCACCATCTGTCATGATATGAATGTTACGGTTGATTTCATATCCATAGCTGTCATGATCATACAGAAAGCGAAGAATGATATTGTCCGTATGCCCTCGGATCAGGTCCGGTGATATTGCCATGGTAACCTCCTGTTCATGTATGTATTGTAATTCTGATTACCTCATCTGTCAATGTATCTTAAAAGACAATATATTTATATGAAAACTGATGAGAAAATGTGATTCATTCATGACCATCACATACAATACATTTTTTGCCAAATAAAGCGATAGCATCACACCAGACCCTTAGATATCGAGATGTTTTTGACGAAGATATCAGCAAATTTTAACTTTTCCAGCACTGCTGTGCAAAATAGGCATGTTCTCTTTGATACATCAGCTATGACAGCTGACGCATTTTATTGATTTCATCCATTATAAAAACAGTGCCATATTTCATGACACTGCCTCTTCGACATTTTACATTTTTTCCGGAGCAGATACACCGATCAGATCAAGAGCATTTTTCATTGTGATCATAGCGGCATTAACGAGTCCAAGTCTCTGGTTTGTCAGTTCAGGATTGGATGGATCGTTGACTCTGCAGGAATTGTAGTAGCTGTGAAACAGCTTTGCCAGATCATAGCAGTAATTGCAGATACGGTTAACGGCACGATGCTTGGCAGCTTCTTCTACCTTCTTCGGGAATTCTGCAATCTGCTTTGTCAGTTCAATTTCCTTTGGATCACTTAACAGATCATAGTGTTCAACCGGTGTGAATTCTGGTGTACCTTCCTTATGAAGAATGTTGAACATTCTTGTATAGGCATACTGAACATAGTAGACAGGATTGTCGTTGTTCTTCTGCTTGGCAAGGTCCATATCAAAGTCCATCTGTGTGTTGAGTTCCTTGGATACAAAGAACCATCTTGCTGCATCTACACCGACATCTTCACACAGTTCACGGATTGTGATCGCATTACCTGTACGCTTGGACATCTTAACTTCCACACCATTGGATACCATACGTACCATCTGAATCAGGTCTACCTGCAGACGGTCAGCATCATAGCCAAGTGCTTCCATCGCACACTTCATTCTCTTGACATAGGAATGGTGGTCAGCACCCCACAGATTGATCAGAGTATCATATCCTCTTTCAAACTTATAAACATGGTTGGCAATATCCGGTGTCAGATAAGTCAGAAGGCCTGTATTCTTACGCAGTACTCTGTCCTTATCATCTCCGAACTGTGTGGATCTGAACCATACAGCGCCATCCTGTTCAAATACAAGATCCTTGGAACGCAGATCATCGATGACTTTTTGGATTCTTTCTGCATCATTCTGATAGAAGAAACGTTCATGTGTCCATTCATCAAAATGAACACGATATAGATCAAGGTCCTGGCGGATGACATCGAGCTTCATTTCAATTCCTTCATCCTTGAAGTAATCTTCCCATTCGCTCTTATCTTTATTCAGCCACTTATCACCATCTTTTTCCTGAATCTTCTTTGCGACTTCCACAATATCCTGGGCATGATAGCCATTGTCAGGTAACGGATATTCCACACCATACAGCTGGCAATAGCGGCTGTACATGGACTCTGCTAGCATATCAATCTGATTACCAGCATCATTGACATAGTATTCTCTTGTTACCTGATAGCCTGCTTCATCCATGATTCTGCATAAGGCATCACCCCACGCAGCTCCTCTTGCATGTCCACAATGCAGATCACCTGTCGGGTTTGCAGATACGAATTCCACAAGCACCTTTTCGCCCTTACCGGATTCAGATTTACCATAGTCATTTCCCTTATCCAGAATGACATTGATAACATCTGTTAATGCACTGGAAGAAATGACAAAGTTGATGAAACCAGGTCCAGCAACAGAAATATCTGAAGCTTCCGGAAGGTTATTTTTTAATACCCCAACAAGTTCATTGGCAATGTCAACCGGCTTTTTATGTAAAGCCTTTGCCAGACGCATTGCAATATTTGTTGAGAAGTCTCCCATCTTCGGATCTCTTGGTCTTTCAACCATGACCATCTGATCCGGGCATTCTTCCCCAAATGCTTCCTTTACGGAAACAGAAACAGCATTTTTAATTTTTTCACTGATATCACTCATGTTATTTACTCCTGTATTTATAAAAGCATGTCTATTATATAGGAAATCAGGCAGATTTGTTATGGCTGATTGCTCTTTGTGCAAGGAATTGTCTGACATCATTGAGCTGATCCGGATCAAAATACAGTGCAGCCGTTCTTCCACGCAGTTTGAAAATGATGCAGGACTCCTTTTTATTGAGTGTAATGGAGCCAGCCTTGTCCCATTTTGTCAAAGCTCCCATCATGACAACCCCGTCATCACTGAGTCCAGAGCGTACCGTATAGTACAATATGGCACATATAATCAGAGCCCCTGTCTGTACATACCGGAAGACAGGATCGTCCTGATATTTGAAAAACCCGATCACAGCCACAACAAGAAACAGCGCAGGAATCATCCACTTTGCCCCGATCTTTGTTTCAATGCGGATCTTACGGCAGTTGGCATGCCATCTTACCAGCATGGCAATAATCACAAAATCCAGAATATAGAAAATCAGATCATTGATATCCATCATTCATACCTCCATAAAGATATTCGCAATTATAACAGAAATGACAGCAGAGTCACTGCTGTCATTGTCAAAATCAGCCAATTGTAATGGAATCTACAATATGCGCGTAGGCATTGCTGTAATCTACTTTTCCATATGGATCAAATGTGAAGCTGATGAAGTAGAATCCTCCATCGGCGGGAATCATATAGAAGTCCTTGTTTCCATCTGCCATGATTGTAGCTGTTACAGTATCAATTGCCTGAACATAGAGGGCGCTTTTACCTGCAACTTCCATCTCTTCTGTAGAAACCACTGCATCTGCATATGTTTTCATTTCTTCAGATTCAATGTAAGCCTTCATTGCTTCTGTATCACTGCCACCTTCAACGAAATGCACTTCAATGGAATCCTTCTGTCCACGTGCAAGATATGTCAGACCATCATCCTGGCTCATTCTTCTTGGCGCCCATCCTTTGACCATGTCATATGTCATTTCATGGAATGTCTGTGTTGAGTAACCTTCAGAATCGTCATATACGGATTCATACTTCACTGTCACTCTGGATGGTGTTTCGTCATCTGAAGAAGACTGCTTGCTGCTGGAAGTGGCTGTGGATGCACATGCACCTAAAGAAAATACCATGCATCCTGCGCATAAATATTTCATGATTTTCATAACTGTTTTCCTCCTGTCATGTATGCGTACAGCAGTCATTATATTCCGATTTTCACAATCTGGAAACATTTTTTACTCTCTGTTTCCATTTTTGGTACACATTGGCATATAGGCAGAAAAAAAAGAAAGGCGTGAATCCGTGTTCACACCTTTATGCTCAGATTTTTTTCGGATCGTATTCAACCGTTTTACCTTCTTTGGTTGTCTGAATGACACGATCAACCCTGACATCATTGTCCTTGAGAATCTTTGTCATTGCTTCCACTTCAATTGTACCGGTTGCTTTGACAAAGCATTCTGTACCACGTTCTGTATGATAAACACCGAACGCTTCCACATTGGCATCATTCTTTGCCAGAAGATCGAATGTCTTTGCTGCTTCCCCAGGTCTGTTTTCCATGTCGATAACAAACTTTGTTCCCTGATGACGTAAGCCAAGCAGTTCCACAAATGTTCTGAAAATATCCTTTTCTGTGATGATACCGATAACTCTGTTTTCACCATCTACAACAGGAAGAACATTGATAGAATTATCAAGCATCATATCTGCTGCCTGTTCAACGAACTTGTCTTCTGTAATGGTCACAACATCACGGATCATGATTTCATCTACATTCATACGGGAAAGCAGATAATTCAGTTCATAGATGGAAAGCGATGTCTTGTTGGAGCCTGTGGAATCCGTAACGATTCCTTCTGTAATCAGCCCCTTCAGTTTACCTTCTCCATCAACGACAGGAAGACGGTGGAATTCCCCCTTCTGCATCAGATCCAGAGCTTTGGATACGGATGTATCAGGAGTAATTGTAATCGGGTTTGCGGTCATATGATCTTTAACATACATAATGGTTAACCTCCAAGATATGCCTTACGCACTTCTTCACTGGCGGACAGTTCTTCGCCAGTTCCTTCTAATGATATTTTACCAGTTTCCAGAACATATGCACGATCTGCGATCGCAAGTGCCATTTTTGCGTTCTGTTCAACAAGCAGAATCGTTGTTCCATCCTTATTGATATCCTGAATGATATGGAAAATTTCCTTAACCAGCAATGGGGAAAGGCCCATTGACGGTTCATCCATCAGAAGAATCTTCGGACGGGACATCAGAGCTCTTGCCATGGCAAGCATCTGCTGTTCACCACCGGACAGTGTACCAGCCGGCTGCTTCTTTCTTTCCAGAAGTCTTGGGAAAAGTTCATAGACATGATCGAGATCCTTCTGGATTCCATCCTTGTCTTTTCTTGCATATGCACCAAGAAGCAGGTTTTCCTCAACTGTCTGCTGAGCAAATACACGCCTTCCCTCCGGCACCTGGGCTAACCCCATGGATACGATTTTATGATTCGGTGTTTTTGTCAGTTCAACACCATCCAGCATGATGGAACCGGATGCAGGTTTCAGCAGTCCGGAAATGGCATGCATTGTTGTGGTTTTTCCAGCGCCATTGGAACCGATCAGAGTTACGATTTCTCCATCTCTTACTTCAAAGGAGATTCCCTTGATGGCTTCAATCATGCCATATCTGACATAAAGATCCTTGATTTCAAGCATGGTTTCTCCTCCTTATTCTCCAATATATGCCTTGATAACTTCCTTGTTGGACTGAATTTCAGCAGGAAGTCCCTGAGCAAGCAGCTGACCGAAGTTGAGTACTGTAATTCTTTCGCAGATACCCATAACCAGCTTCATATCATGTTCAATCAGCAGAACTGAAATTTTAAAATAATCTCTGACTTTACGGATCATTGCCATCAGTTCTTCTGTCTCCTGTGGATTCATGCCTGCCGCAGGTTCATCCAGTAGCAGAAGCTTCGGATTCGTTGCTAGAGCTCTTGCAATTTCAAGGCGGCGCTGCGCACCATATGGAAGATTACCAGCCTCAGTATCTGCATACTGATCCAGCCCAAGAATGGTCAGCAGTTCCATAGCCTTTTCATCTGCTTCCTTTTCAGCTTTGTAGTAGGACGGCAGACGCAGTACAGCCGCAAGCTTTCCGTAACTGATGGAGTTATGCATACCGGTTTTGACATTATCCAGTACAGTCAGTTTATTGAACAGACGAATATTCTGGAAAGTACGTGCCACACCGGCAATATTAGCTGTGACAGGATTGAGCTTCGCCATATCCTGGCCACACAGACGGATTGTACCTCGGCTTGGCTGATATACCTTTGTCAGCATATTGAATACAGTAGTCTTACCTGCACCATTCGGTCCGATCAGACCATAGATTTCACCCTGGTAGATATCAAGATCCAGATCATTTACGGCAGTCAACCCACCGAAATCAATTCCAAGGCCTCTGACCTCCAGTACTTTTTCACGATTTTCCATATGGTTCAGGCTCCCTTCTTCTTCATTTTACGTCTGAAGCTTTCCGTCGCACTCAGAACCTTTTCGTTATTTGTAATGATCATCATAACAATCAGAACAATCGCATATACAAGCATTCTGTAACTGGACAGGAAACGCAGCATTTCTGGAAGCATGACAAGAACCGTTGTCGCGATGACAGTACCTGTCATGTTGCCCAGTCCACCAAGTACAACATATACAAGAATCAGAATGGATGTATTGAAGTCAAACTTCGTTGCAGCCACTGATGAATAGTTCATCATGTACAGTGCACCAGCAGCTCCACCAAGCGCACTGGAAAGAACAAATGCCAGTGTCTTTGTAGAAGACACCCTGATTCCTACTGTTTCCGCAGCAATCTTGTTATCACGGCATGCTTGAATTGCACGACCTTCTTTACTGTACATCAGGTTGAATACGATAAACAGAGAAACCAGAATCAGGACAAATCCTGCAGTAAAGCTCGAGATCATTGTGTTACCGGTAACACCCATCGGTCCGGATACAATCATCTTTCCTCCTTCCTGTAAAGAAAGAGTGTTCGTCATAAATGCAAAGTGTACGCCAGCCTTATCAACACCAACATAAAGGTTATTGAGCAATGACATGATGATCTGTCCGAATGCCAGTGTAACGATTGCCAGATAGTCACCTTCCAGTTTCAAAACTGGAATCGAAATCAGCCAGCCGACAAATCCAGCCATTATGGCACCGGCAATGATGCACAGAATCAGCCTGATGATATCATTTGGAATCATGGACAGCGTCAGTCCATTGACAATGGCAGCTGTAAAACCACCAACAGACATGAATCCGGCCTGACCAAGATTCAGTTCGCCAGAAAAACCGACATTCAGATTCAGACCGATTGCCGCAACGATATAACAGCATACCGGAACAAGCAAAGAGGATACCATTCGTGTCATGTTACCGGAAGCTTTAAATACGGTAACTCCAATGTAGGCAGCAATAACCAGTGCAAACGTAACCGTTCTGCTTCTGGTACGCTGATTCAGCAGAGATTTCAACAGTTTCATACCATAACACCCCTTATACCTTTACATTGACCTTCTTACCTAAAAGTCCGGTTGGCTTGATCAGAAGCACTACAATCAGCACCATGAATACGATTGCATCTGAAAGCTGTGTGGAAATATAGGCACGGGAAAGATTCTCAACAACACCAAGAACAAGACCACCCAGGAATGCACCTGGAATGGAACCGATACCGCCAAATACCGCAGCAGTGAAGGCTTTGATACCTGGCATGGATCCAAGTGTCGGATAAACAGATGGATATGTCGCAACAAGCAGGATGGATGCAATTGCCGCAAGACCCGAACCGATTGCGAAAGTTATGGAAATGATGCGATTGACATTGATACCCATTAATGCAGCTGCACCCTTATCCTCAGAACACGCTCTCATTGCACGTCCTGTTTTTGTTCTGTTGATGAATAAAGTCAGTACAATCATGATAACAATACATGTCAGGATTGTAATCAGAGTCAGATATGGAACTGACAGTGAACCGACTGTAAGTGATCCACTCAATACTGTCGGGAAGATCTTTGTATCTGTTCCCCATAACAGCATGGCACTGTTCTGCAGGAAATAGGATACGCCGATTGCCGTAATCAGTACAGAAAGGCTGGATGCATGCCGTAACGGCTTATAGGCAAGACGTTCAATGACAACACCCAGAATCGTACATACAACAACTGCCAACACTACACCAACCAGTACCGGAAGATGATATTTGCTGATGGCAAAGTAAGCCATGAAAGCACCGACCATGATGACATCACCATGTGCGAAGTTCAGCATTTTGGCAATACCGTAAACCATGGAATAACCCAGAGCGATAATCGCATATACACTTCCAAGACCCAGACCACCAATCAGATATGAAAGAAATGCCATAAGTAATTCCCCCTTTACTTAAAACTACGAAAGAAGGCTGTCATTGATTCCTTCAATCAACAGCCTTCTAATAAAGCCTGAAGTTATTCAGCGCTTACGTAAGCGCCATCCTGGATGACGATTGCCTTAGGATCCTTGGAAACTTCACCGTTTTCGTTCCATGTGACGCCTGTGCCAGTCAAACCATCGAATGTCATGGAAGTGAACTGTGTCTTCAGAGCTGCTGTGATATCAGCCTGTGTATCTGTAGCGGAAACACCTGCCTTTTCAAGAGCCTGAGCAATAGCCATAACAGCATCGTAAGCATCCGCTGCGAACTGGTTTGGTGTTTCACCATAAGCATCCTTATACTTAGTAACAAAGTCAACTGTTGCATCATCTGCAGCATCCGCTGCGAATGGTGTCAGCATGTAAAGGCCTTCAGCAAGTGTTGTGTCGAAACCTTCCATTGTCAGGATACCATCCATACCATCACATCCGAAGAATGTTGGTGTGTAACCCTGCTTGTTTGCTTCAGCAAGAATCTGAGAAGCTGGCTGGTAGTAGATCGGCAGGAAGACAACGTCTGCACCTGCATCCTTAGCAGCTGTTACATATACGGAGAAGTCTGTTGTACCATTAGCGAAACCGCCTGTGTATACGATTTCAAGACCAACTTTGCCAGCTTCTTCCTTGAACTTGTCTGTGATACCGGAAGAGTAGTTATCATCGTTTCTGTAAATGATTGCTACCTTTGTACCAAGATCCTTGTTAGCAGAGATATAGTCAGCAGATGCGACACCCTGGTTAGGATCTGTAAAGCACATCTGGAATACATTTCCATAAGGATTAGTATTTGTTTCAGTATTCTGATAGATTACAGCTGTAGAAGATCCGGAAGGTGTGATTGCAAAGATATCATCCTGTACAAACAGAGGAGATAATGCCTGACCTGCACCGGAAGTAGTAGCACCGATAGACACCTGCATGCCCCAGTCAATCAGAGTGTTATAAGCAGTACTTGCCTTTTCACCATCAGCCTGGTCATCCTGGAAATTGAATTCCAGAGCAACCTTACCAGCAGCATTAACTGCTTCTACTGCAAGCTTTGCGCCGTTTTCAACAGCCTGACCGTAGATCGCAGCATCACCTGTTGTAGGACCTGTACCACCAACTTTGAAAGCTGTTGTACCAGTTGCAGAACCACCAGTTGATGTAGAAGCAGAAGAACCTCCACAAGCAACAAGTGAGAGTGACATGAGTGCGGCTAATCCACTCTTCATTACGGAATTGAACTTCATAAATCTTTCCCTCGCTTTTCTTTTTTATTAATGTGATTACGATTATAACAGTCAAAAAATCGAATGCAATCATTTTCTGCATGTTTTTCAATGAAAATATGTAAACATTTGCATTCTATGAAAAGTTTTCAATGTGGCAGTTTTCCTAAACTATCATTCTGCTTTCACATCCCAAACACATTTGTATTTCATTTAAAAACATGTTTATGATTCAGGTCTGATCTGTCGCAAAATGCTTCTGGCACATAAAAAGACTGCCCACATTTATCTGCAGACAGTCTTATGTTTCTCAGCTCACCTGATAAGGA
>CAMCSA010000053.1 GCA_945877405.1 uncultured Erysipelotrichaceae bacterium | reverse complement strand
TCGGCTGAAAGCCGAGTACTCAGATGCTCGGTCATTCAATGGCCGAGTAGTTCACTTACTTATCCGTGATCCGGACCATTTTCTGCTTTTTCAACGGTCAGCTTTACCGTGTTGCTGATGCGAACAAGTTCCACCCCTGCCGCACGTAACATACGCTTGGAAGCGATGTTTGTATCAACACCATCATATTTATCAGACTCATATACGATTCTGCGAATACCTGACTGTATGATGGCTTTTGCACATTCATTACATGGAAACAGAGATACATAAATCGTACATCCACGTACGGATCGCTGTGAATTCAGAATGGCATTGAGTTCGGCATGCACAACAAAGGCATATTTTGTATCCAGTACACCACCTTCTCTGCCCCAAGGGAATTCATCATCGGATACACCACTTGGAAAGCCATTATAGCCGATGGATACGACTCTGTTGTTTTCATCAACAATAACAGCACCTACCTGTGTATTGGGATCCTTGGATCGCAATCCGGACAGATGAGCAAGCCCCATGAAATATTCTTCCCATGTCAGTACGTTATCTGTTCTTTTATCCATATTGTTACCTCACTGTTGTGCGCGCAGAATCGTCAGCAGCTTTTCAAAGTATTCCGGTAAAGGAGCTTCAAAGCTCATCTTTCTGCCTGTGCGTGGGTGCTTGAGTGTAAGCCTGTAGGCATGTAATACCTGCCCCTGGGTATCCATCAGCGGACACTTATGTCCATATTTGTCATCTCCGACAACCGGATGATTGATATATTTCATATGTACACGGATCTGATGGGTTCTGCCTGTTTCCAAAGAGCAGTCCAGCAATGTGTATTTACCGAATCTTTCTTTCACACGGAAATGTGTTTTTGCTTCTTTGGAGTTATATTCCGTAACAGCCATTTTCTGTCTGTCCTTGCGGTCTCTGCCGATTGGTGCATCAATCAAACCTGCCTCATTGGCAATATTACCTTCCACAAGTGCCATGTATTCTCTATGGCATGTCTTGTTTTCCAATTGAGAAGCAATACTGCGATGTGCTTCATCATTCTTGCAGGCAACAATACATCCGGTTGTTTCCTTGTCAATGCGGTGAACAATCCCAGGTCGGATGACACCATTGATCCCGGAAAGGTCCCTGCAGTGGTATAACAGCGCATTGACTAATGTACCATCCGGATTGCCAGGAGCAGGATGGACAACCATTCCCTTTGGCTTATTGATAACAATGATGTCTTCATCCTCATACAGGATATCCAGTGGAATATCCTGTGGAATGATATCCGTTGGTGCATCTTCTGGAATATCACAGCTGACAACATCCCCCACCTGTACTTTATAGGAGCTTTTCTCAGCTGTTCCATTGACAAAAACTTCCCCCGCCTTTGTCAGTTCCTGTACTCTTGTACGGGAAAGATCAGATACAGTGGAAAGGAACTTATCCAGTCTGATACCACTTTCTTCACTTGTCCATTCCATATGACTCATTGTGTCTTCTCCTTTCTCTCTTCAATGAATGCATCCAGTATGAGTAATCCCACACCGATGCATAAGGCTATATCTGCGACATTGAATACCGGAAAATCATAACCGAAGATGTAGAAATTCAGAAAATCCCGAACATAGTTGAACATCAGACGGTCAATCAGATTACCTGCTGCACCAGCCATCATAAATCCGATGGAAACAGTCGTTACAGCATCCGGTTTACGGTAGATCAGCACCCACAACATGACTCCGATTGCGATAAATGCCGCAAGAGATAACAGAAACTGCTGCCCTGATAACATGGACCATGCCATACCGGTATTCTGTACATAGGTGATATGAAAGAAACCGGAAATCACCGGGATATCTTCAAACAGCACCATATTGGAGCTGATCAGAAATTTTGTGATCTGATCCAGGATCAGTACAACTGCTGCAATGATCAGTGCGACTGTCATTTCCTGCCCTCCTTCTGTACAAACTGATTAAACTGTTCCAACTGGTATGGCTCATAAAGTGCCATGATCTTATCGTAGGCAGCATCAAAGTTTTCCGATGTGTAGCCTTCGTCTTTTCTTTTCCATAACAGCTGCTTCAGCATGTCGCTGTTTTCTTTGGAAAACATGCCGTTTCTGATGGCTGCTACTATTCCATCTTCATCCACAAGCACAAGTGCCCAGCTTTCATCTTTCTTTTCTTCCAGTGTATCAAAGAATGATGCATCGGCATCCTTGACACATAAAGGAATATCACTTGTTTCAAGGCAGTCCTCAATTTCAAGCAGGAAACCATCTACGCATCCTTTGGAAAAAAATGATATGCTCATCTGATTATGCAGGGCATTGTGGCGTTCTTCCCCAACCCAAACGCGATCCTTGATGAAGAAATACCAGACGTGATCCCTGTAATCCGTCCAGATTCCATCCATTGATTCAAATCCTATATTTTCACCTTTCTGGTACATATGTTTTTTACCTCATTTCTGTCAAATTATACGGGAAACCATGCATTTGAGCAATGCTTTGCAGATCAATGACAGTTTCGTTTTCAAATACGTTTCTGCGATGGGCAATGGAAATGACTGTTCTTCCTTCTGCCACCTTCTGTAATGCCTGATTGACCATCTGTTCTGTGGATGCATCAATCGATGCATTCATTTCATCCATCAATAGAATCCTAGGATTGCATACAATCGCTCTTGCGATCGATAGCAGTTGCAGCTGTCCATCGGACAGTTGCAGCTGATCCTTTTCTGTATCAAGCCCATCGGGTAAACCGGTATACCAGTCATACAACCCGACTGTACGCAAAGCTGAAACAAGTGTTTCATCATGAATCTCTAGTCGGTGCAAAGTCAGCTGTACACGAAGATTTCCTTCAATCAGTGCTGTTTTCTGTTCCACAACACCAAACAGCTCTCGCCTGTCTTTTTCCGATAAGCCATATGGATTTCTGCCTTCCACAAGAATCATTCCTGACTGTGGTTCATACATGCCCTGCATCAAAGCAAACAGCGTACTCTTCCCACTTCCAGTTCGACCTGTCACAATGATATGCTGACCTTTATCAACGCTCATGCTGAAATCGTGTAATACGGGCTGTCCATCTGTATAACCAAATGATACATGACTCATTTCAATCTGATGGGTGTAAGGTAAGATGGCTGTATCTGACGTTCTTTTTTCAGGCAAAGCCATGAAGTCATTGAGTCTGCAGAAGGCAGCCTGTGCTTCCTGGATCGCCTGAATCTCTTTTCCCAGACTTTCAATCGGATCAAAGATCTTTGTGATATAGGTCATCAAAGCAACGCCTGTTCCAGCCGATACTCCAAATAAAGCTGTCATACCGGTAACACCAGCAATCAGACACATCATCACACCTGTCAACAATGAGGAAACCGTTACAATAACCGGGGAATAAACCGCATCGTAAAATGATACATGCCGTAATGCAGCATACCCTTTCTCAATGGTACGATCAAACCGTTTTTCCATATATGGCTGTGCCTGATAGCCATATACTGTTTCATATGTCTGTCTTGTTTCAGGAAGGATAGCTGCACTTTCACTGACTGCCTGTCTGTTTTCTTTCTGACTTACCAGCATCTTTTTCTGAACTTTCCTTGTATACAGTGCCACAAGTGGTAATACACATACAACAAGCAGGAAAAGACCAGTACTTTTCACTCCGATCACAAACAGGATGCCGATCAGACTGCATGCATCCGCAACCATCGATACAATTCCACCGGTAAAAACAGTACCTGCACTGTCAGTATCAGAAATGATGATGGAGGAAATCTCTCCAGCCCCATGCTGATCAAAATAGGCAGTATCAAGAACTTTCAGCTTGTTTAATAAAGCTGATCGCAAGTGATACAGCACATGCTGACCTGTAATGATGATTGCACCTTCTCTGCAAGCTTCTAAGATACATCCAGCAATGGAAATAGTGATCCAAAGGATACAGAGTCCCATCACATCCATATTCCCATCCAGAATCTGATTGATGATCTGTTCCATCAGTAATGGTGGAATCAGTCCAGCCACAATACATCCGATGATGGACACAATCATGGACACTGCAGAAAACGGATGGGAGCGGACAGCTGCCAGGATTGCCTGGAAAACAACACTGCGATGTTTCTGCTTCATACAGCCACCCTTTCACACTGTAACTGTACCAGTGTACGATATTCCGTATTACTTTCCATCAATGATGCATGCGTGCCACATACACAGGTACCATTTTGAATACAGATGACCTGATCCATCCGATCAAAGCAGTCCAGACGATGGGAAAAGATGATCATCATGCGATCATTGTATCTGGTTTTTAATGTCATAAGAATCTGTTTCTGCGTTTGTGTATCTACAGAAGCAAACGGATCATCCAGAACAAGAACAGATCTTCCAGAATATAGAGCTCTGGCAAGAGCCACTCTTGCCTGCTGACCGATGGAAAGATGACATCCCATTTCTCCTGCATTC
The DNA here is from genome assembly GCA_945877405.1 of uncultured Erysipelotrichaceae bacterium. Classification (GTDB taxonomy): domain Bacteria; phylum Bacillota_I; class Bacilli_A; order Erysipelotrichales; family Erysipelotrichaceae; genus Bulleidia. The sequence goes on along the minus strand of CAMCSA010000053.1, from coordinate 5,492 downwards.
TGATTGAGATCCGTTTCCTGATCCAGGCATACATCCTGTAATACCTGTTGGATGTCACCATCTTTCCCAAGTGTAATGTTATTGAGGATCGTATCATTAAAAATCTGTGGACGGTTGGTACAATACGCAACATCGTACATGGATAATGGACTTCCATCAGCCATTACACTTCCCTGGGTTTCATGCATTCCAGAAAGAATCTGTGCCAGTAATGTCTTACCACAGGCAACCCGTCCGGTAATACCGGTGATCGTACCCTTTTCAAAATGCAGATGAATATCATGTAATACCGGTATGGTTGGATCATAATATGCCACAGGAATGGAAACATCGATATTTCTGATGGGATGTGGTACATGTGTTTCATCCTGTACATCGTGCATCTTTTCCCGTATCCTTTCCCAGCAGACACGAGATCTTGTCATGGCATTGAACAGAGCTGCTGACTTGGACGTTTTCAAAGAAACTCTTGTATAACAGCTGATATAGGCAGTCAATACAGCAATATTCCATATGCCATTCTGTATCCTTTGGATCCCGATCAAAAAAACAAAGATCATGCCAAGCAGGCAGATTGCCCGATAGACAGGACTGATTCCTACAACAGCAAACTGTGCTTTTGAAACAGATGTTTTCATATGATCAAATGCCTGACTGACATGCTCATCCACATTACTTTCACAACCTGCACTGCGATAGGAAGGTAAAGATGCAATGCGATCGACAACAAGCTGATTGGCAAGATCACGACTCTTCCTTGCCTGTACTTCCAGTGATGTGACTGTTTTCTTCATCCGTTGGGCAAAGAAAAATGCAAGTGGTGGAAAGATGCCTGCCACAAGTGTCAGTTTCCAGTCATACATACATAAAGTCACAACATAGGAAAGCATTGCAATCCCTGTATCAAAGATTTCCGTAACTGTCTTACGGATGCCTTCCACACAGTCATCCACATCCTTGAGTGTGCGCGAAAGCAGACTTCCCGCATCCAGATCAAATGTGCTGATTGGCGTATGAATCAGATGATTGTACAGAACCAGTTTCATACGTCGGTTGATGTGATTGGCCATGTATCGTACAAAAAGGCGTTTGAAAAACCTTGCCAGCTGTACGATCAACACGACCACAATATAAATCAGTACAAGGACTGCCATATCCTTCCTGTCTGCCTGAAAGTTCAGGATATCGGAAAGACACTGGGCAAGCTGACCTTCCATATATGGAAATAAAGCAAGACCGATGTTGTAGATCAGCCCTGTTATCGTAATCAGAACAAGCAGTTTCCATTCCTTCTGTACATACTGCATGAGCTGATCTGTTTTCTGTGTTTTCTGCATAGTGAACTACTCGACCATTGAATGACCGAGCATCTAAGTGTTCGGCTTTCAGCCGATAATTTGAAAATATATCCAATCATATAGTCCGTAGGCTATGTACCAGTCTATATCTTCTCGTTACATTCCATACATGGACATGCCATGTACAGAAAGCGGTAGTTCATATGTTCTGCATCAGCTCAGAGAAATTACTTTCTCTGGCTCCTGCAGAATCGGTGTTGTAAGGCTCTTGTTTATCCAGTCAATATTTCTGGAATCCAACAGTTTTTTAACGCCAGACTGTAGCGCTTTGTGGTTTTTGGCACTACTACATATAGCAAGAAGTTCTGTGTCTGTTGCACGGTTTCTAATGTTGATTGCACCAACGTGGTCTGCATCATCTTCGTATCCACAACATGTACACCTGAACTTCTTGTTGTCTGTCTTGCTGCGATTCAGACTGTTACAGCAGCTGCATACAGGGCATGTCTGACTTGTGTAATCCGGCGGTACTTCTACGTAACTGTATCCATACCAGTTCAGTTCTTCCATCAGCTTCCGTTGCAGTTGTCCTCGTGCAAAAGTCGAAAGATCACCATTAAGTTTACGGGATTTCTCAAACTCCTTGATGTCCAACAGCTCAAGTACGGTTAAGGTGTCATGTGAAATACATGATATGTATTGATCTACGTCCTGACGTATCTCGTGATCGAGCATGTTGTAATAAGCACGTTTCTTACGATATGGAGCTTCAGCTGTTCGGATCATCTGTTCCAACCTGTCCATTTTACTGATGAGAGAACGTCTCACATCATTTGGAAGATTGGAATGATGGCGTACATAATAGCTGATACTTCTCTTCTTGTTACGCAAGCTGCTTAACTGTGCAAATGCTGGTTCTACCTCAGAGTGATAGAAATCAATCACATTCTTCATGGTTCCAACAGATGTTCCGTCAGATAAGAAGAAAGCATCTTTGATGCCTGTATCTACACCGATTGTCTTGTCTGTCTTTGGCTCTTTGAGCTTTTTGGAATAAGACCAGCCTACACGAAGTTTCGTGCCTTGTGGTTTAACGGTTATAGTAGAGGCCATGTCATTACAGCTGATCTTATGCAAAGAATGCTTGCTTGTATTTAAGGGTACAGCAAATCTCTTTCCCTTTTCAAAAGGATTTGTCAGTGTGATGACATAAGGCATTTCAGTAGACTCAGATTTTTCGATACACATCAGTCTGCTATCAAAAGGAATTGCTTCACTTTTGGTGTAAGGAACCTTGTACTGTGCAGAGATCATGTCATACAGATCAAAGAGTTCAAACGTCTGTATATCGAATTCGGCATCCGACATATCCGTTAATGTAGAAAGACATTCTTGATAGAAAGAAACATCTTTCTTGGCTGTTCGGATCAATTCGCGTATGAAAGCAGTCATTTCGTCTTTGGAGGCATGATTAAGGCTCAAACCAAATAACACTTTAGACTTGCAAAATATACTATCAGTTGTTTTGAGCATTTCAAGACGGATTGCATCAAGACGATTTGACAGTTTGGTAAACGCAGAATCAAAAGCGTTCTGACAGAAAGCGGAATTGATATCCTTTGGTCGGAGCTGCTTTTGCAGGAGCCTGATATACGGATCTTTCTTGTCGTTTTTGATAAGCTGAAGGTATATATCCGGAATATTCGTCAATGCTTCAATATTGAAGTTGATGAGTTCGACATACTTACGTTCCATTTGCCACAGGATAGCGAGTTTTCCCTTGTTAGGATTGCCATACAGAAAAACACTCTTAACTGGATTGTTATCAAATTCTGTTGTCTTTCTTTTGCGTACTTTTGGCATAAATACAACTCGCTTCCTACACATATATTATATCACACAACAGTGTCAAAATATTGCTTATTTATGCTGAAACATTGACTTTTCAAATAAAAAAAAAAGACGCTTTCATCTCGGTCATTGAATGGCCGAGGATTCCCGCTTTAATTCCTAAATATTATAAAACAAAACACCCTTGTGGGGTGCCATGTTACTGTGCCTTATATGCTTTGAGTGCCTGCGCAATCTGGTCTGGGCAGGATGTGGACTTAGGACCACATGTAATGCCATCCAGACGGCTGATGATCTCATTGACATTCTGTCCCTTCAACAATGAAGCAATGCCCTTGAGGTTACCATTGCAACCACCGATGACTTCAACGGAGTTGATGACATCACCATCCAGATCAAAGATCATCTTTCTGGAGCAGACACCCTTTGGTGTATATTCAAATGTACTCATGTATTCTGATCTCCCTTTAACCTCTGCATTTTAGCACTTCTTTTCCAAAATGAAAAGTTGTGTTACCCTGTAACCATGCAACAGATCAAAGAAGAATACAGACAGGCGTTACATCGCCTGTATTACGAGACATTTACGGATGTACAGAAACAGGTCATTCCATCAGCACTGGAAGGAAAGGATGTATTTGTCCATGCTCCAGCAGGCTCTGGCAAAACACTCGCCTATGTATTACCGGTATTGAATTCTCTTGTATTACAGGGAAAAGGAAAACATATGCCAAAGGCACTGATTCTATGCCCTACAAGAGAGTTGTGCATGCAGGTAGCATCGGTAATCCGCAATCTATTGCTTCATATAGAAGGCTATCGCACCATTGTATTAACCGGTGGTATGGATATGAAGGTGCAGATTCGCTCATCCAGAAATGGTGCAGATATTGTTGTTGGAACTCCATCCAGAGTATTGGATCATATCTACAGGCATACGCTGAAACCAAAAAGCATCGAAACACTGATTCTGGATGAAGCAGATGAAATGCTGCAGATGGGATTTATTGAAGATGTACAAAGTATCATCTCTGCTTTACCTGACCATCAGACACTGGTGCTTTCCGCCACATGGCAGGATAGCCTCAAGGCATTATGTACATCCATCCTGAAAGAACCGGTCAATGTGCATATTGAACAGGAAACAGTCATTCCATTACAGAGGAAAGTTCATCTGATTCAGACGGATGAAGGACATAAACTGAACCGATGCGCACAGATCCTTGAAAAAGCACATCGTTCCACCATCATCTTTACAAACCGGAAAGCGACTGCAGACTTTGTATGTAACAACATGCAAAGCAAAGGCTTCAGCTGTGCCTCCATTCATTCAGATATGAACTGGCATGTAAGAAAAAAGATCATGGAAGACTTTCGGAATGGAACAATACATGTATTATGTGCGACAGCTGTTGCGCAAAGAGGAATTGATATACCAGGAGTGGATACGGTCATCCTGTATGATATTCCAGATACCCAGGAACAACTGATCCATCGTACCGCAAGAACCGGCAGAGCAGATCATCCAGGGGATGCATGGTTGTTATGCACAAAAAAGGAGATTCACCGATATCCATACAAGAAACTGTTTCCACTTCTGAAGTAATGATACAGATCATATATACCAGGCGACATATTCTGATCGATCGCCCCTGTGATATCCTGAATCGAGGATGAGAAAACTGATCAGTATTTGATTAATAAGTGTACACCAAATATTGTAACTTCGACGATCGCAATGAACTACCCCACCTGATACACAGTTCAGATAGGGTATCCTTGTGATGTACTCTTTTGTACTACCACATGGATTTTGATTTATGCAGGCATGTACATGATTCATGTACTGTTTCCACAATGGTCGGTTCACTCGACCTCTACTGTTTTTACACAGTTACTTACTGTTCAGATCTGCAAATCTGATGATTTTCGGATTCAACAATCCAGATAGCTGTACATACGATGTGTCATATCCTGCTTTCCTCAGAATATTGGCTGCACCATTTAGATCTGCATTGATAAGAGTTCCATCAGGTGACCTGTATAAACCACGCTTTGTTCTCTTACCGGAGAAGCTGTGCTTCTTATTACTGCCGCTGACATGTACAGGTATCTCATCATGATCCAGAAAACTTGCTTTGCTTGTGTATGACTCTTCTGTTCCTGTAACTGTGATACCATACGCACAAGTCTTCAGCTCAATCATTGATTTCAGCATATCAAAAGGAATACGGACAAAGCTCTGGTTATTCTGCTTTCCCATGTTGGCATCCTGTTTCCAGAAGGCGTTTGAGCCAAGCGCAAGAGTTCCGATCTCATGTTCTTTACACCACTCAAGCAGGA
>CAMCSA010000052.1 GCA_945877405.1 uncultured Erysipelotrichaceae bacterium | reverse complement strand
GACATAATGATGCACCTCCGCATCTATTATATCACAATCCGTTAGAATACGCTAGGTACAAAATCAAAATATTTGACATAATTTGCATTAAAAAACGGCTTAAGTAAGCCGTGATTGAATATTCAGAAATAGTCACTACTTGAAAACTCAGGTTCCTTCACGCATTGGATTGGCATCATCATACAGAAGGAAATCATTGATATAAAAACTGGCATTCGAAACATGTCGACCGATTGTCTTTTTGGAAAGACCCGATGCAATGAGATCTTTTTCAAATAACGCCAGATATCCCTCGTTATCTTCCCGGATTTTTTCACAGGCTCTTTCATATTCTTCGTAATCGTAACTCATAAGCTTTTCTCCATCTGATTCATGTGACATGATTATACCGTAATAACAGGTAACATGGAATGCCATTCCTGCTTGAACAGTTGAACAGGCATCGAATTGTTTGGAATGATAAGGGAAACATGCTATAATGCCGCGCGTATGAAAATGAAGAATATAGTGAATACAGTACTGGTGATGAGTCTATTGGCAGGCTGCAGCAACACCTCAGCATCATCAGAAAAACAGATTACAACCTATGCAAATACATCCATTGCGGAAATATTTGATACCGTTTATTCCTATTCGGAATATACAACATCACAGGCTGAAGCAAAAGAAAGATATGAGGATTCACTGGATCTTCTGACTTACTGCAACCAGCTGTTTGATATCTATCACGACTACGAGGGAATCAACAACCTGAAAACCATCAACGACAATGCAGGTATTGCTCCGGTTGAGGTTGATCCTTTGATCATCGATATGCTGAAACGCGCAAAGATGTTCTATGATCTTTCAGAAAATGAATTCGATATCACCCAGGGCTCCCTGCTGAAAGTATGGCATAACTACCGCACAGAAGGCATTGAACTGAATACAGACGGAAAATATGGTCCTGTTCCATCCATTGATGAACTTCAGACAGCCCATGAAAAAGGAGGCTGGGAAAATGTTGTCATCGATGAAGAAAAGTCTACAGTCTATATTACAGAAGAAGGAGTATCTCTGGATGTCGGTGGTATTGCCAAGGGATATGCGGCTGAATATGCGGCTGCGAAAATGATGGAAGAAGGCATGGAAGCAGGATTCCTGAATGTTGGACGCAACATCCGTCTTGTCGGTGACAAACCGGATGGCACTCCATGGAGAATCGGTATTGCCGACCCTTCCGGTACATATACCGATGGCATCGTTACAATCGAACTGCCTGAACCTGTATCTGTCGTCACTTCCGGCGACTACGAAAGATACTATATCGGTGAAGATGGAAACCGTTATTCCCATATCATCGATCCGGAAACACTCTATCCCGCAACCCTGTACCGTTCCGTTTCCATCCTGACCCCGGACTCAGGTGATGCCGACTGTCTTTCCACTGCATTATTTACATTAAGCATTGAAGAAGGAAAAGCTCTGATCGATGCATATCAGAATGAAACAGGAAATACGGTTGATGTCATCTGGATTATGAGTGAACAGCAGAAACAGGATACCGATACAATTCAGGTCGGTGATCTGTATGCATCTTACACAGAAGGTCTGGAAGGAAAGCTGACATGGGCGAACTGATGCTTGATGTACTGATCGATACACTTCTGGACTTAACCAAGATCATCCCGTTTCTATTTGTCATCTATCTGTTTCTGGAATGGATGGAAAACCAGGCAGGACATAAAATGGAGCGTTTCCTGGAAAGACACAGAAGAATCAATCCACTTGCCGGAACACTGTTTGGACTGCTGCCAAGCTGCGGTTTTGCAACTGCAGCTTCCTCCCTGTATGCAACCGGAGTCATCTCCGCAGGAACTCTTGTTGCGATCTTTCTTTCCAGCAGTGATGAAATGCTTTCCATCATGCTTGGCATGCAGGCGGATCTTTCTCTGATCACACCGATTCTTGGTGTCAAACTGATCGTCGGACTGATTGCCGGGTATGGATTTGATCTGTTATCCAGACACAGAACGATTAATGTGGATGATTTCTGTCAAAGAGAGCACGACGATCATTCTCATGGTATTCTTTATTCTGCATGCATGCATACACTGCAGGTATCCATCTGGCTGTTTGTCACAATCTTTGTATTCAATGGAATCGTTGAACTGATCGGGGAAGAAGTTATTCGTGATTTCATCCTGGCACACCCTTCTCAATCCGTGCTGTTCTGTGGACTGACAGGACTGATTCCAAGCTGTGCCTCCAGTATTATTCTGACAACGATGTATATTGACAGTGTCATCCCTTTCTCGGCTGTATGTGCCGGCCTGCTTGTCAATGCAGGTACAGGTATGATCATGTTATACAGAGTCAATCCAGACTTCAAAGATAATACAAAAATCCTGCTTGCCACACTTGCATGCGGACTGATCGCAGGATTTACATTACAGATCTTCGGATTATGACATCTGCACATTGCAGATGTTTTTCTGTTAATCGTTATATTCCATGCCATCATCTGGCATATTGTGAAAGTAGGTCACAATAAACGGTACAGTGATTAAAGCGGAAATGACTTCTGATACTGCCTGAGAAACAACAAGTCCATCCATGCCGAACAGCTTTGTCAAAGTAAATACAACAGGAATCAGTACAAGCCCGCTTCTTAATGCCGCAAGAAATGTTGCCTTACGGGAAGAACCGATCGACTGAAACAGCATATTGGCATACAGAGTAATCGGTGTCATGATTAACGAAATACTCTGTGCACGCAATGCTCTTTGCCCGATGGAAATGACAAGCTCATCATCACGGAAGAAGGTGACAAGAGCAGCCGCATTGAAATAGGCAAACACCGCTAAACCAAGCAGTAATACCGCACCAAGTTTCATCGCAAAGAAGAATCCTGCCTTCACCCTGCTGTGCAGTCTTGCCCCATGGTTGAAGGAGGATACCGGCTGGAATCCCTGTCCGATTCCAACCGCTACACAGAACAGGAAATTGACAATACGGTTGACGATGGAAATCGCCGCAACCGCCGGATCCCCAAAAGCTGCAGCACTTGTATTCAGTACCATTGTCGAAACACTGTTGAGTCCCTGCCTGCATAAGGAAGGCATGCCATTGGCAATGATGCGCTGATATGGTTCTGCAGTTTTCGCAATGTAGCGTACATGGAAGGAGGAAATCGTCTGTTTTCTCAGATATGGAATCATCAGAATCACCATGGATACATACTGTGAAATACATGTTGCAAGTCCTGCTCCGCCAATGCCAAGCTGCAGCACTCTTACCATCAGATAATCCAGGAATATATTCAGAATACCTCCGCTTGTCAGTCCGATCATGGCATAGAATGCCTTTCCTTCATAACGGAGAATGTTGTTCATGACACATCCGGATGTCATGGCAGGGCCAGCAATCAGAATATAGAATGCATAGGTACATGCATAAGGAAGAATCGTATCGGTACTGCCCATCAGTCTCATCATAGGTGTCATGAACACCATACCGGTGATACAGATCACAATACCTGTCATAATGGAAAGCCAGAAGGAAGTTGCAGAAAAGATTCTTGCGCTGTTTTCTTCATGGTTTCCAAGACGGATCGCAATATTGGAACCTGCACCATGGCCATACATGAAACCAAATGCCTGCAGAATTGCCATCAGACCGAATACGACACCGGTTGCTCCACTGGCTGAAGTACCTAATGTTCCGACAAAGTAGGTATCCGCCATGTTATAGATGCTTGTAACAAGCATGGAGATAATGGTCGGAATTCCAAGTGAAATAATCAGTTTTGATACAGGTGTTTCCGTCATTCTGACGTACTGTTCATCTTTCACCTGAGTCATGCTGTCATCTCCTGCTTCGAGATACCATTCCAAAGACGCCAGTAAACACCCTTGTTCTCAAGGAGCTGCTCATGATTGCCTTCTTCTTCAATTCCGTTTTTACCAAGGACAATAATTCTGTCCGCATGACGGATTGTCGTCAGACGATGTGCAATCGTCAGTGTTGTACGTCCCTGGGAAAGCTGCTGCAATGACTGTTCAATCAGCAGTTCGCTTTCATTGTCAAGTGCACTGGTTGCTTCATCCAGAAGAAGAATCTTCGGATTCTTCAGAAACACTCTGGCGATTGAAATTCTCTGCTTCTGTCCACCGGAAAGCTTGATGCCTCTTTCACCAACATAGGAGTGGTAACCTTCCGGCAGCTGCATGATGAATTCATCTGCACCAGCAAGCTTTGCTGCATGAACTACTTCTTCCATGGTTGCTCCAGGCTTACCATAGGCAATATTGTCATATACTGTACCAGAAAACAGATATACATCCTGCTGTACGATACCGATATTTCTTCTTAAACTCTTTAAGGTCACATCCTTGACGTCCTGACCATCAATCAGAATACTGCCTTCCGTCGTATCATAGAAACGTGGAATCAAAGAGGACAATGTTGTCTTACCACCACCGGATTCACCAACCAGTGCCAGATTTTCTCCAGCACGGATCTGAAGACAGATATCATGGAGGACACGGTTATGATCATCCGGGTATTCAAATGTCACATGATCAAAGGTGATATTACCACCTTCCACAACAATATCTTCTGCATCGGGTTTATCAATGATATCCGATGGTGTATCCATGATTTCAAAGAATCGCTCAATACCTGTAATGCCCATCTGAAACTGTTCAGAGAATTCAACGATTCTGCGCACGGTTGCGATCAGTGTTGTGACATATAACATGTAGGCAACCATATCACCTGCACTGATCTTTCCATAGACCATGAAAAGACCTCCTGCAATAATTGTCACAACATACATCAGACCATCAAACAGTCTTGTGGAAAGATTGAATGTTGCCATGATCTTATAGCGTTTCTTCTTCAGTTCTTTCATGACCTGATTGCCGGAAGAAAACTTTTCCATTTCCATGTCTTCTGCTGTAAATGCCTTGACTACCCTTTGACCAAGCAGGGAATCTTCCACCTGGGCATTCAGTTCACCAATCTGCACACGTTGTGCCTTTGTGGCACTACGGAAAGAATGATTCAGTCTGATGCTGAAATACATCATAAACGGAATACAGGCAAAGATGATCAAAGTCAGAGGCAATGAAGAGAAGCTGAGAATCACAAAAGATACAACAATCTTGATTGCTGCAATAAAGAATTCCTCAGGACAGTGATGTGCAAACTCCGTCACATCAAACAGGTCATTTGTAATACGACCCATGATCTGACCGATCTTGTTGTTGGCATAATAGGAATCACTGAGTGTTTCCAGATGCGCAAAGGCATCCGTACGCATGTCCGTTTCAATATAAACACCCATGATATGTCCCTGAGAACACATATAGTAATAGGCAGCTGCATCGATAAGACGCAGTACCACATACAGCCCAGCCAGTTTACCAATCAGTCCGATTGTCAAAGCTGCCGGTTCATACATGGCAGTATTTGTCAGCGTGGACATGATCCGTGGCAATACAATGTCACAAAGTGTTGTTAATGATGCACAGAAAAGATCAAAAAAAAGCAGTTTCCGGTATTTCATCAGGTAAGGAAGAAACCTTCTGATGAGCTCCTTTGCACTGTAGTTTCTGTTGACAGTCTGATTCATACTTCTCCCCCTTCACACAATATGTCACTATTTTACATGAACACAATACCATTTTCACATGTTTTGACTGATCTTTCACAAAATGAAACAGTTTCAGTCCTGATCTGCATGCTACTATGGGAGTGGAGGATTCAACAATGACAGAAAGAATGCGAACCGTGATTACCACCGATGGTGAAGTTGATGATATGAATTCGTTTATCCGTGCACTGTATTATTCCAATGATATGGACATCTGTGGCATTGTTCTGACTGCTTCCATGTACCATTATGCAGGAAACATTGAAAAAGGGATTGCACCATATCGCTGGACTGGAACAGAGTGGATGTACACTTTCCTGAATGACTACGAAAAAATACAGGATAACCTGAAATCGCATGATCCCCGTTATCCATCTGCAGAAAAACTGCGTAAGCTGGTCCACATCGGCAATAGATCCGCATGCGGTGAAATGGAAGAGGAAACAGATGGATCATTATTTCTAACTGATCTTTTTCTGCAAAAGCACGATCAACTGCTCCTGATTCAGACATGGGGTGGAACAAACACAACCGCCAGAGCATTAAAAACCATAGAAGAAAGATACCGGAATACAGGGCAGTGGCAGCAGGTATATCAGAATGTATGTGATCATATCATTCTGTATATCATCCTCGATCAGGATATCACCTACACATCCTACATTGCCAGAAAATGGCCGGATATCCGGATCATTCAGGATACATCCAACTTCTGGCACTTCGCCTATGCATGGAAGCGGAATCATCCTGCCATAACAACAACACTGCAATCACAATGGTGCCAGGAATACATGATGCACAAAGGTCCGCTTATGGATCATTATGCTCTGATGGGTGATGGCAGAATGATCGAAGGTGAACTGTACGAAGAACAGCGTGGTACCGATGATTATCTGAAAGCTCATCCTGAATACCAGCGTTATGACTTCATATCCGAAGGAGATACTCCTTCTTTCCTGTATCTGATTGATCGGGGATTACGGAGTACAGAGCATCCATCCTACGGAGGATGGGGCAGCAGATTTACAGAAGATGAACATGGCATTTACCGTAATACCGCCCTTGACTACAATCCTTATACAGAACAGTATGAAGCGCAGTATTCCCTATCCCGCTGGTTTACGGATATTCAGAATGACTTTGCCGCAAGAATCGAATGGGGATTGACAGATTATGACACTACAGTATCTCATTATCCGCTTTTTTCCATGGGTCAGCCTTTGAATCAGACTGTATTTCCTGGACAGGAAATTGTTTTGCAGTGCAGAACATCAGATCATGTATCCTGGTTCCACTACTTCGAATGTGACGTCAGAAAAAACAGAACACCGCTTCAACACAAAAAGATCATGGCAGGAGATCTTCAGCTCGATGAAATCGCCGAAGGTATCAAAGATGACATCCCATTATATGAAGCAGACGCGCACGAAATCTCCATCCTGATTCCTGAAGATCTGCAGGTTGGAGATACCATCCACATCATTACAGAAATCACCTCAGATGATCCGATTCCACTAAAAAGATATGCCCGTACAATACTGACTGTAACAACAATAAAAGAAGATCATGCATGATGATTCATGTATGACCTTCTTTTCATTTCATTTATCTTACTTTTCGTAGCCTGGCTTGCCCAGCAGTCTGAACATGTTCTTCTTGTAGATTTCTACACCTGGCTGGTTGAATGGATTGATTTCCAGCAGGTAGCATGTCATGGCTGTAGCGATGAAGAAGAAATAGCACAGATAACCGAAGCTGTATTCCTTCATATCCGGGACAGTTACAACAATATTTGGAACGCCACCGACTTCTACGTGAGCTTCGATTGTGCCCTTTTCAGCCATCTTGTTAACCCAGTCATAAGACTTGCCAGTCAGATAGTTCATGTTATCAAGGTTGGCAGGATCTTCTGTAACAGTCAGATCTTCGCTTGGTGTTTCAACTTCCAGCACTGTTTCAAACAGAACCTTCTTACCTTCCTGAACAAACTGTCCTAAAGAGTGGAGGTCTGTAGAGAAGCATGCACTGTCAGGCAGGATACCCTTGCCATCCTTACCTTCGGATTCACCCATCAGCTGCTTCCACCATTCCGCAAGCATCTGCAGCTGTGGTTCATATGTAACAAACATTTCAACATCATAACCCTGGTTCTGCAGAATTCTTCTTGCTACTGCATACTGATATGCAGGGTTCTTCGCAAGATCAGCTGTGTTGAGATCGTTGTATGCATCATTGAGACCTTCAAATACCTTTCTGATATCGATGCCCATGATTGCCATTGGTACAAGACCTACAGGAGTGATGACAGAATATCTGCCACCGATATCATCCGGAATAACGAATGTTTCATAGCCTTCCTGATCAGCCAGAGTCTTCAGAGCACCTCTTGCCTTATCCGTAGTAGCGATGATTCTTTCCTTTGCTTCTTCCTTGCCGTACTTCTTTTCCATGAAATCACGCAGAACTCTGAATGCCAGAGCTGTTTCTGTTGTTGTACCGGACTTGGAAATTACATTCAGGATAACAGACTTGTCCTTAATGTGGTTGAGAACCTGAGAAACATATGTGGAAGAGAATGTGTTACCGACAAAGACAACTTCTGTCTTGCAGTCGGAATACATACCCTGGATCATTTCGATCGCAGCTCTTGCGCCAAGATAAGATCCACCGATACCACAGACAACAAGCACTTCAGCCTTGTCCTTCACCTTTTCAGCTACCTTGAGGATACGTTCGAATTCTTCCTTGTCGTAGGAAACAGGCCATTCTACCCAGCCCATGAAATCATTACCGGCCCCTGTTCTGTTGCGGATTGCGCTGTGCAGTTCAGTTACCTTGTCCTGATAGGAAAGAATATCTTCCTTCAGGAGTCCGTGTGATGCGTCAAACTTCATTGTCATTTTAAAATTTCCCTTTCTGCTTCCTGAATCCACCCTTCTAAAGAAGAAGCGATGGATGAAAAGCCAATTTTCATCGAAGGCAATGTTGCACGAGAATGTGCATACTGCCTTCTGCGGTTTCGCGCATGTGTTTTGTGAAGTGCCTTCAGTGACAGCTTTGCCTGTCTGGATCGTGGATCAAAATCAATGATCTTGACCTTAATGTTATCTCCAGGCTGAACAAAGGAACTGATGTCCTTCACATATCCATCTGAAATCTCAGAAATATGAATGAGTCCGGAAGCATTATGATCTAATGAAACAAATGCTCCATATGGCTGAATTCCTGTAACTCTTCCCTCTACAATCATTCCTGTTCTGTATTTCATTGCACTTACTCCGAAAACAAGTATAACACGTCATCATACGAATGTGCCTGTCTTTTCCACTTCCATTGCATTTTTCAGAAATCGTTTTATTTGATTCCTCATTCAAATATCATTATATTTATATGGTGTGAAAAGAGGAATCAACAATGGAGATGGAAATCAATTTCGAACTTCTGAATGCAGAAACACCACAAAGACAGGATCTGATCCGCAGAATCAATCATACTTTAAACAAGATCAGACCATATCTGCAGGCAGATGGTGGTGATGTGGAATTTGTCGATTATAAGGACGGTATCTGTACTCTGGCAATGGTCGGCGCATGTGCCGGATGCATCATGGCCAGTGCGGACATCTCGGAAGGTGTACAGGCAATCCTCATCGATGAAGTACCGGAAGTACATGCTGTACGCCTGCACGAAGACAATCCGTTTGCCTACGCAGACTTCCATGTTGAATAATCATCCATAAGGATGATTTTTTAGTCAACTACCCGGCAATGAATTGCCAGGCTTGAAGAGAATGATCCAAGGATCATTCGCATCAACTTACCCGGATACAGCGATTCCTACAGTAACGATGCTACTGTATTTCTCTGCCAGTTAAGGGGCTGTTATCATAGCGAGTTGCCAGCTATGAGACA
This sequence comes from uncultured Erysipelotrichaceae bacterium, assembly GCA_945877405.1. Classification (GTDB taxonomy): domain Bacteria; phylum Bacillota_I; class Bacilli_A; order Erysipelotrichales; family Erysipelotrichaceae; genus Bulleidia. Next base: position 587 of record CAMCSA010000052.1, on the reverse strand, counting down.
GGATTTACTGTCATACTCTAGTTAAGAGATATCGGTATACCGGATTCTTTCAGATAAAGAAGTCCGGTATTTTTGATGTTTATTGCCGCATTCAGATCTCGTATGTGATGTGTTCCACACTCAGGACATGTCCATTCTTCAACACCCAATGCAATATGGTCATCACCTGTGCATACATAACCACAGGAAGAACATGTCTGTGTGGTATTCTTTGGATTAACAAGAATACAGATTCTGCCATGCTTTGTGGCACACCATTCCAGCTGAGTCAGGAACATACGCCATCCACTGTCAGCTATGGCTTTTGCGACTCTGTGGTTTTTCATCAGATTTCTGACTTTCAGATCTTCCGCAAACAGGAAATCGTGGTTTTTAACTTCTCTGTCAGCTGTTCTTCTGATAAAGTCTTTTCTCTGATTTGCCACATGTTTGTGTATTTCAGCCAGCTTCTGACGCTGTTTCTGGTAGTTCTTTGATTCGCTCAGTTTTCTGTTATCATTCTTTGCACTCTCATACATCCTGGATAACTTCCTTTGTGCTTTCTTCAGCTTCTTCTCAGATTTCTTCAGATACTTTGGCGTATCAAT
>CAMCSA010000051.1 GCA_945877405.1 uncultured Erysipelotrichaceae bacterium | reverse complement strand
CGCATAAATAAAGGGTGTGCGCATACTTTCGCCCACCCTGGGTGCAGAAGAGCCAATTTTTGACGAAGTATTTAGGACAAATAAGCCATAATGTGAAGGAAACATAATTTACAAGTGTCAAACTACAGTAACAGATTTGAAGATCAGGTTTAACATAGCGCAACAACTTCTGTATTCCATTACCATATTCCTGTAAAATAGATACAGTTACATGTGGTCTATAGGGTAGTCCTTTTGCATCAATGGATGCTCTATGGATGATGGAAAGCAATGGTGAGAAATATGGAAGTCATCGGTTGGTGTAAAACACAGATCATGTGTCTGCTGATTCTGCTGTATATCGGATACACATATATCAAAGAAGGAAATGATCTGAAGAAAGTGGCAGGCAGGTCCTACTGCAATGGTTTTTTTGATGTCAGTTTTGTAGTGGCGGAAATTGCTGTACTGTTTGATGCGATTACTGCATGTACGGTCAATTATCTGAATGAAGTACCAAGAGTGGTCAATCTTGCTGTTCATCTTGGTATGTTTGTATCTTATGAACTGTTTATTTCTCTTTTATGCTGGTATTGGGTGTCCGTTACAGTTGGAATACCAAAAAACAGATGGCTCAGGATGGCTGGAATGCTTCCTGTGATTCTGTCTGTCACTTTGACCATATTGTATCTGCCACAGCTCAGTTTTTTGCAGGGAAATGCTACCAATTATTCCATGGGAATTTCCGTATATGCATGTTTTATCAGTGTGGCGGTTCATGCATTGTTTTCAGTGGTATTTATTGCGATCAACCGAAACCGTATTCCCAAGCGTAAGATGGGTGGGCTGGTTACAACATTGGTATTCATTGTCATCATTCTGACAATCCAGATTGTCTTCCCGGAATCACTTGTATCATGCATGGCGATTACACTGATCATGATCAGTGTATATCTGAATATGGAAAACCCGGCAATTCATGGATTGGAATACTACCATAATGAAATGGTCATGGGCTTTGCTACACTGATTGAAAACAAGGATGACAGCACAGGCGGGCATATTAGAAGGACCTCAGCGTATGCACTTCTGATCGCAGATGCCATGAGTAAAAACAGAAAATACAGGAATATTATCAACCAGGATTATCTTAACAGCTTAAGCAAGGCTGCACCAATGCATGATATCGGAAAGATTGGTGTTCCTGATGCTGTATTACAGAAACCAGGAAAACTGAGTGAAGAGGAATTTGAAATCATAAAGCAACATCCTGTGATGGGTGGTAGAATCGTCAAGAAAACATTCGGTCATCTGTTTGATGAAGGATATGAAACAATGGCATATGATGTTGCAATGTATCATCATGAAAAGTGGAATGGGAAAGGTTATCCGATGGGACTGAAAGGAACGGAAATACCTTTGAGTGCACGTATTGTAGCAGTAGCGGATGTATTTGATGCAGTATCTGCGAAACGGTGCTATCGGGATGCACTGCCGCTAGATGAATGCTTCAGAATCATACAGAATGGACGTGGTACAGATTTCGATCCTGAAGTTGTAGATGCCTTTATGGCAGATCAGGATAAGGTTAAGGAAATCTGCAGTAAAGAGGCATAGTCTGAGTATATGGGGCAAGAATAGAATGCAGAAAGAAAATCATACGTGATAATGATTGAGATATGTGCAACAGACTGTTGCTCATTTTTCAACAGGATGAATCATCAATCATTCAATGGACTTCCCTGTATACCGACCTGTCAGGGCGGATATGCATATACACTGGATGATATGTAAAATCCGGATTGCTCATATTCATAAGTGTCTTTATATGTGATGCATAAACAGGCAATCCAGACTGAAAGGATGATCATCAGACTAATGATAGAGGATGATATGGAAGAACTGAAAGAATGGATGGGTGATCCGTCTTTCTAAGGATCATCATGGAAAGGGATATGGAACAGACGCGATTATATGCCAAAGTGGATGTGCATAATACAGCTTCACAGAAAATACGATCCACATGTGGTTTTATCCAGGAAGGATTACGATGAAAAAAGGTAATGCACCAACGAAAAAGGCACTCTCTGATGAGTGCCTTAAATGCCTTCTTCTTCCGTTTCTTCCATTTCATTGAGTGCCTGTATGAATACTTCAGTCATCGCAGGGTCAAACTGTGTTCCACTGTTTCTGCGCAGTTCATCGATTGCCTGCTGTTTTGTCATGCGAGGACGATAGACACGGCTGCTCGTCATGGCATCATAGGAGTCTGCCAGGCAGATGATACGTGCGATTTCAGGAATTTCCTCACCTTTGAGGCCTTCGGTATAACCTTTCCCATCATACCGTTCATGGTGGTATTTGGCACCTTTGAACAGATCTGTTATAACTGTATATTCATGAAGAATGCGATCTCCGATATCAACATGGTGTTTCATGATCTCATATTCTTCATCTGTCAGCCGATCCGGTTTTTTCAATACGGAATCAGGGATACCGATTTTGCCGATGTCATGCATGAGTGCGATGTAACGTACTTTTTCAACTTCATCATCGGAATATCCAAGTTTTGAAGCAAGCAGTGTTGCATATTCTGCAACACGTCTGGAGTGACCTTGTGTGTATTCATCCTTGGCATCGATAATATTGGCAATGGTTGAGATGGCTTCCAGAGTTACGGTCTGGATTTTCCTGTTTTTGGCTTCAATTTCCTGCAGGTATTCATTGTTTTTTCTTTGAATGCTGTCATACATGCGGGATGCGACATACAGGAATGCAAAGCAGAGAATGATTAATGCCATCTGGATTTCGATATCCTTACTGTTCGCAAGAGTAATATTGCCTTCTGCATACAGTCTGATATCATATACGATATTGGCAAGCAATGACAGTATTCCCATCGCAAGAACAAGTTTTGGCTGGTGGTACAGAACGAGCAAGGAAAGAAGCGGGAAGATATAGGTGAATACCATGGTCGTACTGCCAGTCAACAGGACAAATACATACATGATACTGTACCCAAATGCGATGTAATATCGCAGGTTATGGCTGGCTCTGTCCCGATAATACAGATACAGACAGAATAATGCAGGCACTATGGTTACAAGATAAAACACAAGCATATAGGTACCGGAACGTACACCTTTCAGATATTCTCCAAAATAGGCAACTACCAGTACAGCTACGATAATCAGCCAGCCGATCATCATACTGCGGTTGATCTTCTTATCCTGTGTATCCATAGAGCCTCCTTTCCTGGTTCTCTTTTCCCATATTTTACCTGTGTTAAGCAGAAAAACAATCAGAAAGCATGCAATAAATAATGGATTCTGCCAGACATATCAGTAACACATATGTAACATGTTACAGTGCGAAATGTGATTGAGACTGATCCATGCATTGGAATGACATAAGTCACATTCGATTTGGAAGGAAGAATACTATAATATCAAGTAAATGCGGTCTGATTGAAAGAGGCTGTTATGACAATACTGAAACTGAAACCATCCTGTAAAGATTATCTGTGGGGTGGACACCGACTGAAAGATGAATATGGAATTGAGTATGATGGACAGGTGCTTGCGGAAGCATGGGAGATTTTCTGTCATCCCGATGGGCCAAGCATGATTACAAATGGTGAATATGCGGGAAAGACATTGAAGGAATTTATTGATGAAATGGGAATGGAAGTGCTTGGAACGCATTGCCGCAGGTTCAGAGAATTTCCAATTTTGACAAAATTCATCGATGGCAGAGATAATTTTTCCATTCAGGTACATCCAGGCAACAGTTATGCTTTGAAAAAATGAAGGACAATACGGTAAAACAGAAATGTGGTATGTTCTGGATGCACAGGATGTAGCCTATCTGTACTATGGCTTCAAAAAGGAAATTACAAAGGAAGAATTTGCCCGCAGAATCCAGGATAATTAGATCCTGGAAGTGCATAAAAGAGATGTGCTGTTAATCGAGTCCGGTACACTGCATGCGATCGGGAAGGGACTGCTGATTGCTGAAATACAGCAGAATTCCAATGTGACATATCGAGTTTATGATTATGGCAGAGTCGGAAAAGATGGAAAGAAGCGCGACCTTCATATCGAAAAGGCTCTGGCTGTTACAAATCGGGTGCCTCTTGTACGAAACGGGAAAAGCTATCCACATATTGCGGATTGTGATTACTTTACCGTTGATAAACTGAATTCGGATGGCAGACTTCTGAACCGTATGCAGGGAAGTGTTCTGCAGGAATCTTTCCTGTCCATTCTCATTCTGGATGGGGAAGGAACGGTTTCCTCTCATGGAGAAAAGGTAACATACAGGAAAGTTGACAGTATACTGATCACAGCCGGCAGTGGTGACTGGCAAATGGAAGGAAGCTGTGATGCACTTCTGACAACAATCCGTGACAAGGCTTTTCCAATCAGAGTCGGTGTCAATATCGGAAGTCTGCAGACGCAGATCGGTCTTGTGGATGATCACAATAACATCATTGCGATAAAAGAATATTCTACAGTCATTGAAGATGGAGCTGAAATAATCATAACACGGGTTAGAGATGAGATTCTTTCACTGTTGAACGAAAATGATATTCCTTTGGATTAGTGTATCGATGCAGGAGTGGCTGTACCAGGAACCATTGATCGAAGAAAGGGAATGGTACTGTACTCCAATAACATCCATTGGGAAAATGTTCATCTGACAGATATTCTTGGCAGAATGATTCCATGTCCTGTCCGGATTGCCAATAATGCAGATTGTGCTGCCCTTGGTGAAACCACAGCCGGAGCTGGGAAAGATTACAGTGATCTTGTCATGTTTACGCTTGGAAATGGTGTAGGTGGAGGTATTGTCATCCATGGTGAAATCTTTGAAGGTGGTATCATGGGAGGCAGTGAAGTCGGACATATGGTTGTCACAGCAAACGGTAAACCTTGTACCTGTGGCAGGAAAGGATGCCTGGAATCCTATGTTTCTGTACATGCTCTACTGCAGGAGGCCAGCCAGGCTTTACAGAAAGAGGTAACACTCGAAGAGATTTTTGCTATGAAGGATACACCGGAAGTACAGAAGGTTCTGCATGAGTATGTGGAAGTTCTGGGAATTGGAATTGTCAATATTGTCAACATGTTCCGCCCACAGGTGATTCTGCTTGGTGGGCAGATGTCTGAATATGCCAAAGAGCTGATTGAACCATTGACAATGATGATGAAAGAGCAGTGCTATGGTGGTAAACATGGAATGATACCTGAAATCGCATGTGCCGGACTTGGAAAAGCTGCTTCAATCATTGGTGCGGCAAATCTGTGATCAATCGGAATATTCTGCTGTCTGACAAAAATACCGATTTGGTATTTTTGTGAATTTTGCGATAAACATGCTGAAATCTGACATTGTTTTATCATTTTCTGTCACCCTTGTGAAAAGGATATGAAGTAAGATATCCATGGAATATCGTCAGGATTTAAGGATGTGAATCAATGGCGTAGAATGAAAGAGAAAGAAAGCATCGTACAGGATCGTGGGTGACTTTGGTGATCTTTATGAGTTGCTGCAGTACAGGAAGGATATTGGATTGAACATCAGAATCGAAAGGGGTGATCGGATGAAACAATATGCAGCGTTTCTGCGTGGTATCAATATCAGTGGGAAAAACAGAATCGCAATGCCAGCATTGAAACAGGCAATGGAACAGGCCGGATACAAAAGAGTCATACCATATCTGAACAGTGGAAATCTGTTGTTTCAAAGTGAAGAGGGTGAACCATCAGAACATATTCATAATCTGATTCAGCAACAGTTTGATCTTGACATTCCTGTACATGTCATAAAGGTATCTAGACTGATGGATATTCTGAAGCATGCGCCATCATGGTGGGGAAGCGATGATCCATCCCGATATGATAATCTGATCTTCATCATAAATGGAGAATCGGCTGAACAGCTGTATGAACAGATCGGTGAACCAGAGAATGGTCTTGAGATGGTGCAGTGTCATGGAGATGTCATCTTCTGGACATTTGATCGAAAACGCTATTCAAAATGCAAATGGTGGAAGAAAACAGCCCAGGATGGAATTGGGGGAAAACTGACAATCCGTACAGCAGGTACGATCAGAAAACTGATGGCTAAGGCATGACAATACAGGGAGAACGGTATGTTCTCCCTGTATTGTCTCTTAAGCCATGATTTCTTCTGCTGTTGTCAATACATGTTTTCTGGCATCGTAATGCAGGATTGTATCTGTAAGATAGTGGTCAGTATCATAGTTTCTGTTAAATTCATTGATACCTTCAAGCTTGTTCTTACAGAATTGAATGCGTTCCGGATCTCTGTTGTGGTCATTGATCGCATAGAATTCTTCTGTAGAAGATGGGATCAGATACAGGCTTCCATGAAGCATTTCAGAAGCCTTCTGCAAAGCACCGGGATAAAGGATGGAAGGACCTCCGCACAATAATTTCTGCGTGGTCAGAACAACAGTCGGTGTCTTTTCAATCCTTTCATATGGAATAAATTCTTCCATAAAACAGATCTTTTCAGGGAAAATCTTCTGCATGGATGCCAGTGCATCTGCGTGCAAGCGGTCAGAATCGATCTGAAACAGATTCATCATGGAATCTGATACCCTGCAGGATAAAAGGGTGTTGTCGGTGTCTGCGATATAGATGTGATAGGTCATCGCAAAGTCAAACAGTGTTGTGAAATGACTGTTCTTTAGACAGTCACTTCCCTTGTGAACAAACTTGATGAAAAGTCTGTCCTTGATGTTGTTATATCCCTGTGGACATAACTGTGGAATAATGTGGTTCAGAGTTGCTTTTGTCTGCATAGTTAAATTACCTCCACTATATAGATACGTAAAAAAATCTGAAAACATAAAAAAAGATCAGAAAAATGTTTTTTCTGATCGAAATCATCTGGACAACAGGCCTGCAATGATCATTCCTGTGATTGCACCTGCAGCCTTTCCACACAGCAATGCGGTAATCAGCTGAGGCTGTGTGCCTGCTGCAAATCCAAGGTGTGCGCCGATCAATGCAGCTCCACAGACAAGATATGCACCAGTCATTGTAATGCCTCTGCTGTTCATTTCCTTCATCATGACAAGAGATGGCATGACGGTAATGGACCCGACAATCATTCCGGTCGTGGCAGCATCGTTGATACCGGATAATTTGCCGATCCATGTAAATGGTTTATGCAAAAGACGTCGCAGTATTTCTGCAAGCGGCAGTGAACCAAGCATGACAATCGCAATGGATGCCACAGTTTCCATGGCAGTGGATAAAGGTGTCAGAAAAGGGAAAATGGTTAATCCGGTAATGTATTCAAATGCAGCAAGGGCAAGACCGACTGTTGCGACAGTCTGGATAAAGGAAGCAAACATGGAAAACAGATGTACTGTCTTTTTTGTGTGCCGCAGCAATCCATACAGAAGAAGGGCTGAAAGAAGAATGATGGGAAGACTCTGATGAATGATGACTGTGAAAGGAATCCCCTGTACGATTCCACCGACCAATAGACCTGCTGGTAAACCGATCAGTCCTGCGGTAATCCCTTTGAGAAACTGTGGCTGGTTACGCTGATCAATGACTTTCATGCCCACAGGAATTGTAAAGACAAGGGTGCAGCCGAACATGGAAGAGGCAATGATACCCGCAAATGCTCCAATCACAGGATCAGCTGCCAGATCCATTGCCAGCTGATATCCACCCATATCAATCGCAAGTATGCTTCCAGACATGGCGGGATCAATCCCACATGCGGAAAACACAGGATTGATCAGTAAAGAGAAAAACTGCGCCAGCAGTGGTGCCAGGCAGATGATGCCTGCCATGGATAAAGCGGTAGGACCCATCAGCTGAAATCCTTCTTCAAACTTCTGCCCCAGCCCGAAACGGTTACCGCATATTCTGTCAATTCCACCGATCAGTGCTCCACACCCGATCAGTAACATGATTCCTTCATTCATTAGCTTTTAAGTACTCCATAAACATGCAATAATATAACATATCAACACATGAAAGAAGGATGGAAAATGTATTATCTTGCTTATGGCAGCAATCTGAATATTTCAGATATGAAAATCCGCTGCCCGAAAGCCCGCGCAGTCGGGAACACAGTACTCAATGATTATCGCCTGGTATTCTGTGGAGAGGACCAGGCAAGTTGGCTTACAGTAAAACCATGCAAAGGAGATTATGTACCGCTTGGAATCTGGGAAATCGAGGCGTCAGATGAGGCAAGCATGGATATCTATGAAGGTTATCCGGAATTATATGATAAGAAGATGATTTCGGTTTCCTTCCATAATGAAACAGTTGCTGCACTGATCTATATCATGAATGATACGTTTGAAGAAGCAAAGCCTGCCAGGTCTTATGTGGATGCATGCCGGCAAGGATACATGGATTTTTCCATGGATCTCAATATTCTGCAGAAAGCATTAAGGCATTGCGGCTATCGGGAGTGAGGGATGTTCCATGAATGAAGAAAAACGCAATCGAAAAAATCTGCTCCTGTTTCCGATCGCAAGTATCGGAAGAGATATGGCCTATGTTCTGTTTACCAATTTTCTTCTGACGTATGTTCTGTTCACACGTCATCTGGATGCTTCACAGCTTACTGCAATCACACTGATCATGGTAGCTGCCCGCATTTTTGATGGACTGAATGACCCGATTATGGGAAATATCGTGGAATGTACGGATTCAAAGTATGGAAAATTCAAACCATGGCTTGTTCTTGGCATTCTTTCAACCAGTGCAGTCATCATTGTGACATTCAACTCGTCGCTGCAGGGCTGGTCATTCATTGCATTGTTCGGCCTGATGTATTTTCTGTATTCCATTGCCTATACAATGCATGATATCAGCTATTGGGGAATGATTGCTTCTCTTGGCTCAGATGCCAATACAAGAAATCAGTTCACTTCCCACGCTACGCTGTTTGCCGGAATCGGTTCTACGCTTGCGGCTATGCTGATTCCGATGTTTACAACCGGATCCATGGCACTTGGCGGCAATGCGGCAAAAGCATATGGAATCATTGCCATCGCAATCGGAATCATTGCACCATTACTGATGGCTGTGACAGTGCTTGGTGTCAGAGAAAACAGGACACCGGTTGAAAAAGACCGTCAGCTCAACAGGGTCAGTCTGAAGCACATCATATCCGTAATCAAAGGGAATGATCAGCTGATGTGGATTGCTGTTGCCTTTGTGATTCAGCAGGTCGGTAATCAACTTGCCTAGGGTGGACTGGCGTCGACTTATGTCTATCTGGATTATGGCTACAGCGGAGGTCTGTATTCCATTTTCAATACAGTAGGAATGGTTGCTACAGCATTCATGATGATCTTTTATCCGATGATCACAAGAAAGATCACAAGAAAACAGCTGATGACAGTACTGATTGGTATTTCCGCTGTCGGGTATTGTGGAACACTTGTTTTCGGATGGGTCATTGCGGAAACAACAATGCGATTCTGGATGGTTACAATTGCCAATATGCTTGCCAATTTCGGGCAGTATGGTTTTTATCTGATCATGATGATTTCCATTATCAATACAGGTCAACTACCAGGCAATGAATTGCCAGGCTTGAAGAGAATGATCCAAGGAACATTCGCATCAACTTACCCGGATACAGCGATTCCTACAGTAACGATGCTACTGTATTTCTCTGCCAGTTAAGGGGCTGTTATCATAGCGAGTTGCCAGCTATGAGACAGGATTTACTGTCATACTCTAGTTAAGAGATATCGGTATACCGGATTCTTTCAGATAAAGAAGTCCGGTATTTTTGATGTTTATTGCCGCATTCAGATCTCGTATGTGATGTGTTCCACACTCAGGACATGTCCATTCTTCAACACCCAATGCAATATGGTCATCACCTGTGCATACATAACCACAGGAAGAACATGTCTGTGTGGTATTCTTTGGATTAACAAGAATACAGATTCTGCCATGCTTTGTGGCACACCATTCCAGCTGAGTCAGGAACATACGCCATCCACTGTCAGCTATGGCTTTTGCGACTCTGTGGTTTTTCATCAGATTTCTGACTTTCAGATCTTCCGCAAACAGGAAATCGTGGTTTTTAACTTCTCTGTCAGCTGTTTTTCTGATAAAGTCTTTTCTCTGGTTTGCCACATGTTTGTGTATTTCAGCCAGCTT
>CAMCSA010000050.1 GCA_945877405.1 uncultured Erysipelotrichaceae bacterium | reverse complement strand
CAAAATGGCCCTTTTTAGTGCACAATATTTGGCCCTTTTCGCCGGACTCTAATAATTGTAAGAAATGATGTACCATCAGATAATAAGAAAACTTAAAGAGTAAAAGGGATTGTGGATTTATATATATACTTTAATTAGTTACGGGTCATTTTGATTTACCATAAACCTGAATTATTCACGAGAAGGAAATTACTTTGGGAAAGTAGATGAGAACAGCGCCAGCTGTTCTTATTCGTCTTATAAGAATTTCGATGCGTCTGGGAAAACGTCAGATCGGGTAGGCTTGCGGGATGATCAGCCACTTTGGTTTGCCGAGGCATGACGAAAACAACTTTTATGATGGCTGTTATTTAGATGTTATTTCTGGAAACGTTTTGAATCAGCTCTGTACATATCGGAAAGACAGAAAGGGCATAACATATGCACTTTTGGATCCAGGGGTTCGATTCTGCTTAGCAGTTTGTAGTCTTCAATGGGTAACAGTTCTTCGTATTGACATACTTCGCATTTCATCAATACAGCATTGTCGGTATGTTCTGTCATTTGTTTTCTTCTCCAATGGGTTATAAGTAGATACGTATAGAAGTGTATCACCACAAGGGCAGCGTAGTATATCTCTGTTGAATGAATCAAGAAGGAATGTTCTGAATTTAAGTTTGTTCATTGAAGCCCTCTTCACTCTGTCTCTAGTTTTTCTGGAATAGTCTTTATGCCTGTCTTCTCCAAGCATTTCATGGATATGATCCAATGTGTCTACATTCTTAGGGTTGTAGAAACCATAGTAACGGATCATTCTGAAATGTTTCTCAGGAATATGAACAATCAGTTTTTCGATCATAGATCTTCCTGATTCTGTTACTTCGATACGCTGTTCAGTACGATGATCTTCATACCACCACTTCACAATATTGGTTTTCTTGTCGTATGAAATCAGTCTGCTTTCAGCCATTGCAGGACGCGCTGCATAACGAATCATATAATTGACACAGCCTTTGATGTTCTTCTTGTAGGCTTTACCGTTGTCTGCAGGCTTACCTCTATATGCACTGGAAAAACACTTCATGAAGATGAGCTTTGAAATCTCCAGGCAGAATATGTGCAACTGGGTACTGCGTTCCGGAAGGTATCTTCAGCCAATCTATGATCTGATGAAAGAAGACTACCTGTCTTTACCTGTAAACCATGCGGATGAGACACCTACACAGATCCTGAATGAAGAAGGAAAACCAGCCACAAGCACATCATACATGTTTGTTTATCATACACCAAAGTGGGCAAAGCCGATTGTACTGTATGATTATCAGGATTCCAGATCAGGAGACAGGGCAAAGGAATTCCTGAAAGGCTTCAAGGGTATTCTGTGTACGGATGCTTACAGTGGATACAATAAGGTCGAGAATGTATCAAGAGCTCTCTGTAATGTTCACGCCCTTCGGAAGTTTAAAGAAGCATATAAGCTGCTGCCTAAGGGAAAGTCCAGACAGAAGTCTGAAGAGGCAGAGGCTGTACGCAGATACCAGGAAATCTTTGATTTGAATAACAAAGCTGAAGAAACAGCTTCCCGTAAGTACTCAGATCAGGATAAGAGGTTCGAATATATTACGAAAGTCAGACAGATGTACATAAAGCCTAAGTTTGATTCGTTTTTGTCATGGCTTGAATCCATTGAGCCAAAAATCGGCAGATACGCAATGAAGATGGCGATCAACTATGTGCTGAATAACAGAGAAGGACTGACGTTGTTTCTGCAAGATGGACGAATTGACCTCGGTAACAACATCACCGAAGCTTCTGTCCGTCCCTTTGCAGTGTCCAGGTCAAGGTGCAAGTTCTATGTCAGTACTACTGGAGCTGATGTCAGTGCCAAGATCTATTCAATCATCATTACCTGCGAACAGAATGGAATCAATCCATATATGTATCTGATGCATCTGTTCGAGACACTTCCACATACAGATCTGACAGATCAGGAAGCGCTTAGGAAACTGCTACCATATTCTGAAGAACTCCCATCCTATGTCAAGATGATGAGTAAGAAGGAAATTCGTCAAGTCATGGAAGAAGTAAAGAAGTCTCAGCACCAGAGTTGATCTCTGGAATAATCTACATCCCACATAACATAAAGCACCTCCATATGCAGAACTAATCACGCATACGGAGGTGCTTTTAACTACCACGTCTCAATTTGACGCATACCATGGATCATATTTCCTCTTTCATGATGGTGCTGATTCTGTTTTCCTTTAACATGGAAAAGGATTGGAGGGTAGAAATCACATACAGCACAAAGGAAATCATCGTAATCAATGCAAGTGGAAGAATAAATAGTCTTGGATAGTGATTCTGTAACAGAAACAGGATCAGGAGATCCGGAATGATTACACATAACAGAGGCACAAATCTGATCTGAAGATACTGTCTTCGTATCTGTTGTGCGCTGATATTCTGACTCATCAGGATGACAAATGCCTGTCTGTATCCATCTGTTTCCCTGCCTGTAATCACAAATACACCGATACATAACAGAACTGTAATGATGATGGTAAAACCTGTAAACAGATATCTGTAGATTTCAGATTCCTTCATCTGTTTCTGCCTTTCTTCAAACAAAGGAGAAGATGCCTGAAAGGAAACGTCGGAAAGGGATGTTAACTGTTGTGACATGTTTTCGTAGTTGCCTTTGATTTCAAACAGCTGCGGATCTTTTACATAAGCTCCGTACAGGGAACCACCAAGAGGCATCGGGATCTGTTTGAGATATTCCACAATATCATCCGTATCATAATATATCTGCATGGCTTTCGTATCGGTTTCCTCAACCATGCCTGTCACTGTAACAGGGATGGTCCATACGGTCTGTTCCAGTTGGATATCAAGATTCAGGTTCTGATCTTTCCAGTCGCCGTTGAATATGGTTTCTGCCGTATTCTGATTGATCAGTACATGCAGACCTTCCGGAATACTTCCTTTCATTGGCAGATGTGAACTGTTTTTCGGATACGGATAGATACCTGCCGCATATTCCTTGTTGTCAACAACAACCGGCAGGAAGGATGGAATCTGCGCTGCTGTAAAACCTGCCTGTTGTAAGGATTCCAGGCTGACAGCTTTGACATAGATCATATCGCTGTTCAGGGTATCAGTTGAGTCTGGAATCTGAAATACGATCTGTTTCAGAATGGATGACCCCTGACACAGGATCAGAAGAAGTGCAAACAGCACAGTAAACAGTACACTCTTTTTCCCTGTGATTTTACGCATCAGCTGACTGACACTTTTGTGATCCAAAGATACGTTCTTTTCTTTTGCAAAGGTACCATCCGTTTCATGAAGGGTGGTGGTAATCAGACTGTGATCTGCAATGGATATGATATGATCCGCATACTGTTCCACAGCATCTTTCTGGTGTGTTGCCATGATCACGATATGATGTCTGGAATACTCCTCTAAAAGACACATGACAATCTGTCTGTTTTCGATATCCAGTGATTCCGTTGGTTCATCGCAACAGATCATTCCCGGTTCCCCGATCAATGCCCTGGCAATCCCGACTCTCTGTTTCTGTCCGCCGCTGAGCTCATCGGGGTAATGATCCAGAATATGATCGATCTGCAGTGTTTCAAGCAGTTTTCTGTTTTCCTCACTGCATGGTTTTCCAAGGAAGATGTTATCCATCACATTCAGCTGTGGGATCAGTTCATAGTTCTGAAAGATGGTCATGATGGAACAGTCTGTATGACATGAACCATGGTCCAGACTGTCAAAACCGGCAATGATGTTCAACAGTGTGGACTTGCCTGAACCGGATTCTCCCCACAGGGCATATAACCCCGGTCTGTCAATGGAAAGTGAGATATTAGAGAAGATATTCTGTTTTCCAAATGACTTTGTGCCGTGTTCAATTCTCAACATGTCTTTACCTTCCCGCAATGATTCTTTCCAGCACGATCATGAATACACCTGTACAGAGGGAAACGATCAGAAGAAGTGGGAAGGAGAATGTCATGAATGGCTGATAGTAATGCTTTGATGCGAATGTGTTGATCATATTACCGGCAGGTCCTGCAATCACAGATGCCAGAATACATGAAAGAATCGTGATCATGCATGTTCGCAGGATGGTTTCCAGTAATGGGGAATACCCGTAAACATGAAGGATGTTCTTTTCCTTGACCATTTTTTTACGATAGAACAGTTCGGAAATGACATACATGCACGCGATGATCACAATAACGATGACACCATAGATCATCAGTCCTGATGGGGACTGGTAGAAGGCATGTTCCTGACCAAGGCCTTTGCCCTGATAGACAGTGATATCCACATTCGGTTTATGGAAGAAGGCATCCAGGCTCTGCGCAATGGCTGTATAGTCACTTCCCGGTTTTACGATAAAACGTACATAATCCAGTCTTACCTCATGCTGATCCTGTACGACTGCGTCAAACAAAGGATTTTCGCCTACGCCGTGATTGAAGAATATCATGTGAATTATATCGTTATGGATTCCTGCCACAGCTGCGATTTTTACCTCGATTGGTTCATATACCTGTTGAGCACAGGTGTCATACTGATTTCTGTAATACCGTGTGCCAAGGACCATGGTTTTTCCAATGAGCTGTTCATAGGAATCAAATCCTTCATTTTTCACATAAAGATCCGCTGTGTTCTGATCAATGATCACACTGTCATCTTCAGGAATACTGCCACAGATCAATGGCAGATCACGATATCCATTGGTCAGATCAAATACCTGAATACGGGAAGTCTTGACAAGTTCGGTATACAGATATGTTCTTTCTCCTGCATCCATTACAGAAAGACTGTCAGAAGGGATCAGAACAGGAGAATCCACAGGATGATCCGCAAAAGGAATCTCATCTGAAACAGGACCGTAGGCTTTCGCATCAAACTGTTTCATTCTCTGATAATCCAGATCCATGTATGCATCCGTATCAGAAACATACTGACTGCTGTTGAACATTTCAACTGCGATGATATCCGGGTTGTCATTGACTGCCTGAACAATATCGTCATAGGCAAACAGATCTTCTGTCGTCATGCCGGTATATTTCACACGATATCCGGACAGAGTTTCTCCGGCTGCACCGGTAGTCTGTTGTGGTACAGAAACAATCATGTTTTCCCCGTTTGCGAATGTTTCGCTGTAATCACTCTGTTTCGATACATTTCCATACAGATTGCAGAAGGAAAACAGTGAAAAGATACAGACGGCGGAAAGAAGGATCTGACCACATGTATGAGGAATACGTGAAGTCATATGTTTGATGGCCAACATGAACGTATCCTTCAGACTACGCTTTTCCATTCTGTTTCCTGCATGGGATTTTGGTTTTTCATTGATGATTTCATCTTTGACAACAATCCCCTGTTCCATGGTAATGATACGGTCAGCGTACTGCTTTGAAAGAAGGATGTCATGTGTGACAAGGATGATCTGAATATGATCGGACAGTTTCTTCAGCTCTTCCATCAACAGTTCGGTATTGTCGTGATCCAGTGCGGCGGTCGGTTCATCGCATAACAGCAGTCCTGGTTGATGCAATAATGCACGGATGAACTGTACACGTTTCTTCTGTCCGTTGGACAGTTTCTTCACTTTTCTGTTTTTCTGTTCCTCCAGGCTGAATTCATTCAGATAGTGGTCAATATCATCCCTGTCATCACTTACCAGCAAAAGATTATCCAGTACGGTCATGTCCTCAAACAGATTGAATTCCTGCGTCAGATAATCAAATTCAGGAACGTTTTCTATCGTCCCTTCATAATCACTTCTTCCTGCAATGATATTCATCAGTGTTGTTTTTCCACAACCGCTTGGTCCAAGAATCACAGTGATGCCATTGGAAGACAGATCAAGAGTAATCCCCTTGAGTGCCTGTACGTCATTATTCCGATTGTGATATGTTTTGCGGATATCTGTCAGTTTCATATGTCCCTCCATTATAGAAAAGGATAGAAGCATTTGATTCCATCCCTGTGTTTGTAATCAGAAATGACGATGCAGATTAGAAATCATATCCATGACAGACGGTTCTTGTCTGTGTAGAAGTGGAACTATAACCATAATTACAATAATCACATCTGTAAGTTGTCGTTACAGATCTTTTCTGAATCATATCAGTGCCATATACATGATGTGTACATTTGACTTCGTGGTCATTATACCAGGCACCATAAGAAGTGGAGACAATGCTGAGAGTTCCATTTCCGCATTTATTACATACGCGGGCATATGTGGATATGTCCTGTAATACTTCAGCCTCATGCACAGTGCAATCGCAGGAATGTTCAGAATGATTTTCGGCTAAAACAGGCACTGTATTGATAAAAGCAATTCCCACAACAAGAGCACATTTCGAAAGTTTTCTTAAAATGCTGTTTTTCATATTATTTCTCCTTGATCCTTTTATGATTATAAGCATGCTTTGATCATACCTGAATTATACCATTATAGGTTATGATCCTGTTTACTGTCATTCTGTAAAATTCGGGCGAAATTCATGGATTTTTTACAGGAAAATGCGAAAATCTGTCATCTGGAAGGAATAAGATTTTTCCGATACAGAATACCGTATGGAAATGGATACCGTTCTTTCAGTCTTGTCAGTTTCATTGTTGGAACAGAAGATCTCCATTTTTCAAAACAAAGCAGAAGATGATTGTTTCTGACACACGCATTGACTGTATGAATGTTGACAAAAGTTTTCTGGGGTATGATTGTATTCTGTTCGCCATTTTCCAGATCAATGATGATCTGATCATATGCAGGGTGGTATCCTTTGACAGGTGTGACGATGGATTGATGATGAATCTGATGGATTGAAACGGATTCCTGGCCATAAAGATCATTTCCTGGTGGTACTGCAAGGCAGAGATATGTATAACCGATTTGATAAAAGCCATAGTCAGAAGGAAGGTGATCCAGATCTTTTGGAATACAGATACAGTGAATATCGTTTTCCATCATGATGCTGATCAGTTCTTCGGGAGTGGAAATCGTATCCGGTATGGATTTCAGGCAGAGCTTTGTTTCGGGATGATGTCTGGTTAACAGTTCCAGTTGATCCATCATATACAGTGCAGGATTCATAAGAGAAGTGGCGATATTGATCACCGGAGGCATCGTTTCCGTATTCTGTATCAGAAGGGCATCACTGCAGGCATGATCATACATGTCTTTCATATGACAGGTTCTATTATAAAAGAGTTTTCCTGCAGGTGTCAGTTCTGATCTGTTGCTTTCAAAGAGTATGATGCCTGTCTCCTTTTCAAGCAGGTCCAGTCTTCTGTATAGTGCGGAAGCGGAAGAGTTCAGAAGCTCGGCGGCTTTGCGTACGTTACCTGCGTGTACAACCGTGAAAAACGTATCCAGCAATGTAAAACCCATGATGTCCTCCCTGTGTTGAGAATATTATTTTAGCATCTGATATCGTATATGGATGAATGGGAAAGATAATAATACGGTATATGCGGATAAAAATTCTGAAAAGAGTATTCCTGTTTCAAACAGAGCGGTTTTTCAGTAAGGAAAGAGAGATGTGTTATGAAATCATTGGAAATGTATCAGAAACTGGCACGACTGATTGTGCGTAGAGGATTGAATGTACAGAAAGGGCAGCCGGTTGTGATCAAAATTGATGTCCGCCATCATGATTTTGCGGATATGCTTGTAAAGGAAGCGTATGAAGCCGGCGCAAAGACGGTTGAAATCGACTGGAAGGATCCGGTTCTTACCACATGCCGTACATTGTATGAGGATGAGGAAACACTGTGTGATGTACCACAGTGGATGTATGATCAGATTCGTACAAGACAGGATAATGGTGTATGCAGCGTCAGCGTGCTGTCAACTTCACCGGATTGCTTTAAGGATGCGGATCATGCAAAGATGGCAAAGATGAATATCGCTGTCAGTAAAAAGACAAAGGATCTGTCATCCTACTTCATGAACAACATCGGACAGTGGTGTGTTGTCGGTATTCCGGATATACAGTGGGCAAAATCACTGTTTCCGGAATTGAGTGAAGAAGAGGCATTTGAGAAACTGGAGAATGCGATCTTTGAGGTATCACGTGTGGATGAGGAACATGATCCGGTTGAAACATGGGAAAAACATGATGCCACCCTTGTGGAAAATGCGAAGAAGATGAATGCATATGCATTTGATTCCCTGCACTTTACAAGTGAACTGGGAACGGACATTACCGTTGGACTTGTGAAAAATCATATCTGGGCAGGTGGTAATGGGGCAACACCAGAAGGTGTTGTATTTGATATTCTATCCAATGATCTGTTGTGGTCAAAGCACAGTAAAATCTGGCACCTGTATGTTTACAGCTGCCATGTTTGATTATTGGGTATTGTGTTATGACAGTAATGACACCCTGTTCCAGTATCTCAGAAATGTATCCTTGTGTTTGTATGCTGTAGAGAATGACAGGCAAAACTGTCTTGCATGATGGATGACTTTTACTGCAATCTTCTGGTATCTCAGTCTGTATGTGTTCATCATCATTTTCCGATCATCTTTCTCCAGTATCTCTGATTGGAAAATGTGGTAAATATTGTATGCAAATGACTTGAGAAGAAATTCAAAGTCGTTCGCATCAAAGCTTTCATGTGATAGCACTCCTGCATCAAAGTCATTCTTTAACTCCTTGTTGAAATTCTCGGAAGCTCCTCTTTCCTCATAAAAATCCATAACTTCCTTTGGATCGTGTATGATGTCATTTGTGACTACTGCATAGATTACAGGAAGCAGTTCCTGCTGATTATGCTTGTCCACTACCCAATATGCTTTATATACAATACGGCGATCACCACTTTTTGCTATTGAATATCGCATTTCCCCATAGTATGGATGATCCTGTGTATACTCAAATGGCTTCACTCCTTTTTCGTACATATCTGCTTCTGCTGAGGTGTGTAGTTTTTTGTATCCTTTTGCACGGATATAATAGGTAATATCGATTTCTTCAAGATATTTCAGCAGTTTTGTATCGTAAAATGCACTTTCTGCTCTGAATCTGATATTTCCCTTGTTCTCCAGGTATGGCATGACACTCTTTAACAGATCAATGATGCCATTGGCAGAATATGCGCTTCCTGTTCTGAGCACTGGAGAAAGAATCAGTTTTGAGGTGAACTCGGTAAGGATAAGTGGATGTAAACCAACATCAGAATAATGATGAATGTATGCAGCTCCCTCCTGATTTCCATTTGTTGTTACCATAGTAGAGTCCGCATCCAGGATTGGATCTTCGATGTTGTGGTTAACATGATCACATGCCATTTTTGTTACAATCTCTCTGAAAGATGCACAGGATTTAAAAGAAACACGATCAAAGAATCTGGAGAACGTTGGTTGAGAACAGGCACTCACAAACTGACAGAGTAAAGGATCATCGATCAGTACTTTCTGATCCGCCTGATTGTGATAACCAAGAAGAGTGCGACACAGGCACTGATACACAATCATTGCATTTGAATACAATGGTAGATAACGTTTGTCATTGAAAGGAATCTCACGTAATACATTCATGATGTTCATTTTTTCGAGATACTTCATCAAAAGGATAGCTCCACCATCACTGGAGAGGTTACCTCCGTTAAAATCGACCTTGTCAAAACGTGTATTGGAGTTTAACATATTCATGGGATTCCTTTCTTTGGTTTGGGTACTATTATTATAAAGGAATCCTTTTTATATTTGGGCATAAATAAGCCAAAATTCAACAAAAATCACATCACCTGACGGGTGATGTGAAACACTTTCATAAACTCTGATATTCATGTGGAAAATCCGCATTTTTTACTTTCTCATGAATAAATCAGGTTCTATATTAATTCGGATAGAAATATACCCATGCGTGATCTTGCATTACTCCATAGACAAAGCTAAAGTATACTGAAATACAATCTCCTGAAAAGTTAACAGTTGAATAATCTAATATCCAATATGTTGTTAAGTTTGGATGAGATAAATAACATTTATCGTACAGAAATTGCGGTCTTCCTCCCTGTATGTCGGTTTGATACTGTAATGTGATGGTTCCAACTTGACAAGCTCCCCATTCAACAATGATAGGTTTTGTTTGCTGCTTTACAGGTGAAATTGCCCATGCAGAAGATGAGTAGAGATTTTGAGGAATATTCAGGATTTCTTCTTCATTACTATATGTAGAATTATACTGATCTAAAGTAAG
>CAMCSA010000049.1 GCA_945877405.1 uncultured Erysipelotrichaceae bacterium | reverse complement strand
ATGCCGTATTGCGCATATTTATGCACTATACGGGACTTTTAGTTGAAAACTTGAGTTATCATTCCAAACAATTCGATGCCTGTTCAACTGTTCAAGCAGGAATGGCATTCCATGTTACCTGTTATTACGGTATAATCATGTCACATGAATCAGATGGAGAAAAGCTTATGAGTTACGATTACGAAGAATATGAAAGAGCCTGTGAAAAAATCCGGGAAGATAACGAGGGATATCTGGCGTTATTTGAAAAAGATCTCATTGCATCGGGTCTTTCCAAAAAGACAATCGGTCGACATGTTTCGAATGCCAGTTTTTATATCAATGATTTCCTTCTGTATGATGATGCCAATCCAATGCGTGAAGGAACGCGATGTGTGCATTCTTTTCTTGGTGATTTCTTTATCAGAAAGTGCATGTGGTCAACACCGGCAACGATCAGAAGTACTGCAGCAAGTCTGAAGAAATTTTATAAATGCATGCTGGAGCATGGTTACGTTGATAAGGAATCCTATGATT
This sequence comes from uncultured Erysipelotrichaceae bacterium, assembly GCA_945877405.1. Taxonomy (GTDB): domain Bacteria; phylum Bacillota_I; class Bacilli_A; order Erysipelotrichales; family Erysipelotrichaceae; genus Bulleidia. The sequence continues at coordinate 9,716 of CAMCSA010000049.1, read as the reverse complement.
TTCTGTGTTTTGATATTAAGGAAAACATGGAAGAATGGCAGGAGGAATGTGCAATTTTTAACGATCCGGATGAACCGAATCCGTTCTTCTTTTTTTAAAAGCTCTGTCCGGTATAGCTGGCGCTGGTGCAATAACAGCATGGATCTTTCTGTGATACCTGTTATGCACCTTTTTTATGTCTGTTTAGGAATATAAGAATACGGAAGTTTCCACTGCATACCGTCATCCGATCGACTGTTTCAGCATGATTGCCAGTCGGATGTTCCATCTGTTTCCGCATGTGTGGCATCAACGGAATCATGTCTTTGTTTGTGAAACAATTCATTAGTTGAAACCCCTATCAAAATGGATGTTTAATGCTATAATAGACAGGATTAGGGAGGATAGGACAGTATGTCATTATTTACTGGGCCGATGCACTTCCATCTGGACGGACATAAGGATCTGACAATACACAATGATCAGTGTAAGAAACTCGATCCTGATACAGTCTGGTTCCCGCTCTACAATGGTGTTGCACCATGCAAGCCACTTGTCAAGGTGGGGGATGAAGTTAAAGTCGGTATGAAGATCGCTGAAAGAAACGATCACTTTTATCTGCCTTTATATTCGCCGGTTTCCGGAACCGTAACGGCGATTGAGAAATTCATGAATTCAGGAATGGCTCAGGCAGAACATATACGGATTCAGAATGACCACAAGGGAACAGAAGTTGAGGCATTCAAGCCATTAGACTATGAAAAGGCAACACGCGAAGAACTGGTCGCATTTGTCAAGGAAAGCGGCATGCTTGGTATGGGTGGTGCCGGATTCCCGACATATGTCAAATACATGAAGCCTGAAAACATTGATCTCCTGGCAATTAACGGTGTTGAATGTGAACCATATCTGACAGCAGATTACATCAACATCAACGCCAATATGGATCTTCTGAAAGCAGGTGTACTTGCTTTCTTCAAGCTTTCCACAGCAAAGAAAGCATGCATCGCCATCAAGGAAGACAAGAAGGAACAGATTGCAAAGCTCAAAGAAGTATTCACAGGAACACCTGTTGAAATTACAGCTGTTCCAAACATCTATCCGATGGGTTGGGAAAGAACACTTGTCTATCAGCTGACGGGTAAACGTTATGATCGTCTTCCTGCAGAAGCTGGTGTCATTGTTTCCAATGCATCTACTGCGATTGCTTTCGGTAATGCGCTTGTTAACGGCAAGCCGATTACACATCGTTATGTCACATGCTCTGGTGATGCTTTGGAAAATCCACAGAATGTCATTGTTCCAATCGGAACAAAGGCGTGTGAAATCATCGATGCGATCGGTGGTTATAAAAACGGTACAGAAGATGTTCTTCTGATTCCTGGTGGGCCGATGATGGGTAAGACGATTCCAAATGATCAGTGGGTCATCTCTGCTCAGAACAACGGCATTACAGCACTTGTAAACCGTCAGGAAGACAGATCCGGATGCCTGCGTTGCGGCAAGTGTACAGAAATGTGCCCATCCGGTCTGCAGCCTGTCCGCATTGCCGGAGCTGGTAAGGTGCGCGATGATGTCGCACTCAATAAACTGCATGTCATGGACTGCATTGAATGTGGATTATGTTCCTACATCTGCCCATCCAAGATTGATGTGACAGAAAATGTAAGACGTGCCAAGAATGTTGTCCGTATGAAGCAGCAGAAGGGAGGAAAGTAAGAAATGAAGTTTACATTCAAACCTTCACCAAACTACCGTCATCCACAGTCTACGACAAAGATCATGGGTTATCTGAGTGTTGCCCTTGGTGCAGTACTGCTGTCATCTGTGATCTGGTATGGAGTCAGTTATGGTCTTGCGTTAAGAGTGGTGGCATTGACATTGACAGCAGTTGTCACAGCACTGCTGACGGAAACTGCATATTTTGCGTTTACCGGCAGTAAGGATATCAGACATGATGTCACGCATTCCTATGGCTGGATTACTGCAATCATTCTTGTACTGATTACAAAGATTGATGTCAGCTATTATGCTATCGTGATCGCAACAATTGTTGCAATTCTGTTCGGTAAGCTTGTATTCGGCGGTTTTGGTCAGAATATCTTCAACCCGGCTGCTCTGGGTGAAGCAATCATCATGAATTCCTTCTCTGCAAGTGGTGCAGAAGAAGTTACGGCACAGGTTCTTTCCGGTGCTACACCAATGGCTGCCATGGGCAGTGCAGGATGGAGTTCCTCTGCATCCGTACTTGAAAATGTCATGACATCCTATGGTGGACTGTTTGGCATGCTGATGGGGGACTATGCATCTGTCATCGGTGGTTCATGTGCACTTGTCATCATCGCTGCATTCTTCTATCTGGTATACAACGATGTCATTGACTGGCATCTGACAGTTCCATATGTACTGACTGTATTTGTTGTGTCTTTGATTACAGGTATGGCTAATGGCTCAGGTGTTTCCTTTGCATTATTCAATGTCTTAGGTGGTGGTGTACTGTTTGTCTCCGTATTCATGCTGACAGACCCGGTCACATCCCCTGTTACCATTCCAGGCAAGTATATCTTTGCGGTATGTGCTGCAGCTCTGACACTGATCTTAAGATGGAAGGCTGCTATTCCGGATGGAGCTCTGTTTGCAATTCTGTTAATGAACATGCTCACTCCAGCCATTGATCAGGCATGCTCCGGTAGCCAGATCAAGGATGCAAAGAAGATTCAGACAACATCAGTTGTCATCAGCCTTGTTGCGATTGTGATTGCTGTTGCAGTCGGCGTAACATTATAAGGAGGTTATGATGGACAAGAATTCAAGTATCTATAAGACAGTTCTGCTTGGAGTTGTATGTGCTGTAGCAGGTGTACTCCTGGCTGTTGTCAATTCCATTACAGCTCCTGTGATTGCAGAAAATGAGATTGCTGCTGTCAAGCAGAATCTGATTGCGATCTATCCGGATGTTTCCGACTTCAAGGATATCAGTGAAGATGCTCTTAAAGATGAGGAAACAGGACTTGTTGATGCCGTCTATCAGGCAGGTGATAAGGGATATATCTTCTCCTGTCATAACGTCGGTTATACAGCTGATGGATTCACATTCCTGATCGGTTACAACAACGATGGAACAGTTTCCGGTTATACCGTTCTTTCCCAGAAGGAAACAGCCGGTAAGGGTTCTCTTGCGTTTGAAGGTGATTATGTGGCTGAAGTCATGACTCTGACAGCAGAAGATGACATGCCTCTGATCTCTGGTGCCACAATTACAACAAAGGCTGTTGGTGAGGCTGTTAAAGCAGCACAGGCTGTCTTTGCCACATTACAGTAAGGAGGTAGAACATGAGTGAAATCAAACCAAAAAAGCGTGGATTCATCTCAAAGATGATTACAGATAACCCTGTATTCGGTTTATACCTCGGTATCTGTTCAACTCTTGCCATTTCCACATCTTTGGATAATGCCATTGGTATGGGTATCAGTGTTATTTTCGTACTTGTATTATCCAACGTCGTTATTTCTCTGATTGCTCCGATTACACCGGATGACATTCATATCCCGGTATACATCGTTGTCATCGCATCTCTTGTTACAATCCTGGAGATGTTCCTGCATGCCTTCACACCAGACCTGTATTCTGCTCTTGGCGCATTCATTTCTCTGATCGTCGTCAACTGCATTATTCTTGGTCGAGCAGAAGCATATGCATGCTCTCATAACATCGTTGATTCCGCAAAGGATGGTCTGATGATGGGCTTATCCTATACATTCTCTCTGATTGCCATTTCTCTTGTCAGACAGATTCTTGGTACAGGTGTCATCACACTGTCCAATCCGTTTGCAGGAAATGCAGTTGTCTTCTCCGTTCAGGTTCTGCCAAAGACATTCCTGATTCCGTTTATGACAGCTGAAACAGGTTCCTTCTTCACATTCGGTGTTCTTGCGGCAGCTGTCAGCGGCTATAAGAACAAGCTGGAAGAAGAGGAAAAGGCAATCGAAAAAGCACAGAAAGCTGCTGCGGCCAAAGCAAAGGCTGAAGCTGCCAGAAAAGAGGTAGCCTGAGTATGAATTTATTCGCATTATTCTTCAGCGCAATGCTGATTAACAACATCGTACTGACAAAGTTCCTTGGTATGTGTCCGTTCATGGGCGTTTCCACAAAGCTGGAATCCGCTGTCGGCATGGGTGCAGCAGTCATCTTTGTTATCTTCGGTGCATCTTTGTTATCTTATGCACTGTACTACCTGGTACTTGTACCACTGGATCTCAAGTACATGCAGCTGATTACATTCATTCTTCTGATTGCAGCATTCGTTCAGTTTGTTGAACTGTTTGTCAAGAAATACGCACCTGCCTTATACAAGCAGCTGGGTATCTATCTTCCTTTAATCACAACAAACTGTGCAGTTCTGTATGTTGCACAGGACAATATCACAAAGGGTTATACGCTGATTGAAACAATCGTCAACTCCATCGCAACTCCTGTCGGATTCATGCTGATGCTTGTAATCTTTGCAACAATCCGTGAAAGACTCAACCAGAATGATATTCCTAAGGCATTCAGAGGTAATCCGATTGCCTTCATCGTTGCCGGTATCATGGCACTTGCCTTCTCTTCACTGGCAGGTCTTGTATAAGATATGAAAGTGCTGGTTGTGATTGGACTGGTAGGGGGACTTCTTCTTCTCAATGTTATACTGTTGCGGAAAAACAGAAGTACACCTGTACCGGAAGGCTGTGAGAATCTCACACCTGACTGCAGTGCCTGCGGAATCAGGGACTGCGCCCTGCGCAACTCATTCAAAGGAGACAATACAGATGGAAATCATTAAATCATTACTCATGATGTTTGTAATCGGCGGTCTGCTTGGTGCAGCTCTTGGCTTTGCTTCCAAGGCATTCTATGTCAAGGAAGATACAAGAGTCAAAGAAGTACTGGCTATGCTGCCTGGATATAACTGCGGCGGCTGTGGAAACCCTGGTTGCTCCGGCATGGCTGAAAAGCTTGTTAATGGTGAAGCGGATATGTCGTTATGTAAGCCTTCCAAGGCAGATGTCAAGGAAGCAATCAAGAAATATCTTGCTGAACATCCTGAAGCATAAACATCACTGGAAAGTATCGGATTTTGTAATCTGATACTTTTTTTGTATGGGTTTGAGAAAAAACGGTAATAACTATAATGGTGGAGGATTGTATGAAACGTGAAATTACTGGAAAACTGTTGTTGTGCATTGCTTTGATTATAATGATTGTCAGCCTGGATCTTTTCGCAATCCACTGGATTGTAAACAGAAAGATCAATCCTGTTGAAGTTCCTGTAGCTGTTGTGGATCTTTACGGCGGGCATATCATACAGGAAAATGAGATCGAAATGATTACAGTACCGGGAGCTTATGTGAGTGAACATACATGTAGCAAACTACAGCAGGTAACAGGCAAAACAGTTTCATCTGATGCAATGATACCGGCAGGTTCACTGTTTTATGAAGGACAGCTGGAAAAGTAAAAAAGGACCACTCTTGAAAGAGTGATCCTGTTGCAGGGGCGACTAATGGGACTCGAACCCATGAGTGCTGGAGCCACAATCCAGTGTGTTGACCAACTTCACCATAGCCGCCATGTGCATGAACTATATTATAGGAAAACATGCATAATTGCAAGCATAAATTTGAAAAGGAGGTATAATTTCATAATGAAGCACGAAAATGAAGTCTTGATCGGAACAGAAAACGTTCCACTTTCCATCATCAGAAGAAAAGGAAAGACAATCTCCATCCGGATTGAAGAAGATGGATCTGTATTGGTAAGGGCACCATATACCGCAAAGGTGTCAGAGATTGAAGCTTTTATTCAGCAGAAGATGACATGGATTGAAAAGCATAGAAATGTACAGGTGGAAAGGAACCGTAAGGTCATGGATGGATCCGATGGGAAGCAGGCAGTATGGCTTGGCAGAACATATCAGGTACACACAGTTATTTCCACAAAGCGTTATCTTTCTTTTGAAGGAGATACGATGATCTATCATGTTAGGCAGGACTGCCCGCAGGAAAGAAGAGATCTGTTCTATCGGGAAGGATCTAAAATCATCGCCCAATGGGTAAGTCAGGAAAGAAAGCATCTTGATGAGGATATCTGTATTGGTCATCAGCTGCCCTTACCCAGGATTACAATCCGCTACATGACAAGCAGATGGGGATCCTGTACTGCATCAAGATCACGGATATCCATATCCTGTCGACTGATTCATTTCCCAAAGGAATGTTTTGATTATGTTCTTCTGCATGAATATGCACATCTGCTTGTTCAGAATCATTCCAGCGATTTTTATCGGGAAGTGGAATCGAGGATGCCGGACTACAGGGTCTACGATCGGATGATTTCATGATTGAAAACAGTTACATGAAAACGTTTACAATTCAATTACAGGAATTCTGTGTGAATTGTTCAGGAATCGAATGAAATCGCTTGCAAAGATGTGCGGTTACGTTAGAATAATGTTAACAAAGGGTTCACTTGAAAGATTGGAGTTGATGATCATGCGTATGACAGGTACTGCTTTTAAAGTACAGGAAAACAGAAAAAATCACACATACTGCATTGTTTTCGACGGGGTTTTGAGTGAGTCAGATTGTGTTATTTAAGATGGATTTTGCGTGTCCATCTTTTTTGACAGATCATATTGATCATAACCAGACAGGAGGAAAACTATTATGGATCAGGTTAATCAGGAATTCTTCGACGCAGCAGCTGCAGGGGACTTTGCCAAGGTTTGTGCACAGGTTTCCAAAGGTGCAGATGTAAACGTCAAAAACGGAGACGGACGTACTGCCTTAATGAGAAGTGCGAAGCGCGGCTACGATAATATTGTGCGCTTCCTGCTTGATAACGGCGCAGATACCCGTGCAAGAGACAAGTACAATAAGACAGCACTGATGGGTGCTGCAAAAAAGGGACATACAGAAATCTGCCGTATGATCGTTCATGCTGGTGGAGATGTCAATTCCCATGATAACAAGGGACGTACAGCGTTAATGAGAGCTGCACTTCTTGGTCAGACTGAAACTGCTGAATATCTCATCAGAAAAGGTGCAGAAGTCAATGCGGTTGATGAGCAGGGAAGAACTGCATTAATGGAAGCTGTAACAGGCTATAAGGATGATGTCATCACACTGCTCATCGAAAATGGTGCAGATGTCAATATTGCGGATGCCAAGGGATGCACAGCATTAATGAGAGCTGCTTATATCGGTATTCCATCACTTGTCAATCAGCTTTTGAAGCATGGTGCAGACAAGGATAAGAAAGATTATGAAGGCAACATGGCAATTCACTATGTCCGTAAGGAATGCCTGAATGATCTCAAGGACGTTCTGAAGTGAGGAATTACCATGAAAGACTATCGTGCAAATGAAGTAAGAAATGTCGTCGTCATGGGACATTCCGGTGCCGGTAAGAGTGCATTAATCGAATCCGTACTGTACTACAATAAGCAGATTGACAGATTCGGTAAGGCTACTGACGGAACAACTGCTGTTGACTTTGATGTGGAAGAAGGAAAGAGAGGCATTTCCGTATATTGCCATCTGTCTCCTGTTGAATGGAAGTCCTGCAAGATCAATTTCATTGATACACCAGGCTATCGTGACTATGAAGGTGAAGAAGACACCGGTGTCGTGATGGGTGATAATGCTCTGATTGTCGTATCCGCAAAAGATGGTGTGGAAGCTGGAACAGAACGTGCATGGAAGAAGGCATCTCATGCCGGAATTCCATCCATCTTCTTTATCAACAAACTGGATGATGAAAATGCAGACTTCTCAAAGGTTATCGAAGAACTTAGAGAAAAATTCGGCAAGTCCGTATTCCTGTTTGAACTTCCGATTATTGAAGATCGTAAGGTTGTCGGCTCTGTCAATATTCTCAGAAGAAAAGCATGGTATTATGACAAGCCAAATGAACCACAGGAAGTGCCTGCTGCCATTGAAGGCAAGGTAGAAGACTACTATGCTGAAATTGCAGAAGCAATTGCGATGACAGATGATGATCTGATGGAAAAGTTCTTCTCTGGCGAACAGTTTGATGAACATGAAATTGCCAAGGGATTAAGAATCGGTGTCCGTAATGGTGATATTCATCCGGTATACTGTGGATCTGCTGCAAAGCAGACAGGTATCTCCCGTCTTCTTGATCTGATTACTGAATTCTTCCCATCTTATGCAGAAAAGGGCAGAGTACAGGCATTGAATACAAAGGGACAGACAATTGATATGGAAACAAATGAAGATGAAGCACTTTCTGCATTTGTCTTCAAGACAATTGTTGACCCGTTTGTCGGTAAGATTTCCTATCTGAAGGTCATGTCCGGTGTGCTCAACAGTGATTCTCAGGTTTATAACTCCAAGAAGGATGTTACAGAAAAGGTCGGTCAGATCTATGTCATCAACGGCAAGTACCAGATCGGTGTCGGTAAGCTGTTTACAGGTGATATCGGTGCGGTTGTCAAACTGCAGTCTACAGATACAAACGATACGCTGTGCACAAGAAGCAGAGTTGTCCGTTATCCGGACATCCAGTATCCTGCTCCAATGCTTGGCTATGCGGTAAGACCTAAGACAAAAGCAGATGAAGATAAGATGTCTGTTGCGATCAGAAACATGATGCAGGAAGATAAGACACTGCGCTTTGTCAACAATGATGAAACACATGAACAGGTCATCTATGGTGTCGGTGATCAGCATATTGATCTTGTTCTTTCCAAGCTTAAGGCAAAGTATAAGGTTGATGTTGAAACATTTACACCAACCATCCAGTATCGTGAAACGATCCGTGGCAAGGCAGAAGCACAGGGCCGTTACAAGAAGCAGAATGGCGGTGCTGGTCAGTATGGTGATGTCTGGGTAAGATTTGAACCAAGCGGAAATCCGGATGGCGAAATGGAATTTGCGGAAGAAGTAGTCGGTGGTGCTGTTCCAAAGCAGTTCTTCCCTCCAACAGAAGCAGGGCTCAGAGAATGCATGAAGAAGGGTCCATTAGCTGGATTCAAGGTAGTAGGTGTTAAGGCTACACTGTATGATGGCTCTTATCATCCGGTTGACTCCAAGGAAGTAGCTTTCAAGGAAGCTGCACGTCTTGCCTATAATGCAGCAATGCCAAAGGCAAAGCCTGTTCTGCTGGAACCGATCGGCAGAGTTGTTGTAACTGCTCCAGAAGAATATACTGGTACAATCATGGGTGACTTCACAAAGAGAAGAGGTCTGATTGTTGACATGTCACCAAATGAAGATGGTGATCAGGTTATTCAGGCAGATGTACCAATGGCTGAAATGATGACATATGCAAATGAACTGCGTGCCATGACACAGGGCAGAGGTTCTTACGTTGCTGAATTCTCCAGATACCAGGCTGCACCTAAGGAAATCGCAGACAAGGTAATTGAAGAAGCAAAAGCAAAACAGTAAATAACTGACAGAAGAGATTCAGAATGGATGATCATTGTGAATCTCTTTTTAAGTGGGGGAAATCCGTATGACTATTTTCGTTATTGTCAAACAGCAGTCTTTAGGATAAAATAGTCAGGTAACAGATTTGATGCCCGTGTGATGGAATTGGTAGACGTAGGGGACTCAAAATCCCCCGGTGGCGACACCGTGCCGGTTCGAGTCCGGCCACGGGCACTTTTTTTATTCAGCTGAATTGAAAACTTAAATTCCACTTCTAAAGGCTTGAAAAAATTTGTTGAAAT
>CAMCSA010000048.1 GCA_945877405.1 uncultured Erysipelotrichaceae bacterium | reverse complement strand
GATTCTGATGGAACTGTAATTGATACGCCAAAGTATCTGAAGAAATCTGAGAAGAGGCTGAAGAAAGCACAAAGGAAGTTATCCAGGATGTATGAGAGTGCAAAGAATGATAACAGAAAACTGAGCGAATCAAAGAACTACCAGAAACAGCGTCAGAAGCTGGCTGAAATACACAAACATGTGGCAAATCAGAGAAAAGACTTTATCAGAAGAACAGCTGACAGAGAAGTTAAAAACCACGATTTCCTGTTTGCGGAAGATCTGAAAGTCAGAAATCTGATGAAAAACCACAGAGTCGCAAAAGCCATAGCTGACAGTGGATGGCGTATGTTCCTGACTCAGCTGGAATGGTGTGCCACAAAGCATGGCAGAATCTGTATTCTTGTTAATCCAAAGAATACCACACAGACATGTTCTTCCTGTGGTTATGTATGCACAGGTGATGACCATATTGCATTGGGTGTTGAAGAATGGACATGTCCTGAGTGTGGAACACATCACATACGAGATCTGAATGCGGCAATAAACATCAAAAATACCGGACTTCTTTATCTGAAAGAATCCGGTATACCGATATCTCTTAACTAGAGTATGACAGTAAATCCTGTCTCATAGCTGGCAACTCGCTATGATAACAGCCCCTTAACTGGCAGAGAAATACAGTAGCATCGTTACTGTAGGAATCGCTGTATCCGGGTAAGTTGATGCGAATGATCCTTGGATCATTCTCTTCAAGCCTGGCAATTCATTGCCGGGTAGTTGACATTCCACGGTTACCGTAACCTTTTCCCCAAGCAGTGATACCTCAGCATTTCCTGTAAAGGTTCTTTCATTCTCAGCACCTTCCACGTCAATCATTTCTCCATCGCAATCAATATGAAATACCGTTTTCATACCGGAAACATAGGTACGGGGTCTGGCGCTCAAAGATAACATCACCGTATTAGCTACATAATCATACCCTTCCACAACAACATCAGAATTGAGTGTAAGTGAATTATAGCGATCCAGTGTCTGCTGCACACTGGAAGTAATGGAACTGATCTGATTCTGCATCACTGTGTTCTGTGTGTGAAGGGTATTCTGCAGCTGCTGATAGCTGTTTTCCAGTCGGTTGATCTTAGTCAGTAAAGTAATGGTAATTCCTGTCATAATTAAAGACAGGGCACCAATCCGCATCTTCCGTTTCTTCTGATTCTGTTTTTCCTGCAGTGCATGAGTTCTGCCTGTTTCTTCCATCTGCTTTAATAGCTGTTTCATCTGCAGATCAGATTCATTTTCTTCTTCATTGATCAGCCATCCCACTCTGACATCCAGAATCTCCGCCATGGCAATCAGGTTGAATAGTTCCGGTACGGTCTGATCATTTTCCCATTTATATACGGTCTGTCGGGACACATTCAGCTGCTCTCCAAGTTTTTCCTGAGATAATCCCTTTTCTTTCCGTTTCTGCTGTATTCTATGTCCTAACGTCATACATGTTCCCTCTTTCTGCCCCAATGATAGAAAAGATGCTGGAATATGACTACCACCTGGTATGTTTCATTCTGTCACCTGACAGTTTACATGTCATTTTTCCCCGATAAAATCAGCGATTTCCTTAATCGTATCTGATATCTGTTCATCTGCAGAAATCAAGGATGGATGATCATTCTCCTGCGGACCATAATAAGCAAAACCGGCATGGTTACCACCCGAGATGATTATTTCAACTGTATCTTCCGGCAGCTTCACTCTGTTTTCTTCATATTTCTGCATGTTCAGCACACCATCTTCACTTCCATAAACCGATAATACGGAAAGATCTGTATCGGAAAGATCATTGGCTGCATAGGATGCCAGCAGTATCAGCCCATCAATATCTTCCTTTCCTTCCACATAGGAGGCTGCCATGCTTCCACCAAGAGAGTGCCCGCAAAGGTACCAGTGCGAAAGCCCATCATGAATGATCCGATCTGCACTGCTGATTCCAAAAAAGGCAAGGTTAAACGGCATCTGTACAAGAAAGGCATTGATTCCTTTTTCTGCAAGCCCACGCATCAAAGGAGCGTAGGATATTGCCTCGACTTTTGCGCCTGGATAAAAAATGATTCCTGTATCGGCTAAAGCTGTTTCAAAACTGATCCACCCATCTTCTTGCAAAACAGTCACTCTATCATCACTTGCCATATATTCCTGTACCTTTTCATCGGCATGATAATAATCATTGACATACAAATAAAACAGGCCAGCACACAACAGGCAGAGCACTGTCACCACTGCTGTAATTCTTTTTATGACTTTCTTCATACAACTATGATAACAGACAATCCACACATTCCGCGATCACAACTCAGCAATTCTTTTCCGTACGCTGTTTTCTGCAGCTTTTCTCATTTTGCATTTACAGAGAAACCGATCTTTTCTAATATATTGAGCATTATTTTTGGAGGAAAAGTTATGAACATGGATGATTTTCTGAAGCATGAAAGTCAGTGTAATTATAACGGATGCAGGAAACTGAACAGGCATCCGTTTCTTTTGTATCACAACGTAAAACAGTGTAACCACGATCAGTTACACTGTTCTGTTTTATAAACACATACGCAGAATATTCACTGCATCTTCTTCTGTTAAGGATACACTGGCATTTGAAAGACGACCTGTCCGATTGACATGCTGAGCCATTTCCTCAAAATGTACATCATCAATTCCAAGCTGCGAAAGCTTCATTGGAATACCGGTTTCTGTAAAGAACTTCTCCAGTTCATCAATTCCTTTGTATGCAAGTTTTGTATCATCTTCATCTTCCAGATGGAATACATTTTTCGCAAACGATACAAACCTTGGTGTAATGGATGGATCTTTTTTCAGGATATAACGCATCCACACAGGTGTGACAATTGCCAGACCTACGCCATGGGTGATGTCATACCATGCACTGAGTTCATGTTCCAGACCATGGCATACCCAGCCGCTGTATGTCTTTCCATATTCCGGTATACCAGAACATGCAACAGAAGATGCCATCATCAGATTGGCTCTTGCTTCATAATCATCCGGTTTCTTTAAAGCAATCGGCAGATTTCTGATGACAGATTTCAGAATCACTTCTGCGATCCCATCACTCAGATCCACACCTTCATTTCTGGAAAAATAGCCTTCCAGAACATGAGACATGATATCTATGGAGCCGGCTGCTGTCTGATAGGCATTAACAGAATATGTGTATTGTGGATCACAGATGGAAACAGACGGATAGGTGAAACTGTTACCCATCTTTTCATTTGTCTTAAGATTGGAGATGACACCACCTCCATCAAATTCTGAACCTGTCGCAGATAAAGTCAGGATATCCACAAGCGGTAACGCCTTTCGTTTCACACCTTTTGTCGTGACGATTTCCCAATAGTCATCACCTTCAAAATATGCCCCAACACAGATTGCCTTTGCCGCATCGATGGTACTTCCTCCACCAGCCGCAAGTACCACATCAATGTGATTCTCCTTGCATAATACAGAACCTCTTTCCACAGACTCAATCCTTGGATTCGGTTCAATCCCACCACATTCCACAACATTGCAATCTTTGAGAAGATCCATGATGCGATCATACAGTCCGATCTTCCGGATGGAACCACCACCATAGACAAGCAATACATTCTTTCCATATCTGCCAATCACTTCCGGAAGGCACGCAATGGCATCTTTTCCAAAATGCAGCTGTGTCGGTATGTTATGCACAAAATTTTCCATATATTATTCTCTCCCTGTGCATTATTTTATGACACAATACGGAAATCGCAAAATATGCTGACTGATCAACATCACTTCACGAATAACACTCTGTTTTCTTTACGTGGTTTTGCTTTAGGATAGTTCCCTCTGATATAACCCATGCAAAGGAACATCAGTGGCTGATATGATTCATCCACACCCCAGGTCTGATACATCTCCTGCATTTCAGGTATCTTGAATGTTGCTTCCGCCCTGCCGACAATACAGCTGTCCACACCAAGGAAATATGCTTCCATGACCATGTTTTCAAGACACGTAAAACCTGTGCCGATTCCATTTACCATGTTGTATCTTTCCTTTGGAATACATACAATTGCCAAAGCCTGACAGTCATAAAAACCATTAACAATCGTCAGATCATCAATAATCGATGGCTGATCATCATTGACTTTTCTGCCATTCCAGTTTCTGTTTTCACAATTGGCATTATAAATACCGATTTTCCGAATCAGATCAAAATCTTCAATCATGATGATTTTTGCCCCCTGACCTCCACCGGCATTTGGCGCATACAGTCCAGCTTCAGCAATCTTCTCCAGTTTTTCACGTTCCACTTTCTGCTCCGTAAATTTTCTGATTGTTCTTCTTGTTTTCAGCATTTTAAGCATTTCCATTTCTGTTTACCTCCCTGATACACACCTATCATAAATACCTATCATAGATCCAGAAAGTACGCACATTTATGTAACCTGTCGTACATGCTATTATAGATGCAGAGGGAGATTGATATGAAACATAAAGACGAGCTTCCAGAATGTCCGGTTGCGACTGCGGTATCATTGATTGGTGGAAAATGGAAACTGCTGATTCTAAGAAATCTTCGTCTGCATCCATGGCGTTTTAATCAGCTGCAGAAGGATCTGGATGGTATTTCCCAGAAAGTGCTGACAGATTCTCTTCGTCAGCTGATCGACGATGGCATTGTAGCCCGAAAGGATTATATGGAAAATCCACCACACGTTGAATATGAACTGACAGCCTTAGGAGAGCAGATGCTTCCGGTCATTACTGCACTAGAACAATTTGGTACCTATTACAGATCCATAATCAGATAACACCTGCTGTTCTCACCTGACATTCACGCGATACAGCCCATCCTGATTACAGTAGAACAGAATTGTTTTTGTGCCTGCAATCGGTATTTCCGCTTCACATGCTCCTTCTGGATACAGTCGGATCAGATGAACTCCATCATAGCCGATGGATGCGATGAAGGGAATGTAGTGCTGTTTCGTCATTGGATGATCGATGATGATATGATAACGATCCTCAACTTTTTCAATCCGCACATTATGCTGTTGATCAATGGCTTCTGCCTGCAGTGATGGCAATGTGATTCCATGGCACTGAATCAGTGCAGCACCACTTGAGACAATGATATTGCCACAGATCGGACATACATGGAATCTGCTTTTCAGATAGTTACCGGATGTATTTTCATTTTTCACAACCATTCCTGATATCAGCTCATAAACGGTAATTCCAAGAGCTTCAGTCAATGATTCCCATATGCTACTATCCGGAAATCCTTTCCCGTTTTCCCATTTGGATATGGTTTTATCCGATACATGCACCTTTTCTGCAAGCTGTGCCTGCGTCATGTTTCTTTCCTGTCTGATTTCTGCGATCAGAGCGCCTGTTGTTTCTGCGTTCATTGGTATACCCCCTGTTTCTATCCTACCGCGCAATGCAGTACATGCATACCTGCGTTCCGTAGAGAAAAAGGCATCGCAATGATGCCTGATTCTTATCCTTTTCGCAGATATTCAGCTGTGATGGTAGTTCCTTCTTTTATCATCTTATCTGGCGTACCTTCAAAGACAATCTGTCCGCCTTTGGTCCCACCATCCGGTCCTACATCAATGATGTAATCTGCCAGTTTCATCACATCCGTATTATGTTCAATGACGATGACAGTATTACCGCGATCTACAATACCTTCCAGGATTTCCATGACCTTGACAATATCAGATGGATGCAGACCGGTTGTCGGTTCATCCAGAACGTATATATTCCCTTTCTTTCTGATATTCTGCGCCAGTTTGACTCTCTGCCTTTCACCACCGGAAAAAGTGGATAACGGCTGTCCTAAAGAGATATATGGAAGACCAACTTCCATTAATGCATCCAGCATCCGACTGATCTTTCGGTTATCCGCAAAGAATGGAAGCGCCTCTTCCACACTCATCGCAAGCACATCTACAATCGTCTTTCCTTGATATGTATACTGCAGTGCTTCATCCGAGTACCGCGTACCATTACAGTATTCACACACTGTTGTCACCGGATCCATGAACACAAGTTCTGTTGTAATATAGCCTCTTCCTTTACAATGCGGGCAGGCCCCTTTTCCATTGAAAGTAAACAGTCCACTGTCCACATTGTTTTCTGAAGCAAATACCTTTCGGATTTCATCAAAGAAACCAAGAAATGTACAGACTGTGGATCTTCCAGTTGCGGTAATGGCACTCTGATCAATCAGCACAACCTGATCTTCATACTGCTTTGCGAATACATCACGAATCAATGAAGACTTGCCACTGCCGGCAACCCCCGTCACAACAGTCAGAATACCAAGTGGAATATCCACATCCACATCTTTCAGATTATGGATGGATGCATCATGGATCGACAGTGTTGCCTTTGGTTTACGGACATTCTGTTTTACCTGAATATGATGTGACAGGGCATCTCCTGTTCTTGTACCACTGACTAACAGGTTTTCATAGCTGCCCTGAAACAGTACATTTCCACCATTCTTTCCTGCAAGCGGTCCGATGTCAATGACTTCATCCGCAATGGAGATGATGTCCTTATCATGTTCCACAACAAGTACCGTATTTCCTTTATCACGCAGACTTTTCAGCAATCGAGTCATTCTGTGCACATCACGTGGGTGCATACCCGTACTTGGCTCATCAAAGATATAGATCATCCCACAAAGAGAACTGCCCATATAGCGGACAAGCTTCAGTCTTTGCGCTTCCCCACCGGAAAGAGTTGCACTTTCTCTGTTCATAAAAAGATATGGCAATCCGATATCAATCATACGATCCAAAGATGCCTTCAGCTGGGATACAACCGATAGTGCACGTGGATCATCAATCCGATCCAGTTCCTTTCTCAGATCCGAAAATTCCATCTGGCACATATCATAAATGGACTGTCCGTTGATTCTGGAAGATAAGGCAGCTGGATTCAGACGTTTCCCCTTGCAGTCAGGGCACTGGCATTCATAAGTAAAACGGCTGATCTTCTTCAATGTACTGTCGGTCTGTTCATCCGGACCTTTCATCAGAACAAGCCGTTTGAACTGGTTGTATACACCTTCCACCTTCTTTTCCACTCTTGGACCGCCTTTTACCGGATTGCCATATAACAGGAAATTCTGTTCCGCTTCATTCAGTTCCTTCCATGGCACATCTGTTCTGAAATATTCCGGATGACGGTATACCTTCCAGTAGTAATTATCCCTTTTGAATGCAGGCAACAGAAAACAGCCTTCATCGAAACTCTTATCCGGTTCAATCATCTGTGTGATATCCAGATCCATGATTTTGCCAATGCCGGAACACGTCGGACACATTCCATTTGGATTATTGAAGGAAAAGAAAGATGCAGGTCCTACATGAGGGATCCCGATCCGTGAATACAGCAGGCGTAACAGTGAATACATATCACTGATTGTACCGACCGTTGATCTTGCATTACCACCAAGTCTTGACTGATCAATTATGATGGAGGGATTGAGGTTTTCAATCATTTCCACCTGCGGCTTTTCATATTTCGGCAGTCTGCCTCTGACCCATGCACTGTATGTTTCATTCATCTGTCTTTGGCTTTCCGCCGCAATCGTATCAAAAACGATACTGGATTTTCCGGATCCGGATACACCGGTAAATACGACTATTTTATTTTTCGGTATCTGCAGACTGATATTTTTGAGGTTATTCTGTCTGAGTCCACTGATTCTGATCGGTTCCATTGTTTACCCCTTTCTGACCGGTATCTGTATTTCTGTCAGCCAGCTGTTTTCATCTTCCTGATTCCATACTCCATCAATATAGGATTCTCTGATCTGACCATCAATCTGATATCCGTTTTTCTCAATCCAGGAAAGGATTGAAGCATACGTATGATGCAGTGTGTCATAACTGCCATGATGATAAATACATGCCGCCTGGATTTCTTCCAGTGTTTCAAACTGCAGTTTTCCAAAAGCCTGCTTTTCTTCTTCTACTGCCTGACATAGACGAACATGAATGTTTTCTTCCTGATATCCATCATCCATATACATCGTAAAGCAGTAATCCGGTACTGCACATATGCAGTTGACCTTTTCCATCAGCTCGCCCATTTCCGGCATTGCATCAAACAGGCAGTCATAGGAAGTGATGGTCTCATCCATGCAGGCAACCGTTACATTCTCAATGTTTCGTAGGGTTACTGCAGATGAAAGCATCTTCACATCCTGGCTTCCGCATGTTTCCAGTACAGCTAACTGTGAAGTCAGCCTGGCAATCTCATCCAGTATCTTTGCTTTACGCTGAGAAATGATATCCTTCTGATTTCCACCATTGTGTAAAGCATGGATTTCATCCAGTGTAAAACCTGCAGATTTCAGCGAATTGATCTTCTGAAGCACAGCACTTTGATCCAGAGTGTAATACCGGTAACCATTATCTTCCTGAATGCAGGCAGGGATCAGAAGTCCCTTCTCTTCGTAGAATCGCAGAGTTTTGATTGTGACATGGTTCATAGCCGCAAAGATCCCAATGCGATACAGGGATTTTTCCTGCTTTGGGTTACATGGCTGATGGGTTTCATTCATTTTCATGTTCTTTTCACCTCCTGGATGATTTTCTGTAAATGTCATAAAACATCCTCCTTTGATGGAAGAATTGTAAGCTCTCCCCATAAGGGTAGAGTCAAGCACATATTTCTGCTCCGATCGGTATGAACATGATACAGACATTATTTTTAATGAAATATGTCAGAATCACAGGTGATTGTGTCATTTTTACAGAAGCGCAGAAAAAGAAGACGGCACAGAAAACAGGAACAGTATGTTACAATGACCCAGGGGTAAATCAAATGACAGATCATAAACCAAATCCACTGGGAACTGAACCGGTAGGAAAGCTGTTAAAACGTTTTGCTGTGCCAAGCATTATCGCCATGCTTGTCGGAGCCTTATACAATATCGTAGACCAGATCTTCATCGGTAACAGCATCGGTGAACTCGGTAATGCTGCAACCAATGTTGCCTTTCCTTTAACCACTGTATGTACCGCAACTGCACTTCTATTAGGTGTCGGTTCTGCTTCTGCGTTCAATCTTTCCATGGGAAGAAACCAGAAAGAAAATGCACTGTATTATATCGGCAATGCCGCATCTTTGCTGTTTGGCTTTGGTGTGATTGTTTCCCTCATCACACTGGTATTCCTGAAGCCTCTGCTTGTATTCTTCGGTTCTCCTGCTGATGTGCTTCCTCTGGCACAGGAATATGTGCGGATCACAGCCATCGGTTTTCCGTTTCTGATTCTGACATCCGGTGGTTCTCATCTGATCCGTGCGGATGGTTCGCCATCGTATTCCATGTTCTGCAGTATCGTCGGTGCTGTAATCAATACGATCCTTGATCCGCTTCTGATCTTTGTCTTCCATATGGGCATGAGTGGTGCTGCGATTGCAACTGTGGCAGGTCAGATTATTTCCGGAATCCTTGTCATCCGCTATCTGATGAACTACAAGGCAGGAAAACTGACAAAACAGCATCTGCTGCCACAATGGAAATACTTCGGCTATGCTGCAAATCTAGGTATGGCACAGTTCTGTAACCAATTGGCCATGATGACAGTACAGATTGTCATGAACAACTCTTTGCGTTTCTATGGTGCCCAGTCCATCTATGGAGAATCCATTCCATTAGCCTGCGCAGGCATCATCAACAAAGTCAGCTTTATCTTCTTCTCCTTCTGTATCGGTATTGCCCAGGGAATGCAGCCGATCGCCAGTTTCAACTATGGTGCAGGTAAATATGACCGTGTACGAAAGGTCATTCTGTTATCACTTGGATCTGGTTCCTTCATCTGCATCACAGCTTTTGCGATGTTCCAATTGTTCCCTCGCACCATTATTTCTCTTTTTGGAAGCGGCTCTCCTTTATACTTTGCTTTTGCGGAAAAATACTTCCGGATCTATCTATTCTTTACATTCATCAACAATATTCAGCCTACATCTTCCACCTTCTTTTCCGCCATCGGAAAACCGAAGATCGGAACATTCCTTGCCTTAACACGCCAGATCATCTTCCTGCTGCCTCTGCTTGTCATATTCCCGTTATTCATGGGTATTGACGGCATCATGTATGCAGGTCCATCTGCCGATCTGATGGCAGCCATGATTGCCGGATTCTTCCTGATCAGGCAGGTAAAACAGTTAAACCAGTCAGCCAGTAACTGAGTAATAAGGGTCACAGAAACAGCTGTGATCCTTTTCCTATGAACTGAAAACTACTTTATGCATACTATAATATGAGGTGAAAGAAGGCGATACTATAGAAATCAGAAAACTGAATCCGGAAGAATGGGCTGGAAAACAGTTTCACATCAGTTATACAACAGATGGTTACCTTGATGTCCATCCCTGCTCAGATGGCTATGTATGTACCCGAAAACCATTCCTGCAGCCACAGGAAAAATCTTTTGATGATACATTTCTGAGTGAATGGCTGGAAAATCCTGTTGCCTATGGCATATTTGAACACGGGCAGATGATCGGATATGCAGAAGGATCCATCGAACAGTGGAATAACCGTTTCCGCATCAGTAACATCCTTGTTTTTGATCAGAATAACCGAAAAAAAGGAATAGGATCAGTCCTCATGAAGCAGATTCTCAAGGAAGCAAAGGACAGTGGTGCACGGATGGCTGTACTTGAAACGCAATCCTGCAATATCAACGCAATTTCCTTCTATAAGCAATAAGAAGAGTACGCCGTCCTGGCAGGGCGGTGGTGAATTCAGCGTCACTGGTTCTGAATATACTCTTTTACAATCTCTGTTGTGTTACTACCAACAGATCCAAGGAAATAGCTGTTTGTCCAGAATTCGACTTTATCATAGTATTCACCGACCTCTAATGGATAAT
>CAMCSA010000047.1 GCA_945877405.1 uncultured Erysipelotrichaceae bacterium | reverse complement strand
TCATCTGAAAAAGTTCATGTGACTAATATATCACAGGAAATTTTTTTGTAAACAAAAGGTAAATCGCTAATCTTCACATTTTATACACATTGAAAACGCCTTATGAAAACAGCAATGCTGTTGTGAAAAAAGTTTCACATGGTATTCCGTAAGATCAGAGTGAAAAGCATCCAAAACCGTAGAGATACCACGCTTCAAGATGTATGACTTTCTGAAATGTTGATAGATGGACATTTTTTCTTTCCAAAATGTTGATAAAAGGACATTTTTTCTTTCCAAAATGTTGATATAATATCAATGAGAAAGATGCTTTGTGGAGGAAAACATGCTAAAAAGAAAAATCATTTCCAAAATAGAAGAATGGACCAAAACCAAAAACAGAAAATGCCTTGTAATACAAGGGGCAAGACAGGTGGGAAAAACGTTTGCTGTCGAACATTTTGCACAGAACCATTATAAGGAACTTGTCGAAATAAATTTTAAACAAACACCTTCCGCCACTGAAATTTTCTCTGGTGATCTTTCTGTAGAAAACATGGTAATGGCTTTACGATTCCGTTTTCCTGACAGAAAAATCATTCCGGGAAAAACACTGATTTTTCTTGATGAAATACAGGAATGTCCGGAAGCAATTACCTCACTGAAATTCTGGGCAACTGATAACAGATACGATGTGATCGCGTCCGGTTCTCTTCTCGGGATCGATTATAAGCGTGCATCTTCTTATCCTGTGGGATATGTTGACCACCTGAAAATGTACGGAATGGATTTCGAAGAATTCCTTTGGGGAAAAGGGATCAGCGAAGACCTGATCACAGCACTTCTTGGATATATGCACAGCGGTATGCCTGTACCTGAAGCAGTCCATTCCAGAATGATGCATTATTTTCGTGAATATATCGCAACAGGTGGAATGCCTGAAGTTGTACAGAATTATCTGGATACATCAGATTTCAGAGAAACAGACAGAATCCAGAGAAATATAAAACAGGGATACCTATATGATATTGCCCATTATGCATCTGCTGAAGAGAAAGTCAAAGCTGAAAAATGTTATCTTTCCCTTTCGAGACAATTGCTCGATAAAGAAAACCACAAATTTCAGTACAAAGAAATCGCCCATGGCGGAAGAGCGCAGAAATACTATTCGAGTATCGAATGGCTTACACGTGCTGATCTGATCTATATGAGCAGAATCGTAAGTGATGTTCGCTTCGATCTGGATGATTATGCGCGTGATGATTTCTTCAGAGCCTATACATCAGATCTTTCATTACTGATGGCGATGAAGGACTTTTCTTTGAAACAGCACATTTTAGAAAACACCCTTAACGGAACCACAAAAGGAGGAATATATGAATGTGCCGTTGCTGATGCATTATATAAAAAAGGATATCAGCTGTACTTCTACAAAAACGACTCGACAAAACGGGAACTTGATTTCATTATTCAGAAAGACGGAAATGTGATTCCAATCGAAGTCAAAAGCGGCAATACCCGAGCAACTTCACTGACTTCCATCATGAAATCCAATCAGAATATTCCTTATGGTTATAAATTTGCTGACAGCAACATCGGCGTCAACGAAGACCATATCATCACCTTACCCTTGTATATGGCTTCCTTTATCTGAAAAAACGTGACTCCTCTGTCACGTTTTTTACTGTCCTATAAACCAGTTACAACGCTGCATTATTTACGCGCTTTGTATTACTGTTTTTTTCATGAAGGCATGATAGTAAAGCGCAATACAGATCAGCGCGGATAACAGTGAACCAAGTGGAGCTGCAAGTCCCATTGGATACAGTGTGGAAGGAAACATCACACTGGCAAGCCATGCTCCTGGAATTCTTACCACAACAATGGAAATGATGTTATGGATAAAGGAATAAATCGATTTTCCATAAGCACTGAAATAACCTGAGAAACAGAAATGAATGCCGGCAAAGATGCAGTCAAATACATACGCACGCAGATACTGGCCACCTAAAACCGTTACCTGTGGGGAATCCTTGACAAACATTCCTACAATCTGATCAGCAAAAGGCTGAGCCAAAATGGAACAGAGAACACCAAATCCGATACAGATTGATACCGCATAATACAATACCTGTCTACCACGTTGATGATTTCCTGCGCCCATGTTCTGTGCAGCCAGTGCAGAAACAGTAGAAAGCATGGCACTTGGTACAAGGAAGAGGAAACTGATGATCTTTTCCACAATTCCCACTGCCGCAGCAACATCCACACCTCTGCCATTGGCAATTGCAGTAATCGTCAGAAAGCTGACCTGAATCAGACCATCCTGCAGACTGATCGGAAGTCCTACCTGCATGAGTCCTGACATGATGGAACCATCCGGTTTCAGATCTCTTCTGCTCACTTTAACACCACGACTGTTTTTCATGAAAGCAAATAATGCAATCACAACAGATACTGCCTGTGAAACTACCGTTGCGATAGCAGCTCCTGCTGCACCCATACCGCATGGTCCTATTAACAGCCAGTCCAGTCCGATATTCAATACGCCTGCAATGGCTACAAAGATCATCGGACTTTTTGTATCACCAAGTCCACGATAGATGGAACTGATGATATTGTATGCTGTAATGAAAATACAGCCACCAAAACAGATCTGCAGATACACTTTCGCCTGACTGTATGCTTCAACAGGTGTTGAAAGCAGCTTCAATATCACATCAGTTCCAAGCAGAAGCACAACGGTAAGGACAACAGATATACCAGCAAACAGAATAATTGAATTGCCGATATATCCTGCTATTTTTTTCGTATTCCTTGCCCCAAGAGATCTTGAGATCATGACGGTTGTACCCATGGCAAGACCCACAAGAACAACCGTAAGCATATGCATGACCTGTGAGCCGATCGATACTGCTGATACCGTATCTGCACCATTGAACTGGCCTGCAATAAACAGATCTGCCATTCCATAGAACGTCTGCAGGAAACATGCCAGCATATATGGTAAGGAAAAACCAAGCAGTTGCTTCAGAAGATTTCCCTTTGTATAATCATTATTCATGTTTTCCCTCCTGCAGTGATAAAGCCGTTGCAACTAACCCAAAACAGATTCCCAATACCGCAAGCTGGAAGCCGATGATCCATTGCAGAAAACCAAGTCCGATAGCAATTCCACCAAAGACAATCCATAGAACCTTATGTTTCCATATCCCTTGATACAGACTGTAACTTCCAAAAACAAGGCTGCCGACAATCAATGCCAGCGACAGATACATGTTTTCGGTAAGCCCCATATCATATCCGCTCATGCACAACCTCCATGTTTCGGTGCATTATACACTATATGGTACACATCTGACAACAAGAAAAAGCCACGTCATCCATGAAGTCAATACTGCCTTCATCCCCATTTGATGACGTGGCTTTATCACTGATCAGTACTTTGGCGCAATCTTCTTCAGAACACCATTGTTCTTCAGTCTTGGATAAATTGCAATGTACAGTGCAGAAGCGATGATAATCGCAAGAACTGCATTGATACCTGTTGTGACAAACTTTGCCACAGCAAGATATCCAGCTGCCTTTTCAGCATTGCCAAGGATGATCAGATAATACACATAGGAGAATAACGGTTCACCAATCATATTGAACACCATACCTCCTGTTGCAGATAGGATGACTCCCTTTTTGAAATCTGCCCCTGACTTCTCATTGATTTTGAATACTTTGTGTGCGAGCAGCCCGGTTACCAGCCCGATGCCCATCTTCAGAATCAGTGTCTTTGGTGCAACTGCCACATAAACAGGGTCAAGGATATCTCCAATTCCCATACCAATGGCGCCAGCCAGTCCACCAGGTACACCACCAAGCAGCAGTGCAGCCAGAACACAGAATGTGTTACCTAAATGAAATGAAGTGAATCCAACAGGTGTTGGAATCTTGATCTGTAAGAATGTAAATGATACATAGCATAATGCAATCATCAGACCAGTGACTGCAAGCTTCAATGTCTTATCATTTTTCATATCTCTTTCTTTCCCCTTTCTCATTTCGCATACAGGATACGAGGAAATAAAAAAACTGGAAATAACCAGTTCACACTATTTTTATATGACCAGATTGTATATTACCAGAATTTTTTGGGGGAATCATGTATGATTTTCCGATTTTCCGTGAATAACAGTATATGAGGAAGGAGGTACAATATGTCAATATTCATCGCTTCAGGAATTCTTTCTGCTCTGATGTTTCTTTGTTTGATTCAGGTAGCTGACTAGAAAACATGGATGCAGACAGAAAGTCAGAATCTTTCCAGATTATTCTGCCAATATTTCCCTGTTATGTATTTCGATCACAATTACACCTGTACGAAATAGAAACAGGAACAACTGCAATCAATTACCCCGACCCGTCAGAGTCGGAGTAATTGATCCGTTTCCTCAAACCTGTCAATTATGTTCTGTGCTGTACCAATCTGTTTTTACATGAACTCACATTCAAAAAGCGCAGAAGCAATCATACATGCAGGATCATCCATGAATTCCTTCTGGCTGACATAGGAGGAAAGCATCTGTTTTGCGGATGCATCCATCTGTGCAATCAGACTATTACATTCATCCTGATCCAGCAGTTCATCATCCAATAAATCCAGAAGATCGCTCAAGCACTTCAGGTTTTCTTTCACCTTTTCCACTTTTTCTTTTGGATCTTCACACCATTTCAGGAAATGACTCAGTTCACTGTACTTCTCATCAGACATTCTGTTTCCATAGGACAGTGTTACTGATACATGTTCTGGTTCCTTTGCAGGTACCACAAACATCCTGTGCAGTGTATGGTCTTCTGCAGCCTGGCTGATCTGTTTTGCAAGTGAAGGAATCAGTGCTTTGAAATAAGGTGATTCCTTTGTTCTGATATGGAATGCAGAGATCAGTCTGTCCATGGCCTGATTCAGAAGCTGTGTATTATTTTCAGTATCTGTTGAGAACATTGTTTCCAGTCTTCTGACATCCACTTCACACAGGATAAATCCTTTCGGATCTTTTTCACATAACACTCTACCCAAAGCAGATAACAGTACAGGCTGACACAGATTCAAAGGAACAGTTGCATACCGCTCATCGACTGCAAGCATGATATGATGCAGATCAGATGGATCTGCTCTTTTCATAAACTCATTTTCAATCTGAACAGCCTTCAGATACTCTTCCATAAACTGAATACCTGCAGAAGATGGTCGTGGTGCCATCGTAGGATAATCTGCTGTGATATGGATCAGATGTGCTCCATATTGCGGACTGTAAAGATCAAAGAAGGCATTGATGCCAGCTTCGATCGTAGACTGATAATAGCCGTTTTCTGTAACAGCAAGATTATTCAGGATGGATTTCTGAATTGTTCTGACCAGATTCATCTTCTTTCGAATCACAGTTAATCCCTGTTCATATAACGCTGAAAGATCAGATGTCATCAGTTTCTGTAATGCCACAGAAACATCTTTTTTCTGTTGTAAAGCCATACCGATGACATACAGGATGGATTCCAGCAACTGCTGAGCCGTATCCTTTGGGATGGAACTGCTTCTTCCTTCCATATACCGGTCACTCTGGCACCCCAGCATGAGATAAAGATGCTGCTTGAATATACGAATTTCTACATCTGATACCAGACCATATACATTTGCCTTCTGCAGTAATGAAATCACATAGGCGTTGCGATCCAGATCATCATTCCCAAAAGGAAGTACTTTTTCCACTTTATTTGCCATGAACACTCTCCGCTACCACACTTCTGCAGTATTCCAGTATTGCATCTGTCATTTCCTGCATGACACCATGACTTTCATCCAACAAAGTTCTCATCTTCTGTACCAGATGCAGATCATCCAGCAGATCCTCACATTCATTCTTCATTGTATAAAACACTTCGATCAGATCTGACATGACATCCGCAAATTCATTCTGACTGATATATGGACAATCCATGAATTCCCTGATCAGCAGTCCAATTATTCCACCGTTCATTTCCAGTCTTTCGCATTGGTCAAGAACAGTATTTCTTTTCTCGCACAGCTGATAGACGTCCTGTTTCGTCAACATCAGATGATCACCCTGATACTGCTCCAAAGCATACATGATCATCTCTGTTTCCATCTCAATGCTCTTTTCAGGCAGAATATCCATTACAGATAACGCATGAACCATATTATTTCACCTCCATCATTCCTGTCAGTTAAGTGCTTCATTATAGCATGCAATTCATCACAACGCTGATCATCATTTCCTTTTCTTCCGGCCTGGATTCTGCAATCATGATTGTAAGAGCAACCAGGGTTGTATCTTCGATCTTCTTCTTTCCATCCACAAGCAATGCATTGTTCTTATCCAGAAAATACAAAAACATGGTTGCTGCAATTCTTTTATTACCGTCGAAAAAACTATGATTCTTCGTAACAAAATACAAAAGATTGGCTGCCTTTTCTTCCAGGGATTCGTACACGTCTACGCCATCAAACGACTGATAAATATTCCCGATACTTCCTTTAAAAGAGCCATCTTTCTCTTTACCGAACAGATCCGATTCATTTCCAAAGCGCATACTCTGAATCACTTCCATACACTCTTCATATTGAAGAATATATGTTGTTTCATTTCCCTTCGGTCGAGTCATATTCTGGTGATCGTAGGAATCCAGAAGATCTAGTGCATTACTGTATTTTTCAATTACGGAAAGTACCTGTTTGCTGTCCAGCTCATTCTCTGTCCTTTTTAAAACACGAATCACTTCTCCCAGCTGTCTGATCCGATGATCATTCACCGCATACCCTTTCAATATGTACTGTTTTAGTACAGAATTTGCCCATCGGCGAAATTCTACACCACGTTTTGATTTCACACGATAGCCCACGGAAATAATGACATCAAGATTATAATACTCGATATTCCTTTCAACTTCCCGTCCTCCTTCAATTTGAACTGTCGCAAATTTTGCGACAGTTGAACTATTGTCACCAGATAATTCTTCTTTCAAAGCATTATTAATATGTTTACCAATCGTTTTAACATCCCTGTCAAATAACTCAGACATCTGATTACGATTTAACCACACCGTTTCATTTTCTAGATTAACCTCTAATTTCACCTGCTGATCTTCAGTTTCAAAAATAACGATTTCACTCCTGTCCATCAAATACCTTCCTTTCCATTTCTTCTTTCAGCTCATTCTTCTCCAGATACTGATTCACTTTTACGTAATATATCAACATCCGCAGCAGATACTCCGGCATTTTCCTTCTGCATGCTTCCCATTCTTCCAAATTGCGAAGTGGGATACCTATGTATTCTGAAAATGCTTTTCTGCTCATACCCAAGTCCGCTCTGATTTGCTTTAACTCATCTGCCTGTTCCTGTAATTCTTCTCTTTTTTCCATGATACGACCTCACTCAGCACGTTAAACCACCTTTTCAGTGGTTTAGTCTTATAATATCCAATCTACTTAGTCAATACGCAAACATAGTCTTGATAACAATTCCACACTCACTTGCAAGATCATTCACCAGAACACGAGTCACCGCACCTTCCAATTTCCCATGCAGAATAATCCAACTCTCGCTCATCCTTTTGATTACTCCTGTCATAAGAAATCTATGCCTGAAAGATCTCTTTTCAAACACATCTGTTCCGCCACCTGTAGAATGGTATTCTTTCTGCACTATTACTTTCCACATCTTCTCTTAAGTATCATATTAAGGATATCGCGTGTATACTTTGATATAACTGTAATATCATTGCATGTTTTTTCCTGGAATGGCTTTTCATTACCATCATTTTGTGGTAAATATACTAAGGCTTTTTTTGGAATTCTCCTGGAAGCCGATTAGTTAGGGAGAGATTATGAAAAAGAAAGAAAACTCGATCAATTCACTGGCAAAGCGGATTCTGATCGCACTGATTCTTGGTATTGTTGCCGGAGTCGGTATCATCTTCGTCCGTGAATCACTGAACACATCCAATCCGGAATTATGGAACACCATCAACAGACTTCTGTTTGCAGACATCACTGCCGAAGGCAATGAAAATGCACTTGGTCTGTTCTATCTGATCGGACAGCTGTTTGTAAGAGCACTGCAGCTGATCATCATCCCGATGGTATTCACAAGTATTGTTCTTGCGATGATTGCCATCTCCGATGCAGCCCGCTTTGGAAGAATCTCAAGAAAGACACTGTTCAACTTCCTTGCGACAACTGTCATCTCACTTCTGCTTGCAGGTGTGACAGGTATGGCGTGCTACAGCATGGGAATGTTCAAGACTGATCTTGCCGGCCTTTCCGCAAGTACAGGTACATCCGGATCCAATCCGCTTCTGATCATCCTCAATGCAGTTCCTTCCAACATCACTTCCGCATTCACAAATAACGGTGGTGTACTGGCAATCGTATTTGTTGCGGTATGTGTAGGTCTTGCGATCAATGCCAACAGAGAAAAGATAGACGTACTTCCGAAACTGTGTCGTGAAGTCAACGACATCATCACTGTCTTTCTAACATATGTAGTCAATACATTCGCACCAGTTGCAATCTTCTGTCTGATTACAAGAACATTTGCCGCTTATGGTATCAGTCTTCTGGCTCCAGCTGCCATCTACATGGTAATCACAACAATATTGTTACTGCTGACATTAATATTTGGCTATGGCCTGTATGTATGGATCAGAACCGGTCTGAGTCCTGTACCATTCATCAAGAAGATTGCCAAGGTTGCAATGTTCGGTTTCTCAACATCCAGTTCTGCTGCAACACTTCCGCTCAACCTGCAGGTTACTACAGATGAACTTGGTGTTGAAAAGGAGATTTCCTCATTTGTTCTGCCACTTGGCATGACAATCAATATGGATGGTACAGCCATCATGCAGGTCATCGCTGCCATCTTCATCGCAAGTTGTGGTGGTTATGACATCACAATCGTATCTGTTCTGACAATTGCCGTACTGGCCCTTGTTGCCAGTGTCGGTACACCAGCCGCTCCTGGCGCAGGTGCAGTTGTCCTGTTTACAATCCTGTCCGGTATGGGCTATGCCAATGAACCTGCCTTAATGGCATATACACTGATTCTTGCGATCAACCGCCCGATTGAAATGCTCGTTACAGCGTTGAATGTCGTCGGTGACAGTGCATGTTCCGTCATTGTGGCAAAAAGCGAAGGACAACTCAACGAAGAAACATATAACAAACTCGATCAGTAAACATTCATATACTGGCCCGGTGCATCCGGGCTTTTCTTTTACCACAAAAAAAAGAGCCCTCAGCATATTACTGACGACTCATTCTGATTTAAGATGGATTATTCGCCTTTTTCAAGAGCGAGTGTTCTTGTTGTAAGATCACAGACTTCAGCTGGTCCATAGTACTGAATAGCACCAGGATATGTGAATGCTGTTTCTACAGCCCATTCATCTCTGTGAGCTTCGAAATACTTGAATGGCTTGCCTTCCAGGTCTACAAGAGCCTTCTTGATAACCGGCTTGTCTTCACCATTTCTTCTTTCCA
This sequence comes from uncultured Erysipelotrichaceae bacterium, assembly GCA_945877405.1. Lineage (GTDB taxonomy): Bacteria > Bacillota_I > Bacilli_A > Erysipelotrichales > Erysipelotrichaceae > Bulleidia. The sequence continues at coordinate 1,528 of CAMCSA010000047.1, read as the reverse complement.
TGTTCATCATCTTTGTGATTGGCATACCACCTGCAACCCATTCTTCAGCCGGCTTGGACAGGTTGGAAACCTTGGAGAGGTATCCATTGTAGCCATACTGAATCAGCATGAATGCGTTGTATCCTAAGGAATAGCAGTAGTCAGCATCAAAGTTGGATGGGAATGCACATCTTCCTTCATAACCGAAGAAGTGGTGCAGAGCAGAGAACTTGCCATTATATGTGCCTGCAGCCTTTCTTTCATCCAGCTTGTTCTTAACAAGAGCAGAGAACAGCTTTTCAGATTCGATCAGAGATACCTGAACGTTTCCGTGTGGGTCTCTTTCCAGGAACAGCTGCTGCTGAATTGTTTCAGGCAGAATTGCAAATACAGCCATGGATTCAGGTGTCAGACCCTTTTCAATGAATGCATACTTATCCTTCCATGTTGGCAGAGCATTGAATTCTTCTGTCTTGGAACCAGCAAGCAGTTCATTGATTTCCTTGATCAGTGCAGAGAATTCAGGAACGAATTCAACAACACCTTCCGGAATGATTGCAACACCGAAGTTCATGCCGTTAGCTGCACGCTTTTCAACAGAATCAGCGATGTAGTCAGCAATCTGAGACAGGGACATCTTCTTAGCTGCAACTTCTTCAGAAATCAGGCAGACGTTAGGCTGTGTTTCCAGTGCACATTCCAGAGCAACGTGAGAAGCGGAACGGCCCATAACCTTAACAAAGTGCCAGTACTTCTTAGCAGAGTTTGCATCTCTTTCAATGTTACCGATGACTTCACTGTATGTCTTTGTAGCTGTATCGAAACCGAAAGAGCATTCGATATCTTCATTCTTCAGGTCGCCATCGATTGTCTTAGGGCAGCCGATTACCTGAACACCTGTGTTGTGAGCTGCGAAATATTCGGCCAGAACTGCAGCGTTTGTATTGGAGTCATCACCACCGATGATGACGATTGCTGTAATGCCATGCTTCTTGCATACTTCAGCAGCTACTGCAAACTGGTCTTCGCTTTCAAGCTTTGTTCTGCCGGAACCGATAATATCGAATCCGCCTGTGTTTCTGTATGCATCAATGTATTCATCATCGAAGATCAGATAATCATCATCAAGAAGTCCGCTTGGACCATTCTTGAAACCATACAGAACGTTTTCCTTATCTGTAGCCTTTAATGCATCATACAGACCACAGATGACATTGTGTCCGCCAGGTGCCTGACCACCGGAAAGGATAACACCTACAACCTGCTTCTTTGCTTCGGATGTGTTTGCTCCCTTTTCAAAGACAATTTCCTTCTTACCATATGTATTTGGGAATAAAGCCTTGATCTTTTCCTGATCAGCAACACTCTGTGTTGCTTCGCCTTCCTTTACAGAAATCTCTGCGATACCGTTTCTTAACATTCCAGGAAGTTTTGGACTGTACTGGTATCTAGCAGTCTGAAGTGGTGAAAGTTTCATTTTAGTACTCCTTTTTCTCCTCTTTTTTCCTGCTAGTATCTTAAATCAAAAAGGTCTAAAAGTAAATGCTTC
>CAMCSA010000046.1 GCA_945877405.1 uncultured Erysipelotrichaceae bacterium | reverse complement strand
CATATCCATGATAACACATCGCAACCATTCCTTTTTCGAATTCTGATGTGATCTGCTCGCCATGCATATATGCTTTGCATTCACAATCACTCATCTGATAAATGTGTCTGAATGAAGAATGCGTGGACATGAAAAAATGGTGAGAAAATTCGAACCTTCCCTTCTTCTCTTCCCCTAACAATACCCCCTGACGTAAAACACGTATGGAGCCGAAATCATAAAACGGATTAACAGATCCATACACCTTGCCATCCTTTGCATACATGTATGGATAAGGTGTTGTTATGGTATCGTTCAGTGCCTGCACAGTTGATTTTGAAATCTGCTGTGACTTCAGCAGCGGCAGATCATAGTCTTTTCCCGTTCCGTCTTTCTGCATTCTGGCAACAAAGTGTCCCTCTCCTCCATCCATCGGAAAGATGCGTACTGCTTTATCAATGTCATAACGGTTTTCAAAAGCAGATCTGCCGAAGTCTACACCTGCATCACACATATGCATATCCGGATGATCCATCAGAAATGAAAGAATCTGCTGTTCATTTTCTTTACGATTGAGTGTACAGGTGGAATAGACAAGGATACCACCTGGTTTCAGACACCTGTATGCATTAGAAAGAATTTCCTTCTGCAATGCTGCACAGCTTTCAACAAGCCTTGGACTCCATTGGCTGAGCGCCTCTTCTTCTTTGCGCATCATGCCTTCTCCAGAACATGGTGCATCACACAACACCATATCAAAATACTGTTCCATGTTATCAGCAATCACTTTTGTATCACTGTTTGTCACCACTGCATTACTCATGCCATGACGTTCCATGTTTTCTAAAAGGATACGTGCCCTTTGTCCATTGATTTCATTAACAACAAGCAGACCATGGTTGTTCATCATTTCTGCGATCTGAGTTGATTTGGAGCCTGGCGCAGCACACAGATCCAGTATCCTGAGTCCTGGCTTTGGATCAAGAATTGTGACAGCACAGGAAGCACTTGGCTCCTGCATGTAAAAAGCACCAGCCATGTATTCTGGTGTGTAACCGATTCCTGCTTTGGCATCGGTATAGTATCCGTTTGCTGCAAACGGACTTTTTTCATGAGGCAGATCCATGCATCCAAAAAGCATGTCTGCATCTGTTTTCAGCGTATTGATCCGAAAACCTCTTCTGGCAGGCTGATCCAGACAGGCAATATAGGATTCATATTCATCCCCCAGCAGCTCCTGCATCTGCTTTTCAAATTCCTGATTCATGCAAATATCCTTCTGACATGCTGGCGATCCTGTTCCAGTTGCATGATCAGATTCGTCTGATTGGCAAATCGAACTTCCGGGCGCAGGAATGTATGGAAAATCACACGTATGGAACAACCGTAGATATCTTCATCAAAATCCAGAATATGAGCTTCAAGGGAAATATCATTGCGGAAATTGACTGTCGGATTATGACCGACATTGATCATTGCCATATGTTTTTTTCCTTTTACAATGACATGCCCTGCATACACGCCACAGGCTGGAACCAGATATTCATTCTGATAGTCAATATTGGCAGTCGGAAACCCGAGAGCTGTGCCGACATGGCGTCCATGTACAACCGTACCACTCATCGAATAATCCGTGCCTAAAAGATGTCTGACTTCATCCATCTCACCTTTTTCAATCGCTTCGCAGATTCTCGTGGAAGAAATCTTGCCTTTTTCATCCATCACAGCTTCTACTACATATACCGGTACATGCATCTGTGCAGCTAATGTACTACTGTTTCCTTTCCCCTTGAATCCATAATGGAAATCAAAGCCGCAGATCATTGCCTGAATATTCAGTTTTCCAAGAATGTCACTGCAGAATTGTGCATCAGTTAACCCGCTCATATCACGTGTGAATTTCAGAATAATGACATTGACAATACCGAATTCCACAATCCGATCGAGTCTTTCACGGAAAGTGGAAATATGACGGACTGTGGAAGGATCAATTCCTTTGATTGCAACCCATGGATCCGGATCAAATGTAATCAAAGACGGTTCACTTCCGTTTTCCTTTGCAACTTCAACAGTTTTCTGAATCAGAGCCTGATGACCAAGATGGACACCATCAAAGTAACCGATACATGCTGTGATCGGTCCCTGGTATACTTTTTCTGTACCGGTTTCTATCGTAATCATTCTCATATCAGAATAACCCTCTTATACAACGGAACTGTTTTCCCTTTTCTCTTTGGTATGCCGCAAGAATCATATCATCATGAACAAGTATCACCTGATCTTCAGGTGTATCCAGAACAATCCTCTTCCCGTTTTGGATATCTGCCACCTGATCTGTTTCAAGGATTTTCCATGATGGATTGAGAATACGCATTGGTGAAACAAGTCCTTTCTCTCCACCTAGCGCATCAATCTCAACTGCTTCTTCCAGCATGATATCTTCAATCCCTGTTCTGATCAAAGATGTCATGACTGCATATTCCCCAAGACTTTCCGCAAAGTCCTGAATCAGTGTACGGATATAGGTACCACTGGAAACGGTAGCCTTTAAAGAATACATATCATCGTGAAGATGATGAATCTGCAGATCATCAATAACCGCCTTTCTTGCTTCACGCTCTACTGTGATTCCCTGCCTTGCCAGTTCGTACAGTTTTTTTCCATCCTTTTTGATTGCAGAATACATTGGTGGTACCTGCATGATTTCACCATGAAATGCCTTTGCGGCTTCTGCAAGCTGCTCATCTTTATATACGTGCGGCTTTTTTTCATCGATGATCTTCCCCCATATGTCCTGTGTGTCACTTAAAAGGCCCATCTGAAATGTTGCCTCATAGTGTTTGTGATCACAGACACAGTACGGGATGAATTTCGTATATCTGCCAAGCAGGATGATCAGCAGACCTGTCGCCTGTGGATCCAATGTACCTGTATGACCGACCTTTTTTTCACCAAAGGTTTTTCTGACTCTGGCAACTGCATCAAACGATGTCATGCCAGATGGTTTATTCAATAAAACAATCGCATCCATAAACGACATTATTATAATCATGAACTGCAGAATTGAAAAGGATTACCACTGATTCCATCTGTCATAAAAAAACCTTCTGAACATAGCAGAAGGTCACAAATCAGATATCATTCAGGCGGAAACGGAAATGGAAGTGCGATCAGAAATGATGATCGGACCAATTCCATTTACATATCCTGCTTCTACCATATCATCGATATGGTCTGTAAACATGCGCAGTGGCGGAAGTGCAGTGATCGCTTTTTTCATCTGTGTTTCAGAAACACATGTCTGATATACATGTGTTTTCGGTTTCCAACCCATCCAGGCAAGAAGCTGCTGATCCGTGCAATCCATCGTCTGGATGAATACTTCACTCAGAAATGCAAACATTTCCTGATCATGATGAATCTGATGGAACTTACCGGAAACTTGCTGTTTTAAAGTCTGCACCGGTACAGGCCCATCAACAGTCCTGACAAATCTTCCTTCGAAAAGACCTGTCCCATAGCCCATGATGTGCCAGCATTGAGCCATGTATGCAATGATCCAAAGGCGTGTATCCTTCATCGGATTGCCTGTATAACGGATCTGACAATACTGCAGAAAACAGGAAACATCTTCCAGTTTCATAAATATTTTCCCCTCCCTGTAACTGATTGTATTTTACCATACGCAGTTACATCTTCAGTTTCAGAAAACGGGAAAGAGCGTTGTTATTTTTTCATGAACTGTGATATCTGTTTTCATTGTGATATTATGTGCAGATCGGGTACAATAGAGAGCATGAAACGTGCTTATATTGAAATCACAAACAGATGTAATCTGTCATGCCCTTTTTGCATGAAACACGAACGCCCGTATAAAGATATGACAGCCGAAGAATTCACCTTGTGCATCGATGAAGTCAGACCTTACACACAATATCTGTATTTCCATGTACAGGGAGAACCTCTGTTGCACCCTCACATCGACCAGTTTTTTGAAATTGCAGATGAAAAGAAGTGCCATGTACAGCTTGTGACAAACGCATCCTATCTGCATCTGCATCAGAATCTGTACAGACACTCCTCATTACGTAAAATCAGTTTTTCACTGCAGTCCATTGAATATCAGACTTGCAATCCCGAAGCAATGATCCATAAAATCCTTGCTTTTCATCAGGAAGCACGCAAACACGGAATTCATTGTGAAATCCGTTTCTGGAGAGACGATCAGGCTTCCTTGCCAAAAACCAGTGCCTGTCTGCAGATTCTGGAAAACAGGTTTCATTTTGAAAAGACGACAAGGAAAAACAGCCTGAAACTGGATGATCACCTCTATCTTTCCTATGGCAACTCCTTTTCATGGCCTGATATGAACATACAACAGGAAATGCAGTATGGTACATGCCGTGCAACGGACCAGATTGCCATATTGAGTGATGGAACTGTTGTTCCATGCTGCCTTGACTGTAAAGGAATCATTGCTTTAGGAAACGTATTTACAACACCTCTATCCACAATTCTTTCTTCTTCCCGTTATCAGACGATGGTCAAAGGATTTCACGAAAACCGCATCGTGGAGCCATTATGTCAGAAATGTACGTATCGTCATCGTTTTGACTAAAGATACATCCGCAATACCATGCCATCCTTCAGATTCAGCTGATGGATGGTTTTTGTCAGATCTACAATCGTATCTGTGGCTTCCGCAATGACAATCGGTTCAGCAAGATCAAATGTGCATTCATGAAACTGACGCAGCAATGTCAGATGAGATATAATCTGCAGAAGATCCAGATCTTTTCTGCATGTAATCTCACACATCTGATTCTGCAGAACAAGGTGGACAAACAGATGAATATTCTTTTGGATTGACAAGGGTAATCACCTCACTGTGTCGATCAGCAAATAAAAGTGCCTGACCTTCATGTATTTTCAGATTGCTGGCAAAACCATAGACGCTTCCACTGTCTAAAAGCAGAATCGGAATCTTATACTTGTATGCCCGTGCCGTGTCCGTATCACAAAGGAAGATCCCATGACCCTGATCATGATAGCCATACTGACACATGCATAAGCCTTCCAGCTTCTTTGATATTTCATATAAGGGATTATCATAGTTGGAAGCAATGATCAGCCGATCATGACTGTCAGCATACAGCCACTGCTTTCTTCCCATTCCTAAAGGAATTCTTCCTGTCTGGCATGGTGGCAGGCCGATGGTAAAGGATGGAACATGTGTGGATGACTGTATAGCAGAAACAAGCTGATCATCAGAAATACTGCGATAACACCATTCATGAACATTCCGATCCACTTTGATTAATCCAAACCCATCTTCATTTCGACATGGCCTGCTGCCTGTTTCAAACAAAGAGAACAGCACATTCTTTGAAGTTTCACGGATTGCCACCACATGATCAAAACTGTGCATGGATGACAAAGAAACCATGGAAGCATCCTGAACCACAAGCATCACCTGTATTCCGCTGATATTCTTTCTTTCCAGCAGTGCATCCAGTATGTATCTTCGTTCCATATGCTCATTTTTGCGATAAGGAAGTTCACAACAGATCCAGATCAACTGATGACAATCCGATGTTTTCAGCTTTTCCATCATTTCGTCAATCTGATCATCCTGGATTACACTGATACAGCCGGCCTTTTCAAGAATATTGGAGCGATAACCTGTTACAATCACATCCTTTCCCGTATGCAGTGCACAATACAATAATGTATGAATCAGGGATTCCTTTTCCTGAGTGATTCTGACAGAAAACAGCCATGATCCTTCTTTCACACTGCATCTGTGATGCATGTTCTGAGGGATATCATCCCACATGGAAAATACATCTTCATCAGAGTTTTCCATCAGTTGTGGTGAAATCGATGGTGTCCATAATGGTTGTGCCTGTATGTTACACACATCTTTGATTTCCTGAAGAACCATACCAAGTTGAGGTTCTTGCAGAGGCACATATTTCATACTGGAATCCAGAATACTGCCATCCATATCAACAGTTTCCACAACAATGCCATCTTTACTCAATCTGGCATTGGCATAGCCTGCCTGCCCCTGTAGAAACCCTGAAGATGTATACAGTACAAACTGGCCAGGGCGATTCAGATCTGCAGCCTGAGGTGTACCAAGAATTTCCTGGCTGTCTTTCCGATCTGCTACTTTCAGAACAATCCGGAACGAACAGTTGGAAAGGATTTCCTCATTGATATTTCCGGATGGTTTCTGTGTACACAGGATCAGATGAATGCCAAGGCTTCTTCCGATTCTTGCAAGGGTAATCAGGTCACGCATATATTCAGAGCATTTCTTTCTCAACTCAGCAAACTCATCAATTACAATAATGAGATCTGAAGGATATGGCAGATCTGAATAACATTCATAACTGTTACGGTATTCGATGATATTCGTGATCGGTCTGCCGCTTCTTCTGCTTCCTTCCAGCAACAGCTGCTGCCGTGTTGTGCAGATTCTTGTAAAACTGGATAATGCCTTATCAAAGTGCAGTTCATCCAGATTACTTAATACACCAGCTGTATGAGGCAGTGTTTTCAACTGATCTGCAAGCCCTCCTCCCTTAAAATCAACAAAGGCAAACTGTACCTGCTGTGGTGAATAACGACATGCCAGTGACAGAACAAGTGTCAATAGCAGTTCACTTTTCCCACTGCCTGTCATACCAGCCACAATGCCATGAGGGCCATCCTGTTTTTCATGCATGTTCAATGTGATCTGATTACCGTTTTCATCCAGACCTATTACTGCTATCAATCCTCTTCCCGCTCTGTTTTCTGCATGGTTGTGCCGTATGCATAAATCCTGAACGCGACTCACTCCTGCAACAGAAAGAAAATCCGCATTCATGGCAGAAGAAGAGATGCCAGTATGGCACACATCATCACTGCTGACTGTACGTTCAAAAGAATCATCATATGACATCTGCCATTGTCTGTTCTGTCTGTAATCATGAATGGTAATCAGATCAGAACAGTCAATCAGCAAATCACAGCTGATTCGATGTGCATCCTGCCGTACCGAAATACAGATCGTACCATTCGAAACCGACAACTGATCTGTTGTCAGAATCAGACAAAGACATACCGGGTGGCTTGTGGAAAACGCCTGTATGCCGGATACCTCATGGAAGATATTCCGTTTTCCGTTTTCATGTATGTTATCCAGATATCGCAGCCAGAACAGATCTTCCTTTCCCGGCTCCATCAGTACTGCCATCGGAATACGGGAATGAGAGACAATACACTGGCAAAGATATCGCAGCCCCTGTATGATCCGCGTGCCACACAACAGAATGGATGGATACAGCATCAGATCTAATGCAAGCCGTTGACGGATGGGTTGAATCGACTCGATAAAGGCATCTGCCATTTCTTCTGTTTCTTTGATGTTGCTGTTCCATCTGCGTGTCAGTGTAAACTGCAGGCAATCATCCGTCATTGGAAATAGAACATACAGAGAATGCATGGACTGATGGATGGATACTTCCGTATTTTCCAAAAATGCAATGGATGTTTCATACTCATGTATGAATGATTGTATGGTATCTTCTGTTTTTTCTAAAGCTTTACCATACTGGTATATAACCTCATTTCTTTCCGTATCCACTCTGCGCTTTTCAAACAGTGATAAAACCGGTGTAACCACAAGGGATGATACAAGCATGGCACAAGGTACAAGCAATACAGGTAATACATCCAGTATCCCTTTCCCTGTTTCAACCATACGTATTCCATTGATCCCTGCAACAGATACAGATGCAATTGCCATCAGGAAAGATGGAAGCATCCGCATGAAAGAAGATGAAGATAAAACACTGACTCTCATCGGTTCAGGCAACTGCAGACTCATTGTCATTCGAATCTGTGGCTGATATCCATCCACCTGCTTTTTTTCTGTAAATGAAGGGAGGACTCTGCCAATCGGATGAAATATTGGAAGTCTATTGTCAGGGCCATGGATCAGAACAAAGTCTTTTTCAAACCAGATCACATACGGATAAAACACGATGCACTCATGAGTGGAAATCGTACAGGACTGCACAACCCTGCCGCAATGAGCAAGTGGAAACTGCAGATGCATACCTGTTACATGGTCTTCATCAATATAGAGATAACCAGTACCAGAAGGAATCATAAGATCAGCCTGAGCTGTGTCATTGATGACCATATGCTGTTTTCTGATGTAAGGATGCAGATCCATACATCCTTTTTCTACGATGATCATTCCCTGCAGATCCACTGTTCTGTTGATAAAAGATACAGGTACACCATAAGGAATCGGACTCTTTGTAAAATGAAGAACATTCGAAGCAGTTACTCTGACCGCGTTTTCTTCACAACAGAGATAAACCTGTACTCCTGCAAGATTAATCCATACCTGATTGCTGTAGTGTTCAACACTCACCCGATTCTTCTGAAGCAGCCAGATGATCATGATGTTTTGACCAGTATGGAAACATAGGCAGTATGTCTGCCATCCTGAGTTGAAATGGTAATTTCAGCACTTCCTGCCTTTCTTCCAGTTACTCTGCCGTTTGCGGAAACAGTCGCCACATCACTCTGATTGGTCTCATAAACAAGATCTTCTTTTGTGTAGCCTTCAGGCAGGCCGGTTACAACAATCGTTCGATAACCATTGATATTCAATGCATAGGCATATCGTTCCAGTGTGATTTTTCCAGTCACCTTTACTGCATCATTGAAAATGATTTCACTGCTTCCTTTTCTTGTGCATTCCGCCATGAAGTGGAAGTTTTCCAGATGTTTCATTCCCTGTGGCAGCAAAGAAGCATTTTTGGAAGTGAATATCGTGATCGTTTTTCCTAAACCAAGCTTTCCAAGTACACTTGCCTTACTGTTCAGATCTACTTCACCAATGATATGTGCATCAAGATCAGCACATACAACGACATTCCCATTTCCCTGTGACAGCTCATCTGCAACATCCGCAGGCAGGTCTGTTGTAATCACGGTATGATCACCATTGCTGTCATAAAGGTGTAAAGATGTCGTCATTGAGGATTCCACTCCTGCAAGTAAAGCAGCATTGCATAATTCAAAGCCTGCCATCTTCAACCCAAACCGCAGTCCAGTCGTAACTTTCGCTGTTGCACGGATATCTTCCGTATGTTCCGGCGTCATCTTCTGGATCAGTCTGGTTTTCCCATTGCGGATTTCACAACCCAGGACATGTCCTTGTGACATTGTGATTTCAATTTTACCGGAGACATAAATATTCAGATCAACCTTCATCTGAACCGATACACCTGGAGCGGAAGGAACTTGTACATTGATGGTTGCCAGTGTCAATGTCTTCTGCACACAATGATCGGCATCCTGAAAGAAGTTTTTCACAGTTGAGACAAAGTCCGATGGATCGACTTTTGAAAAATCTCCATAGAGCTTTCTGTAGCTTGTATGTCTTACACCAAAGTTTTCTTCACTATTGAATGCCACTTTAAAATATACATCCTGAATAGTCTGCTGTTGTGACAGCCATTCATAATCAAACCGCAATCCACTGACTCTGATATTGGCATAAGCTTTTGATCCGTTCTGCATTTCCTTGCTGACCTCAGCTTTCAACCCGGTTGAAGCAGCACTTAATGTGACCTTCCACTCGGAAAGATCAAAGCTTGTCGTATAGTTACGGATTGCTGTAGGTTCAATGCCTGACTGCCTGTTATCGATGATGACATCACCATTACCATCGATAATCTGTGCTTTGGAAAAATCAACATTTGTACTTCCGGAAAGATGTATCGAATCACTGATGGATAAAGGATCCACATCAGATAGGTATAATCCAAAATCATCCGGATCAGCCATTATCTCAGCAAACTGTAAAGAATCATCCATTCCATGCCAGCAGATGATATCTCCTGCCTCTAATCCTTCCTGCATTTCAATTCTGCCCTTCGAATCAACAACAGGAGGTGTATCAAGCTGCTTGATTTCAGCATCCTGTTTCCACTGCACATCCGTCGTCGTCTCTTTAATCACCCTTTTATTACAAATACTGACTGCCTGATCCAGAATGGAAAGTGCTTCCTGTTTCTCAACTTGATCTGATGGGTGGAACCTGTTATGATCCAGATCCATAAGTGGAGTACAGCGCCTGATGTGATCTGGAAACCTTGATTCATCCAGATCTTCTATGTAACAATCATCTGTGCTGTCAAGTCCTGTCAGATTGACAAGCGTGTATGCCATCCACTCTTTTGTAAGAGGATCCGATTCATTTACCTGTACGCTTTCTTCAATCACGCCATAGCTGTAAGCAGCTGAAATATGTGTTTCATTTTCTTCCATCTGTATACCGGAACGTTCAACAAGTTCCTGGATCCATTCACCTAAGGTAAACAGCATGTTATATTTCCGACAACCCGATGGAAAGATCAGAAGAAGTGCGAAAAACACACTTCTTCCGAACCTGTTACGACTGCATCGAAGATGCATTGCCTGTAATAACTGATTCAACACTTTCATACTGTGCAGCAGCCAGATCCAGGTAATCTGCATAGGAATCAATAATCTGTCGTTGTGTCTCAAATCTTGTGGCAAACATATGGAATCTGTTTCTGATTTCCTCTCCACCATCTGATACCCACGTACCATTCAGAGAATCCATATCAGCCTTCATCTTCTGCAGAATATCATACATACCTGCATTCAGATTTCTGATCTTAGCGGCAGTATCGGATACATCCGATGTTGCAATTCTGATACCATTCATACATTCTCACTTCCTTTCTTCAATTGGCAAGGCGCATTGCCTCACTTGTCAGCTCATCCTGTACATCACGATAGGCTCTTGCGCTGTTACGCAGAAAATCGATGTACAGGCTGCAGAGAAATGACAGCTGACGGCAGTCATCCTGATATCCGGATACCTGCGTGGCAAAAGCTGTGCTGTCACTTCCCTGCCAGGAAACGGACATGACATCAACCAGTTCAAACAGCTGCTGATACTGCCTGACATAGATATCATTTTCCTCTTCCATTCTTCCGGCAATCAGCTCAAGCTGTTCCGGTTCTACTGTGATTCGTCTCATTCGTATCACCTCCTGTATTAGTTATTACCCAAAAATCAGGAAATCATACAAAATCACCCAGAAATCGAAAAAAAAGTGAAAAACATGTAAAAAGACACATTGCCTAAACTGTACCCATAAAGATGGACACGAAAGTTGGGGATGAACCATAGTTATGGACATGGTAGAAATGAAGAGCCTTGAAAATGAGCA
>CAMCSA010000045.1 GCA_945877405.1 uncultured Erysipelotrichaceae bacterium | reverse complement strand
AATTACCTCCATATTAGTTATTACCGTTATTTTCCAAAATCAGACAAAACTGGTCTAAAAAACGAAAAACTGATACGAAGAGCTGTATTCCAAAAAAAAGGAAGGTCAGTTACCTTCCTTGCTTGCCATTAAGGCAAAGATTTCTTCTTTTCTTTCCTCCATGTCGGAATAGCCAAGATCATAGAGTGCTTGACAGTTTTTAGGATCACCCTTGAATCGGGATACTTTAATGGATTGTGTAGGCATGATATGTACCGCATTGCCATCTTCCACTAAACCTTTGACGATTTCGATCTGTTTGTAATAATTCAGATGACGAATGGCATAGTCCTTACCAATCTGAGGATACTGACGGTATACTGTTTTCATAGCAGACTTCATAAAGCCATTTGCAGGCTTACGTACATAATCCTTTGGTTTTGTTGTAATCACAAGGAACTTTGTACATCCTACTTCCTGTGCTCTTTCAATTGGAATCATCTTTGTTATACCACCATCCAGAACATGATAATCTTTCCAGTGAATAATATCCGAAGCAATCGGCAAAGCACATGCACCAAGCAACAGTACACAGTCTTCATCCATGTCATCAGGCCCATAGAATTCTGTTCCACCATGTTCCAACACATATACACCAATTTCAATATTCGGTTTTTCTTCCAGAATTTGGTGTATGGAAAACTGTGACTTCTGTTTCAGATCCACTTCAAAAATACGGTTATAGGCTACATAATGACCTTCTTTGATTAAAGCCTTCATACCGACATTTTCAGGTTCACACGCATAGTCAACAGCCATATCATGTGCCGCTTGCTTGTTTTTCATGGCATAACACGCAAGATAGACTGCACCACTGGAAATACCGACACCATAGTCAAATGTAATGTCGTGATCATTCAGCCACGCCAGTGCACCGGCTGTATAGGCGCCTCTTAAGCCGCCACCTTCAAGTACAAGACCAATCTTTTCCATAACTTCTCCTAAACAAGCGGAATAAACAGATTCAATATCATCCGCACAAGACGTACAACAATATTCGTTTTTGCGTCTTCTTGTAATGTGATTTCCTTCGATTTACTGATCGAATCTTCAAAATCCTCACGGATCTTGACAATTTCCGGTGTCTGATACATCAGTACACCATTTTCAAGATGCAGGAAGTATGTACGGTAATCCATATTGGCACTTCCTACAATAGCCATTTTATCATCCATGACGAAGTTTTTCGCATGGTTGAATCCTGGCGTATACTCATAGATTTTCACACCAGTCTGCAAGAGTCTGCGGTAATTGCCTCTTGTAATCATGAATACCGTTTTCTTATCCGGAACTGCAGGTGTCAGAATTCTGACATCCACTCCGTTTTTTGCTGCTCTCATCAGAGCCTGCAGTACTGATTCAGTTGGAATCAGATATGGTGTATCGATATAAATGTACTGATGTGCATGGTTAATCAGATTCAACTGCATCGTCAGTACGGTATTTTCCTTATCTGTCGGTGTATCAGAGAACGGCTGATAACATCCGTCATCATTCACTTTTTTACAAGGTAACTGATATGACCTGTAATCCGGCATACCAATGGTTGCAGGTCTGCAATAGCTCAGCATACCAAGGAACATGACAGTAAATGACCATACCGCTTCCCCTTCAATCCGGATCACACTGTCTTTCCAGTAACCGAAACGTACAATCCGGTTCATATATTCATCCGCCAGATTCACACCACCCGTAAAGGCAGTTGTGTTATCTATCACCGTCAGTTTGCGGTGATCTCTGTTATTCATCTGGACGATGAAAGCCGGGCGTATATGATTGAAGCTGTATGCCTCAATTCCTTTATTCCGCAATGTACGGTCATAGTCAGAAGGAAGAGTAATACTGCCGAAATCATCATAAATCAGTTTGACCTGCACACCTTCCTGTGCTTTTCTTTCCAGTATTTCCAATACCTCATCCCAACAGCTTCCCTGATCAAGAATGAAATACTCCATGAAAATGAAATGCTTTGCGGAAGATAACGCCTTCTTATAGTCTTCAAACCATGCTTCACCACTTGGGTAATATTTGGATATCGTATTACGGTAGACAGGGAAATCACCTGTTAATGTACCATAACGCAGAATATCAGCTGCACTGGAATCCTTTCTGCTGATTTCATAGATCAGATCATAATCCATCCTCAGCAGTCCATCCATCTCCTTGTTTGCACGCATCGTTCCATTAAAAAGCTTTTTCGGAACCTTACGGTTACCGGCAATCAGATACAATGGAACCCCGACAAGTGGTACTGCCAGTATCAGCATCACCCACGCCAGCTTATACGCCGGATCCTCTGTTCTGTTAACAACATAGATCGAAAGGATAATGGATATCATGCTGAACACGGTCAAAAGCTGCATCGAGATTGCAACCTGATATAACAATGTGACAAGGAACACAAACTGAAGAACAATCAGAGGCATGACGATCATCAGTCTGCCTGTCAGAACCTTGAGAATTCTATGCATAACAGTATTCTATCACCTTTTCCACACATTCTTTTTAAACAGATAGATGTTTTTGACTAATTCACCACGCTGAGCAAGCCAGTGATCTTCTGGTACATCCGCCGTTTCCTTTAATTCACCACCAAGTTTTTCTATCGTACATCTGGATGGAATGTTATCCGGGGAACATGTGATGATGATTTCATCCATTCCATATTCATCAAATCCAATCGTCAGAAGAATCCTTGCCGCATCATATGCATATCCGTTTCCACGATACGGGGTAAAGATATGATAACCGATATTGCCGGCATAATACATCTCTTCTGTTTTCTGCAACCGCAGATCACAATAGCCCACTTTTGTGGAAGTACCATGCAGGACAATATGATAGCGGACAATGATGACTTCCCCATTGTCCTTTTCTTCACGATTCAGTATCAGATCAATCCGTCTGTCCTCGTAACAGATTTCTGCGACACGTGTATTTAAGAAAAATCTGAACATGCATTCATTTTAGCAGAAAGAATAATTCTCACAAACAGTACGATCTTTCAGATGATTTGAAACTGGCAACAGGAACGAAAAAAGTCTCCGGATCTCACACCAGAGACAGCAGTTTCGGCAGGTCTGCTACCGTTATGATTCCCAAAGGTTTTTCTTTTGGTAATCCATGTTCTGTGATTAGGATTGCAAGCAGTGTCATACCATGCTTTAGCGATGACTCATAGCTACGCATGATCATCTGCAGTGGAGCATTTTTTTTAACAAACAGAACACGCTCATTCTTTCTTTCCGTTAATATTGAAGCAATACAGTCTTCTTCACTTCTGTTTTCCAGTGCCCATCCAGCGATTTCATCCATCGTCACAAGGCCTGCATACACGCCATTATGATAAACAGGAATCTTGGAAGTATTCATTTTTCTCATCAGCCTGTAAGCCTCTTTAATCGAATCATTCCTGCCTACAGTAATGACAGGAGAGGAAGCAATGGAAAGCAGATCGTGTTTTGCTTCAAGCGTATCTGCAATCTTTTCTATGTCTTCTGTCACACTGTCGCAAGGTTCCGCAATCACTTCATTTTCTCTGCCACGATTATGCACAATAGCATTACGCAGTTCATGATACTGACGAAGATCATTGGCACGAGATGAAATAATCAGGTTTTCCCTGGATGCCCTTGTGATCATCTGAGAAAACGGCACATATTTTGTTTCACGGATAATATCATACAGAATCTTTTCAATTCTGGCATATGCATCAAGAAAACGTTGTGCATTAGTTATCGTCTGATTGTAAGCCATAATAATCCCTGATTGCCTGATAATACAGTTCAGCTGCCTTCCTGTACCCTTCTTCACTACACCATGTATCAATATCTGTCTGACTTGTCACATGGCAAAGATCAGAAACAACAGTTACCTTTTCGCAACTCATGATATCCCATGTATCATATGTATATACGGTAGTATCAGAGAAAGGAACATCTTTTCTTGATACAATATCCCCTTCCAATGGTTCATACAGCATGGTTCCATTACTGACTGTCACAATCGAAGTAAATGCCTTTTCAATACACTGGGCAAACCGGATGGAATCATCCCGATGAACGTCACCGTTTTTCATGACGCTGTTGCGCATGCCTGAAGCAGATGGATCATGACTGCCATCAGCATGAATGCTTAATACAAGTGATGCATCACTGTTGCGGATCATTTCCACTCTTTCTGCAACACCTGTATTCCGATCTGTTGTAATGACATTGAAATCTCTGTCTTTTCGCAACAGGGATACAAGCTGTTCAGCTGTCTTACCTGTAACTTCTGCTTCATCCACTAGTCCTTCATACCCTTTCAGGGATCCGCCAAAAGCACCATCAATGCAGACGGTTTTCTTTTCAAAACTCATCTGCATACACCCTTTAATGGAAGTACCGGCACTCAGAAACACAAGCAGACATACAAGAATCATGACCATCGGATCCTTCCAGTCAAAGGATCTGATCTTTTCCATCCACTTCTTCATCGGATTTCTCCTTCCAGATCTTCTAACGCAGCATCGGCTGCCATATGCCGTAATACCTTCTGCATCAGTTTTTCCATGTCAGAACCGGATGAATAGTCCGCTTTGCACATAAAATTGACTCGTCCATCCTCAATCAGCTGACGTGCTGTTGCATCTTTTTCAGAATACACTGCAATGGATTTACCACCATATTCCCTGACTAAGCGCATGCATGGAATATCCGTGATTCCATCAGCGATATACACCATTCTCTTAAATGGAATCGGGCGTCTGTTATGTTCCACATACCGATTCAGACCGGCATCATCATTTTCATCCAGGACCTGTTTATTGATACGGAAGATGTACTGTGTCTTTGTTGTGTAATTGACAATGCGTGCCGGCCATTGTGCTGTACCATCTTCTCCATAGTAATACCGACATGCATAGATATGACGGAACTGTTTTGCGATCGGAGTACTTTCAATGATCTCATGCATGCCGCTTGAAATGATGTAATGTTCCACATCCAGCCCAAGAAGACTTCCAAAAGCATTGATTCTGGAAAACCATGTTTCCACCCCTGGATACAGAACAATGGCCTTACCGAGGTTTTCAAACATCTGAGGCCGTAATGGTATATCCTGCATACGGAACTTATGCATCAGCATGTACAGATATGCACTGATCGGATCCATCTGATTTTCCTTTGTAAAGTCAGAGACCTCCTTCCAGAAGGAACCGGCATCATCATATCCCAAAGCAGGAATCAGACTGTATTCCTGCATATCCTTTGTACATAGTGTTTTATCAAAATCGTATACGATAGCTACTTTCTTCATATGCGCCATTATATCACAGCACTTCCTCATCACTGTATCCTGAAAACTGTTTCATGACAGATTCCGGTATTTTCGGCATGGAGGATCACTGCATGTACAGAAACTCAAGCTATTTGAGTATACTGAGCGTAAAAGAGGAAAAGTAATGTCAATTAACCCGACTCTAAAGAGTCGAGGCTTGTAACTCACTCATATAGTCCTGACGTCATTACAAAGTAATGCTCCCATATTAGACACCTTGTGTCTCCCTGTTGTAAGAGAGGACTGTTGCAACTCGTCGGGTGATTGACGGACACCCGTATTGAAATATATGGCTGATCAATGATGTGGACCAGGGAAGCGAAGAATCATTCTTTACATCCCTGCAAAACCAATATGCGAATCTGATTCCTTTTACATACAATATCACTTCCCTCTCAGATGATAACATGAGTGATCCATCTTCCATTGTTTCCACGCTGATGGATACATGGGATCTGAAACAGGCAGACACATTTCCATAGTGAACTGTAAAAAGGCATCTCCCTCATCAAAGGGAAATGCCTTTTTGATTAAAGACTCAGCAGTTTCTGAATACCTGCCACGTAGATTTCTGCCTGCTTGAGCAGTTCATCAATCGGACACCATTCATTTGTATTGTGGATACGGTAATCTGTACCAGGGAATGCACAGCCGAATGCGATTGTATTGTTCAGACCCTTTGCATATGTACCACCACCGATGACCATCGGTTCTGTCATATCACCAGTAACTTCACGATAAGACTCTGTCAGTGCTTCAACAAGTGGAGAATCAATCGGGAAGAACAGTGGTTCACCAGCATGAACGACTTCAATGCTTCCACCTTCCCCATCAACATAATCCTGCATCAGTTTAATGACCTGCTTGGATGTATATGTTACAGGGAAACGGATATCCAGATTACCTGCAATCACACCATCTGTCATACGGATGACACCACAGTTACATGTCAGTGCACCATATTCATCGCTGATCTTCAGACCCAGTCCTTCACCATCTGTATGCAGACCGACTCTTGCACAGAAGAAATCAACAAACGGATCCTGATAACCTGCCTCTTTAAGACCAGTCAACAGATATGCAATGGCATTCTTACCAAGTTCCGGCAGAGAAGCATGTGCTGCAATACCTTCCACATCGATTCTGACTGTTTCCCCATTGTCACTGATTTCATACTTCATGTCATTGTTGTTGAAGTAGTCTTCCAGCTTTTTTCTGGAGAAGGAACACTTATCTACAACTGCATAGCAGTTCTTGCAGACAATATTACCAGCAGTACCACCCTGAATATCGCGGATGGATGTTTTCTTTGAAACATACTTCAGACCTAGGCCGCCCTTTTCACCATGAATACATGGGAAGTCACCATCTGGTGTGAAACCGTATGTTGGCTGTTCATCATGTTCCACATAATACTTCAATCCACGGGATCCGCTTTCCTCATTGGTTCCCATGATCAGACGTACTCTTTTATTCAGTGGTGTTCCAAGATCTCTGAGTACCTTCATTGCAATCATGCTTGCTACTACAGCACCCTTATCATCTGCTACACCACGGCCATACAGGATACCATCCTTTTCAACCATATGATATGGATCTGTATCCCATCCATCTTCCTTTTTCGCAGGGACTACATCCAGATGGCCAACAACAGCGATGAGTTCATCACCTTCCCCCATCTCAGCATATCCGATATAGTTATCCAGATTCACGGTCTTAAAACCGTCCTTTTCACACATCGCAAGGGCAGCTTTCAGCACATCTCTTGGTCCTGCACCAAATGGTGCATCCGCAAGTGCTTCCCCCATCTCACTCCTGATTGAAACAAGTTCCCCCAGTTTCTCAAGCAGCTCATCACGATAACCTTCCACCATAGACTTTACATCCATGTTCAAATCCTCCTTCCGTAATGAAACTTTAATTTAAGCACCATTATACTACATCATTTCTGATTTCATACCCGTTTTTCACCATGGAAAACGGGAAGATATGCCTCTTCCCGCATGTTTATTCTATGATCAGCCCGACTGGACAATGATCAGAACCGGTCTGTTCATCAAAGATCATGGCATCCTTTACTCGATCCATGTAACGCTGTGATACAACAAAGTAGTCGATTCTCCACCCTGCATTTCTTTCTCTAGCCTTAAAACGATAACTCCACCAGGAGTACTTCACTGTCTCAGGATACAGACAGCGGAACGTATCTGCATATCCGTTTTCCAGAAGAATGGAGAAACGGTTTCTTTCTTCATCCGTAAAGCCGGCATTTCTTCTGTTGGAGGATGGATTTTTAATATCAATTTCGTTATGTGCAACATTAAGGTCACCGCAGTATACTACCGGTTTGCTCTGATTGAGTCTGTTAAGATGGGCAAGCAGCATTTCTTCCCATTCCATACGGTAATCCAGTCTTGCCAATCCATCCTTGGAGTTTGGAACATAGGCACAGACAAACCAGAAATTCTCATATTCCAAAGTGATGACTCTGCCTTCCTTTGTCACATCTCCTTCAATTTCATAGGATACGGATAAAGGCTCTTTTTTTGTATATACCATCGTACCGGAATAACCTTTTCTTTCCGCGCTGTTCATGTAACGATAGTATCCTTCAAACATCATACTGTCATCCAGCTGACTTTCCTGCATCTTCGTTTCCTGCAAAGCAAAGATATCTGCATCCTGTGCCATGAAGAACTCGCCAAATCCTTTTTTCATACAAGCCCGTAAGCCATTGACATTCCAGGAAATCAGTTTCATCTTGTGATCTCCCTTGTTTCATGGGCAAGCCATGTCTTTTCTTCTTCATTCAGATATGGACTCAGACGGTCATATACCATCTTGTGATATGCATTGATCTGTGCAATATTGCAGTCTTCCAGATAGCTGACATCAATCGCATCAATTTCATATGGGCAGTATGTCATCGGTTCAAACTTCAGAAACTGGCCATAGAAGTTTTCAACATCCTTTACAACAAGAAGGTCATTTTCAATGCGGATGCCAAGCTTGTGAGGAAGATATACACCAGGTTCATCTGTCACAATCATGCCTGGGCGAAGAATATCATATGCCTTGCCTTTGGCTGGCATGCCCCATCTGATGCCATGAATTCCTTCATGAACACCAAGTACATGACCTACACCATGGCCTGTACCACACTGATAGTCGATGTTGATATCCCACAATGGTCGTCTTGCCAGAATATCCAGATTGTTACCGGTTGTACCGGAGAGGAACTTTGCTGCCTGCAGATCCAGATGTCCTTTGAGTACCAGTGTATAATACATCTTTTCTTCATCTGTCAAAGGGCCTACCTTGATGGTTCTGGTGATATCTGTTGTTCCATCTTTGTATGTCCCACCAGAGTCTACCAGCAGAAAACCCCTTGGATGAACTGCACTGTAATTTTCTTCTGTTGCACTGTAATGCATCATCGCACCATTTTCCTGATAGGCACAGATTGTACCGAATGATGGTTCGATATAATCAGGCATCTGGGCACGCAGCTGGTACAGTTTATTCTGGGCTGTGATTTCCGTCATATCATCCCTGTCAACATTTTCCTTGACCCATTTGATGAAACGTACCATCGCAACACCATCTTTTTCCTGAGATGTGTGCATACATGCAATTTCAGTCTCGTTTTTGATGGAACGGTAGTTTACAATCGGAGATACTTCATTGATGATCGAATTATCTGAAGCAATATGTGTATATGCTGCAGAATTAAGCTGATTCAGATCTGCCCAGATCTTCATGTTGTGGAAAGTTCCAAGATCATCTTTGTAGCTTTCGTATGGACGGATGGTCACACCAGCCTTATTCAGATATTCCTTCACTTCTTCTGTAACCTTACAGTCATCGATATAGTAATACAGATTTTCCTTTGTAACGATCGCAAAGGCATATGCTACCGGTTCATATGGAATATCATTACCACGGATATTCAGCATCCAGCATGGATCTTCCAAAGCAGTCAGGACAAGTGCATCTGCTCCTTTTTCCTGCATATCCTTTCTGACAATGGCAATTCTTTCTGTAATGGATTCGCCTGTATATTTCTGTTCCAGGATGAACAGCTTTTCAGATGGCATGGATGGACGGTCAGTCCAGATCATACCAACAAGATCTTCACTAACATGCATGGAAGCTCCCTTTTTGGAAAGTGCACGGGAAAGACGCAGTGCAGCAGAAGCGCTGACAACTCTGCCATCAAAGCCAAGCAGTCCGTTTTCCGGTGTATTTTCGATCAGGAAATCAATCGGATCAGGTACTCCTTTCTGACGCAGTCTCATCAGCTGTACTTCACTTCCTTCCAGCTCTCCTTCTGCCTGTGTAAAGTATCTGCCATCTGTCCATAATCCAGCAAAATCTTTTGTGATAATTGTACATCCCGCATCCCCGCTGAATCCGGACATCCATGATTTTGCATGGAAATAGGATGCTGTATATTCTTCAGAAAGATGATCATCTTCATTTGGCATGTAATAAACATCAATCTTTCTTTCTGCCATCAGCTTTCTCAGCTGTACAATTCTTTCTTCAACTGTCATATTCATAACCTCACTGTTTTCCATTATAAGTAATTTCCTGCAAAAAGTGTATGATTGTGTTTTGGATTGTACTATAATCATACCCGTTATGAAAACCGGACAGATGTCAGATTCCATCCTGATTGCCCTGCTGATTACTTTTTCCGGTGGGCTTCAGGATGCGTATACCTATTTTGGCAGAGATCATGTCTTCGCCAATGCCCAGACAGGAAATATTGTTCTTTTAGGTGCACAGATGCTCGATGGAAACATACAAGCTATGATGCGTTATCTGATGCCGGTATTATGCTTTGCATGTGGTGTATTCATTGCAGAACAGATCCAGGCCAGATACAGAAATTCAAGACGTATCCACTGGCGACAGATGATTCTGCTGATTGAAATCTTTTCCCTGACACTATCAGCATTTCTGCCTTCCCAAATGAATTCTGCTGCCAACAGCCTTGTTTCCTTCAGTTGTGCCATGCAGGTACAGTCTTTCAGAAAGACAGACGGTTATCCATATGCTTCCACGATGTGTATCGGAAATCTGCGCAGTGGCATGGATGCCTTTTCCAGATGGACACGCACAAAAGATCCACAAGCTCTCAATGGGTTTCTCCATTATCTTCTTGTCATCACCGTATTTCTGATCGGTGCTGTAACAGGTTATGGACTGATTCCTCATTTCGGCATGTACACAATACTGGTTTCATCCGCTCTTCTAAGTATTGCAGGACTGTTTCTATTGTGCAATTAGAGACATATAAATAAGCAAAGCCAAACTGAAGCTTTGCTTATTCCATTTGATTCTTCAGAAGAATTCATGATTCATTCATAGTTAATCCATTCTCCTTGGCAATCGTTCGGATGGTTTCTTCATCAGCATCTGAAATCGCAATGATCTGTGGAAGAGAATACTGCATTGTCAGCATCCTGATAATGACTTCTGTCGTCTTTTCATCTCGGCCTTCTTCACGGCCTTCTTCACGACCCTTTTCATAGTTATTCTGTTTGAAATCTTCTAATGTATACTCGTATCCAAGCATTTTTACCACCGCATCATACTCCTGATGAATGATTGTATACAGCACATCTTCCTTTGGGACACTTCTCAATACATCGTTCACCGCCTCATCACGTGGAGTTCCTCCCTTGCGAAGACGGTTGATTTCACTGATGATCCTTGCATAGGATGCTGCTGATGCACACTCCTTCAGAGTATCGATCCTTTCATCAGTATTGTATGCCATTATAGTGACAGATTGGGATATTCATCAGTCGATTCCCTGTGTCAGATGATTTATGGTTTTCTTAATGAACATCAGAAAGGCAAAGAAATACAGCAATCATTCATGAATTGTTAATCCATTCTCTTTGGCAATCGTTCGGATGGTTTCTTCATCAGCAACTGAAATCGCAATGATCTGTGGAAGAGAATACTGCATTGTCAGCATCCTGATAAT
>CAMCSA010000044.1 GCA_945877405.1 uncultured Erysipelotrichaceae bacterium | reverse complement strand
TATTATTTTGTAACTGTCGCTAAAATGATTTACCCACCAATAATGCAGAAGACTCCAAAAATTTTATGAAAATAATACATAGCTCATTTAACTATTCATCTATTGTTTATTTACCGCTGAATAGTAACTTGATCTTTCAGCGTTAAAGAGATCTTACTTGACGTACGACAAGTCAAAATATATAATGGCATAAAAGGGGGCGTAAGAGTGAATACAGAAATCATCCATGAAAAACAGGATCTGACGTACCTGTCGTGGTCACTGATTCGGTCATCTTCAGGTACTGCAGGTTCCTTCCTGAAAGCAACGGACGATTTACAGCAGCCCAAAATCTATTATAAGCTGTCAAACTATGATGGCATCAACGGAATTATAGGACATGAATGTGTAAATGAGCTGATTATAGACCGCCTTCTTAATATTCTGGGAATCGAGCATCTCCATTATAATCTGATCCATGCTGAGATTGATGTGGATGGAAAGAAAATAGAAACCTATCTCTGCGCCTCCCAAGATTTCAAAGCGCGTGGAGAGCACAAAGTTGCGTTGGATGCCTATTATCAGACAGAAAAACTGGAAGGAGAAACACCCTTACAGTTCTGTGTCCGTAATGGATGGTCGGATTTTGTGTATAAGATGTTGGTGGTCGATTTCCTGGTTCTGAATAGGGATCGACACGGAGCGAACATTGAGGTACTTCGGAATTCCCAAAAGCGTACGATTCGTATGGCTCCGATTTTTGACCATGGACTATCGTTGTTGTTCAACTGCCATACGGAGGATGAAATCAACCGTTTCGATGTGATGCAAGACCGGATGGTGCAGTGTTTTGTGGGATCCCGGTCGGCACAGCAGAATCTGGAACTGATTCCGAAGGATGAAATGCCAAAGCTGAATCCCTTGAAAGAAGCACACAAGGCAGAATTACAGGAAGGATTGGACGGTATTATTCCGCTGTGTTTGCAGGAACAAATCTGGAACATGATCTGGCAGAGGTGGCAGTACTATGAAAATCTTTGCAATCAGAGATGAAGAAAGTACATCGAAAAAGGATGTAGCTTACCTTTTCTGTTACGAAAAAGAAAATCGGTTTTATATTGAATTGCCGGATGATGCTGACCCATGGGAAACGCCTTTGTTGCTTTCCTCCTTTTTGAAAAAAGGACAGAAAACAGTAAATGCGTATTGGAGCAAGGTCTGGGTACAGCAGAGAATTGTGCCGCCGGACCGACAAAATCTTGGAATGATCCTGAAAGACAATGGACTGGATCATTATGATGAATATAAGCTTCTCACCATGACGAATGGCAGGTGTTCGCAGGATAGCTATTATCTGGTCCCACTTTCGGTAAAAGATCTCCCGGAAACGTTTGTGGAACGGAACCAGAGAAAAGTTGAAGATGTTATTCCACTGCCGGAAAATCAGCTGCTTGTATTTTTCTGCGATGGCAGTGTCCGCAAACAGGATTTAAAGCAGCTGGCGGGTACAGAAAAGCAGTTTGGACCGATTCTTCGGAATGAGAAAATATTCCGTTCGGTCAATGTGGAAACCGGTGGGTATGGAATTTGCTGGGGAGAAAACATCTGCATCGAAAGTGAAAAACTGTATACGACTGGAGAAACCGTGCCGCTTAGCTTGGAAGAGTTCAAGTGCTTTGTGAAAGAGCGTGTGGTGGATTCGGCAGAGGCGGCGGAGGAACTTGGTTGCTCCAAGCAAAATGTAGATGACCTTGTCAAACGTGATAAGCTTCATCCAATCAAGGAAGGCTCAAAATACCGTCTTTTCCTGAAAAGCGAAGTAACTCAGCGCAAATGGAAATGATAGCATATCCTTTCTCCTTGAAGAAATGCGCTATATGATGTAAAAGAAGTCGAATGAATGCCGCCAGTGTGCCGTGTGATAAACATACGATATGCTGGCGGTGTTTTTATATTACTTGATTTCCTTTTTTGTGTTGACAACAAAATTCATCACTGCACACCTCCAGATACTCGAGTCACTGGATTCGTTGTCAGCTCCGCATCTTATCTGTGCACTCAGTCATCAACTACCTTCGTAGCTATAAGTTTTCTTTTACCAGAGTATTCCAAACCAGGCCCATGACCTGTTTCCAAGAACGAAAAGGGTTCAGACAGCGGGAAAATGTCAAGGAAATAATCTACGTACTATCGATTGAATTGCTCCGATTTGGACATTGCTATGACGCACTCCACATGTGTTGTCTGAGGAAACAGATCTACAGGCTGAACTGTCTTAGGTTCATATCCCTGATCTGCCAGTATTCTGACATCTCTTGCCAGAGTTGCCGGATCACAGGAAACATAGACAATTCTTTCCGGATTCATTCTGATGATCGCAGAAAGTGTATCCGGTGTACATCCTTTTCGTGGTGGATCTACAATTACCACATCTGGTGTGATCCTGGATCTTAATAACATCATTGCTCCCTTTAATGCATCCGCATTGATGAAGTCAATGTTTGTGATATTATTTGCTTTGGCGTTGATTTTCGCATCTTCAATTGCCTGAGGAACAATTTCAATGCCATATACTTTTTTTGCATGCTTTGAAGCAATCATGCCGATTGTACCTGTACCGCAATACAGATCAATGACTGTTTCTTTTCCTGTTAAACCAGCTGCTTCCACTGCTTTGGAATACAGTACTTCCGTTGCATATGGATTGATCTGATAAAAGGACTTGGAAGAAATACGGAATCTGCATCCAAGCAGTTCCTCTTCAATATAGGATCTGCCATAGACATTGATTTCCTTACCATCCAGAATAACATTGTTGTCACTGCGATTGATAATCACATTGATGGATACAATATCATCAAAGTTCTCTGACAGCCCATTAACAATCATATCTCCACCATCAAACGGCCAGTTGCGCACAATCATGGTAACCATGATTTCTCCTGTACGATGGGCATGTTTAATCAGAACATGGCGGAACTGTTTTGCACAGGAAAGACGTTCCAGTCTTTCTTTGATCCAGGCAGCTATTTCATTAGAGCGTGGTGTTTCACAATAACAGATATCTGTTTCAATAATTCTGTTTGTGTGTTTCTGGTAGAAACCCATCTCAACCTTTCCTTTGTTGAGTTGGGCAGGAATCTGAACCTTATTGCGGTAATGCCATGCCGGTTCTACGCGGATGATCGGCTCAATTGAAAGATTCATGCCTGCATTTTTTTCAAAGCATCCTCTGACCTTATCTTCCTTGTATTCTTTCTGTGCCTGATCATCCATGTGCTGCAGCTGACAGCCACCACATGGTCTTGCGATCGGACACTTCGGTTCAACTCGATGTTCCGATGGTTTCAGCAGTTTCACAACTCTACCGAAGCCATAACTGTTCTTCATCTTTGTGATTCCGATTTCTGCTTCTTCACCGA
Organism: uncultured Erysipelotrichaceae bacterium; assembly: GCA_945877405.1. GTDB lineage: Bacteria > Bacillota_I > Bacilli_A > Erysipelotrichales > Erysipelotrichaceae > Bulleidia. The sequence continues at coordinate 8,903 of CAMCSA010000044.1, read as the reverse complement.
CAATCAGATTCGGTACAAATATGACTGCACCATTGATTCTTGTTACACCCAGGCCATCTTCCGTATATCCGGTACAGATGGCTGTATATACTTCATTCTTTTCCATATCTTTCAAAAAAGGGGCAAATCAAGCCCCGTCTTTCCTTTTATTCACCTTCTGCAGGTGTATCTTCACCTTCAGCATTGCCTTCGCCGTTGTCGCCCTGCTGTTCAGCCTGTTCAGCTGCTTCTTCAGCCGCAAGACGATCAATGACATTCTGTCTGAGCTGTTCTGCTACAGCAGGATCTTTTGCTTTACTGACTGTCTGCTTTTCAGGATTTTCCATGTTGGAAGTCTTCGTATCAATGACATATACGAAGTTTTCTCCTTCCGTATCTGTTCTTTCTGGAAGTGTATAGACATGGATTTCCATATCATACATTTTCATGCTTTCCGTTCTTGTAAAATATACAGATGGTTCAAGAATCTCTGCAACTTTTGCATAGATCTGATCTGCTACAGCATTGCATGTTTCTTCATTTGCATCATCCGCAACATCCGCATAGACACGCAGTGTTGCTGATGTCATTGTAACAAAAGCATCATCCACGCCTTCTACTGTTTTAGTCGCTTCCTCAACAGAATTCATATCTTTTTCTGTAATGGCAGGATCAAGATCCCCTTCATATCTGTTACCGAAAATCGGCTTTCCTGTATCCATGGATGAAGAAAGAAGAATATATCCAAGAACACAGACAGGTGTAGCAATCAGGATCAGACAGATCCAGAAGATCACAGCCGTCCAGTGAGATTTTGTTTTGATTTTTTTCTTTGGTGTTTTCTTTTCTGACATCTTTTGTTTTCTCCGTAACCCTATTGTACCCCTTTTCTAGATACATTACCAGCGATCAGGAAATGCGCTTAGCAAGTTCCTCATTTACCATTCTGGAAACCATGCCAGGGTTAGCCTGTCCACGTGACTTCTTCATAACCTGACCGACAATAAAGCCGACAGCACGTGACTTACCGTTACGGAAGTCTTCAATTGCCTGAGGATTGGCATCCATGACTTCATTTACCATAGCCGCAATCGCACCTGTATCCGATACCTGTTCAAGACCCTTTTCCTTTGCGGCTGTTTCCGGATCCTTACCAGCCATCAGATCATCCACAAGCTTCTTCGCCTGTGCATTGGAAATCTTTCCATCATCGATCATAGCGATCAGCTTTGCCAGATTTTCCGGATTCAGCTGTGCCTGATCAATCGTTGTTTCATGTGTATTGAGCCATGCACTGATATCGGATAACAGCCAGTTACATGCACTCTTGGCATTGGCTGTAAACTTTGTCACTGTTTCAAAGTAATCGGACATTTCCTTGTTAGAAATCAGAATACCGATATCATGATCACTCAATCCATATTCAGACTTATATCTTTCTTTTCTTGCCTGAGGAAGTTCCGGCATGTTGTCCTGAATATCTTTGATCCACTCATCACTTAAGCGGATTGGGAAAATGTTCGGTTCTGGGAAGAATTTGTAGTCAACATTTCCTTCCTTTCTTCTCATCAGAACAGTTTCGCCACTCTTTTCATCGAATCTTCTTGTTTCCTGCAGTACTTTTTCACCGGCTTCCAGAAGCTTCTTCTGTCTTTCGATTTCATAGTTGACTGCCTTACCGATATGAGAGATGGAGTTCAGGTTCTTGATTTCATTTTTTGTACCAAGTACACCGGATCCCTTTGGAGAAATGGATACGTTTGTATCACAACGCATGGACCCTTCTTCCATACGGCAGTCGGATACACCAATGTAATACAGTGTCTGACGTAATGCTTCCACATAAGCTTCCGCTTCTTCACCACTGTGCATGTCTGGTTCAGATACGATTTCGATTAATGGTGTACCAGCGCGGTTAAAGTCAAGAAGTGAGAACTTTGTCAGATGGAACTGCTTGGCAGTATCTTCTTCCATATGAATACGGTTGATTCTGATCTTTTTCTTTCCTTCTGCAGTCTCAATTTCCACATAACCGTTTCTGCCGATCGGATGGAACTGCTGTGTAATCTGGAATCCCTTTGGAAGATCGGAATAGTAATAGTTCTTACGGTCAAACTTGACAAGCGGATCAATATCCAGATGCAGTGCAGTACATGCCATAACAGCTTTCTTCACCGCTTCTCTATTGACTTCCGGCAAAACACCAGGCATACCAAGGTCAATTTCATTAACGCATGTATTCGCCTTTCTGCCAAAGGATGTCGGTGCACCGGAGAACATTTTTGTATCTGTTTTCAGCTGGCAGTGAATTTCAATACCGATGGTTACGTCGTATTCCATTATTTCACCTCCGCAACAAGATCAGCCAGACCTGTTTCTTCTTCAATCGCCTTGGCAATGTTGAACATTTCAACTTCTTCAAAGCCACGGCATGTAATATTGACACCAACCGGGCATCCATCCACAAAGCCCATTGGCTGTGTCAGGGAAGGATAACCTGAGAAGTTGGCAATTGCCATGTAGTTTTCTGCAACGACAGATTCTTCACCCAATGCATCCTGGTCAGCCTGATCATCAATGAATGGTGCAATTGTTCCAGCAGCTGGGGCAATCACAGCATCATATTCCTTCAGACATTCATCCAGAGCTTCCACAATCTTTCTTCTGACTTTCTGTGCCTTACGGAAGATTCTTTCCTGATTTTCTTCAAACAGGCCATAGGAACCGATGACAAATCTTCTTCTGATCAAAGAGCAGAATCCCTTTGTACGGGAATTTGTCATGATTTCAGCCATGTCTGCACCATCTTCACGCACACCAAAACGGATACCATCGAGATTAGAATGGTTGGAAGTAGCTTCACAATTGGCAATGATGAAGTATGCAGGCAGAATTGCACGCATCAGAGCTTCATCAAATGCATATTCTTCCACAATGGCACCACGCTTTCTCAGCTTTTCAGCAAGCCCATTAAACATCGTGACAATTTCCGGTGTGGAAACACCATCCACAACATTTTTGAGTATTGCGATTTTTTTACCAGTTACATCACTGTTGAGCAATGCACTGTAATCCGGTACTTCCTTGAAAGATGAAGTCATATCTCTTTCATCTCTACCAGCCAGTACTTTCAGTGTTACACATGCATCTTTAATGTTACGTGTGAAATAACCGACGTGGTCGAGTGAGGATGCGTATGGAATGATGCCATAACGTGAAATTCTTCCATAGGTAGGCTTGACTCCGACAATACCACAATAGGATGCTGGCTTACGTACAGAGTCACCTGTATCAGAACCAATTGCCATTGGAACAACACCAGCAGCAACTAGAGCTGCAGATCCACCAGAGGATCCACCTGTCATTCTTCTTGTATCCCATGGGTTATGGCATGGTCCGATATAGGCTGTCTTGTTTGTACCACCCATTGCCAGCTCATCCATGGATGCCTTGGCAATATTGATGGCACCTGCCTTCTGCAGTCTGACTGCGATTTCCGCATCATAAATCGGAACGTAATTGGAAAGAATTCTGGAACCTGCTGTTGTCAGAATTCCCTTTGTATTGACGTTATCCTTAAGTGCAATCGGAACACCACGCAGAAGTCCTTCTTCCGGCATTTCTTCCAGCTGCTTTGCAGGATCCACAAATGTGATGACTGCATTCAGGCTCTCCTGCAGAGCATGTGCCTTTTCGACAGCTTCACTCACACGTTCATTTACACCGTCTCTGTCTTTTACCATTTCAGCGATCATTTATTTCACCACCTTTGGAAGGACGAAATGACCTTCCAGATTCTTCTTCACATTCTTCATGGCATCTGCCTGAGAAATGACATTTGTGACAACATCATCACGTAAAAAGGATGTTGCCTGTTCAAACGGATAGATCATTTCTTCCGTATCATCTGTATTTACCTGGTCCAGAAGACTCATCTGTGTTTCCAGTTCACCGAATTCCTTGACGATTCCATCTGCTTCTTCATCGGAAAGGTCAAACATCAGCTGGTGAGCAAGTTTTCTGAAATACTCTCTGTCCTTTTTTTCTTCCATTTTTTTACCCTCTTCAACTCGTACATTTTACAGGGAATACCATCGTTTTTCAATGAAAGAAACCTGGATTGCTGTATAATAACCTATATGAACAGAAAAACATTGGAACCATCCTGCCCGTTTCATAAAAAAAATACGACATGCACAAAGCAGATTCGCCTGTTTCAGGCATTGCCTGACGATGTACAGCAGGAGCTGATCTCATCTGCCACTTCCATTCAAAGGCATAAAGGATATGTATTTGCCAGTGATGGGGATCCGGTAACCTCGATTCTCATCATCCGCAAAGGAAACATCAAAACATACAGGCTGGATGCTGCAGGAAATGAATATCTTCTGGATGTGCTGCATGAAGAACAGGCCATCTGGCATGATATGTTTCTGAAAGAACCGGTTTACCACTATTCCATTGAAGCCATGAGTGATGTGGATGTATGTGAGATATCTACAGAAACATTTTTATCTGTGCTCAATCATCATCCAGAGGCTGCACTTTCTCTGATTCAGATGCTTTCCACAGAGCTGACTGATGCAAAGGAAAAGATTCTTCTGTTATCCATCCGTTCACCAGAAGTCAGAACTGCAGGATTTCTTCTGGAACGATGGAACAAATCCGGAGAAGATATCATCATTTTCAAACTGGAAGATATTGCCTCTACGATATCCTTACGGATGGAAACCATTTCCCGAACATTACGGAAATTTGAAAAAGCAGGCATGATTTCACGTCTTGGCAAAGGGAAAATCCGAATCATTGACCGACCTGCCTTATATGAAATATTCAGAAATACAGATCAAACTTGATTATAATCAAAGATCATATGGAGCCGTTAGCGTATCTTCTTTATCGAAGCCGTTAACGGTTTTCTTTTACGGGAGGTATGAATGATCCAGGCTGCTGTACATTCCATTGAAACATTCGGATCGGTTGATGGTCCAGGCATCCGTTATATTCTGTTTCTGAAAGGATGCAGACTGCGCTGTGCCTTCTGCCATAATGCCGATACATGGGACATGAAATCCGATGATCACAGAAGTGCAGATGAAATCATCGCACATGCATTGCGTTATCGCCCTTATTGGGGAAAGGATGGCGGCATCACCGTTTCTGGTGGAGAACCGCTTCTGCAGATGGATTTCCTGATTGAACTGTTTTCAAAAGCAAAACAGGAAAACATCCATACATGCATTGATACAGCCGGCGAGCCATATACAGATGACCCTGCCTGGCATGAAAAGTTTGAAACACTGATGTCATTCACAGATCTGCTACTTGTGGATATCAAACATATCGATCCGAAAAAACATATGCGTCTGACTGGAAAATCCAATGAAAACATCATGCGGATGTTCCGTTATCTGGATTCCATTGGCAAACCGATCTGGGTAAGACAGGTACTTGTTCCAGGATGGACCGATGACCCAGATGATCTGAAAAAGACAAGAGCTTTCATTGATTCACTGCATAACGTACAGAAGGTTGAAGTACTTCCCTACCATAACCTTGGTGCCTATAAATGGGAAAAACTTGGACTCAACTATCCTCTAAAGGATGTAACCCCACCTGATGAACAGATGATTCATCAGGCTGAAAAAATAATGAAAGGATGAATAAGAACATGAGAGAAGAATGGAGAGGTTTTCACAAAGGCCATTGGACAGAAGACATCAATGTCCGCGATTTTATCCAGGCCAATTACACACAGTATGAAGGAGATGAATCCTTCCTGGCGCAGCCTACAGAAGCTACTGTAAAGCTGTGGGATGCCGTACAGAAACTGCAGAAAGCAGAAAGAGAAAAAGGTGGCGTGCTGGAGTGTGAAACAGAAATCGTTTCCACCCTCACAGCATATGGACCAGGCTATATTGATGAAAATCTGAAAGATCTTGAACAGATCGTCGGTCTGCAGACAGACAAGCCGCTCAAACGTGCTTTCATGCCATTTGGTGGTATCAAGATGGCACAGGAAGCAGCTGCCAACTATGGCTATACTGTCAATCCAAAATATGATCAGATTTTCAATGAATATCATAAGACACATAACCAGGCAGTATTTGATGCCTATACACCAGAGATGAGAGCTGCCCGTCATTCCCATATCGTAACAGGCTTACCGGATACCTATGGGCGAGGCAGAATTGTGGGCGATTACCGTCGTATCGCATTATATGGTATTGACCGTCTGATTGCCGGCAAGCAGGAAGATCTGCTCAACTGTGGGGATGGCACAATGGTTGATGAGATCATCCGTCAGCGTGAAGAAATCGCAGATCAGATCCGTGCATTACGCGGAATGAAAAAGATGGCTGAAATCTATGGATATGACATCTCTCAGCCAGCCAGAAATGCAAAGGAAGCCGTACAGTGGCTGTACTTCGGTTATCTTGCTGCTATCAAGACACAGAATGGTGCTGCCATGTCTGTTGGTCGTATTTCCACATTCCTGGATATCTACATTGAAAGAGACCTGAAGGAAGGCACATTAACAGAACAGCAGGCACAGGAACTGATTGACCACATGACAATGAAGTTCAGAATGGTCAAATTCGCAAGAATCCCTTCCTACAATGAACTGTTCTCTGGCGACCCTGTATGGGCAACACTGGAAGTGGCAGGTCTTGGTCAGGACGGCCGTCATATGGTCACAAAAAATGACTACCGTTTCCTCCATACCCTGGAAAACATGGGCCCATCCCCTGAACCAAACCTCACAGTTCTGTATTCAAAGCGTCTGCCGGATAACTTCCGTACATACGCCGCAAAGATTTCCGTTGCAACTTCCTCCATCCAGTATGAAAACGATGATGTCATGCGTCCGATCTGGGGTGATGACTACAGCATCTGCTGCTGCGTATCCGCAACAGAAACAGGTAAGGAAATGCAGTTCTTCGGTGCCCGTGCAAATCTTGCCAAGTGCCTGTTATATGCCATCAATGGTGGTAAGGATGAAAAATTCCTCGATAAAAAAGGCAATCACATGCAGGTTGGTCCAGAATATGCACCAATCACATCCGAATATCTTGACTATGATGAAGTCATGCACAAGTATGATCTGATGCTTGACTGGCTGGCAGGTTTATACGTCAATATCCTGAACCTGATTCAGTACATGCATGATAAATACTATTATGAAGCTGCTGAAATGGCACTGATTGATACGGATGTCAGAAGAACATTCGCAACCGGTATTGCAGGCTTCTCCCATGTTGTTGACTCCCTGTCTGCAATTAAATACGCAAAGGTGAAAACAGTACGTGATGAATCCGGTCTTGTTGTGGACTACAAGGTCGAAGGTGACTTCCCTCGTTATGGTAATGATGATGATCGTGCAGATGATATTGCGGTATGGCTGTTAAAAACATTCTTAACCAAGATCAAGAAGCACCATACATACAGAAACTCTGAACCGACAACATCCATCCTGACAATCACATCCAATGTTGTCTATGGTAAGGCAACTGGTGCTCTTCCAGATGGTAGAGGTGCTTATGAGCCATTCTCCCCAGGTGCAAACCCAGCCTATGGTGCAGAAAAGAACGGCCTGCTTGCCTCTTTGAACTCTGTTGCCAAAGTTCCATATGAATATGCGCTGGATGGTATTTCCAACACACAGACAATTTCTCCTTCCGCTCTTGGTCACACCGATGAAGAGCGCAAGCATCAGCTTGTCAATGTACTGGATGGCTATTTCAGCCAGGGTGCACATCACCTGAATGTCAACGTGTTTGGCCTGGATCGACTCTATGATGCAATGGAACATCCGGAAAAACCAGAATATGCCAACTTTACAATCCGTGTTTCCGGTTATGCAGTCAAGTTCATCGATCTGACCCGTGAACAGCAGCTCGATGTCATCGCAAGAAACGCTCACGAAACACTCTGATATCCTTTTTCGCAAAAGCCGCTGTCACCACTTACAGCGGTTTTTGTCACTTCCAGAATGTGAAACTGCAGATCTGCTTCCGTGTGTTAAACTTTCTGCTCGTAAAAGGGGAAATAGAAAATGAAAACAAAACTTGTGATTCTGACAGCACTTGGTAATATCATCCTGAGTCTCGGAATTGCCATAGTCAACTACCCGGCAATGAATTGCCAGGCTTGAAGAGAATGATCCAAGGATCATTCGCATCAACTTACCCGGATACAGCGATTCCTACAGTAACGATGCTACTGTATTTCTCTGCCAGTTAAGGGGCTGTTATCATAGCGAGTTGCCAGCTATGAGACAGGATTTACTGTCATACTCTAGTTAAGAGATATCGGTATACCGGATTCTTTCAGATAAAGAAGTCCGGTATTTTTGATGTTTATTGCCGCATTCAGATCTCGTATGTGATGTGTTCCACACTCAGGACATGTCCATTCTTCAACACCCAATGCAATATGGTCATCACCTGTGCATACATAACCACAGGAAGAACATGTCTGTGTGGTATTCTTTGGATTAACAAGAATACAGATTCTGCCATGCTTTGTGGCACACCATTCCAGCTGAGTCAGGAACATACGCCATCCACTGTCAGCTATGGCTTTTGCGACTCTGTGGTTTTTCATCAGATTTCTGACTTTCAGATCTTCCGCAAACAGGAAATCGTGGTTTTTGACTTCCATGTCAGTGACTCTTCTGACAAAGTCTTTTCTCTGGTTTGCCACATGCTTATGTATTTCAGCCAGCTTCTGACGCTGTTTCTGGTAGTTCTTTGATTCGCTCAGTTTTCTGTTATCATTCTTTGCACTCTCATACATCCTGGATAACTTCCTTTGTGCTTTCTTCAGCTTCTTTTCAGATTTCTTCAGATACTTTGGCGTATCAATAACAGTTCCATCAGAGTCTGTAAGGAAGTTGTTCAGATTCATATCCATGCCAACAG
>CAMCSA010000043.1 GCA_945877405.1 uncultured Erysipelotrichaceae bacterium | reverse complement strand
CCATAACTATGGTTCATCCCCCACTTTCGTGTCCATCTTTATGGGTACAGTTTAGATACTGACCGCCCAATTCCTATTTGGGCTGTTTTTGAATCACTGACGTTGGGAGAGTTTGGAACTTTTTTCGCCTGCTCAAATAGAAATGTCAAATTAAAGACTTCGAGTATCCTTCACTTGCCAAGCAATCTGGATTCAGATGGAAAAATCACCGAATACATGATTTACGCTGTCAAGGATTTACGCTGTCAAGGATTTACGAAATGCTCTTGCACACAACAACACCATCTTTGATACTCGTTTTCAGACAAGTGCAATAAACAAACGCCTTATTTCGCTTCTTGAAACAGAAGTAGGCATTGCAGGTCTTGACTTCAAATACATTGATGCCTACATAATCCTGATTACTTACATATTACGAAAGATGGGAGAAACCAAAACGGCCTGTAAGCAATTTGTGAGTTCCTTTATTGATTGCACAGACTTATTAAGAACTCAGATTTCGCCCAACATTTGCAATCAGATTTTGGGAACTCAGCCACGCGCACACTTAAACCAGCTTCAAAATTTCATCAGCAATTCTTAAAACCTCTTGCATAATTTCTCACCCGTGTGGTAGATTATAGCTATGAATTGCGGTGGTCGTCTTCGGACAACACCTTGAAAGAGCCTGATGCGTCGGGCTCTTTTTGTTTTTTGATAATTTAAAAGTTTCGATTTCTTCCACTGAATACTATTTTACTTCTGGCACAACTTCCTTAAGAAGCTTTGCCATAAGCTTTTTCTGAGACAGAATAGCAAGAGCCTACTTATCGTAGCGAGCTTTTTTGTCTGATGCGGCTAATTTTTCTAATAATGAAAACATTTTCGTCCTCCTTTTGCATAAAAAAGAGGGCTCACCTGATTTGGCAAGTCCTCAAAAAGAAAAAGAGCCTGCCATTGCCACAGTTGGCTTGAACAAGTTCTTTCTATATTTTGCCTTTCAACCAAGGATTGCGGCATGACTACTTTTCGGTACATGAGATTTTCAACCAAGATTGCGACCAAACACCTTTTTGGTTGGCAAATGAACTGTAGAAATTCAACCAAAGATTTCGGTTACCCAAAAATAATTACACCAGTTAGAAATACTACAGAAGGAAGTCCCACAATCAATCTAAAATCTTCTTCGTTTATTCACATGATAAAAGGGGCATCTTTCTACTGCCCCTCATAGTCTATCAGGCTACCATATTGGTAACCATTTCTTCATACTGTCGCGTATACAACTGATAATAATATCCTTTTTTCTCCATTAACTCAGTGTGTCTTCCACGTTCAATGATCTTTCCATCCTTCACAACAAGAATCACATCAGAATCTACAATTGTTGATAATCGATGCGCAATCACAAAGGATGTCCTTCCTTTGATCACTGTAAATATGGCATCCTGAATTGCCTTTTCCGTTAATGTATCAATGGATGCCGTTGCTTCATCCAATACCAGAATTCTAGGATCTGCCAGTATTGCTCTAGCAAAAGAGAGTAACTGCTTTTCACCTGTGGATAACAGGTCTCCCCCTTCTCCGACCTGTGAATCCAATCCCTGATCCATCTTTGCGATGACACCTTCCGCATTGACAAGTTTCAAAGCATTCCATATGGTTTCATCATCCGCATCCGGATTGCCATATCTCAGATTATCTCTGACTGTACCGGAAAACAGATGTGGAGTCTGAAGTACATAGCCGATATTGGAATGCAGCCATAACTGAGATCTTTCTCTTGCATCTCTTCCATCAATTAAAACCTGTCCCTTTGTCGGTTCAAAGAATCTGCATACAAGGTTTACCAGTGTGGATTTACCCGCACCTGTTTCTCCCACAATAGCTACATTTGTGCCCTGTGGTACAACAAGGTTGAAGTTTTCCAGTACCATTTCTTCTCCATCCGGATATCTGAATGATACATCTTTGAACTCCACATCTCCATGTAATGGTTCCCAGTTTTCCTTTTTCGGATGGAAGGTATCCCCATACTTTTCAACAACCTCTTCACTGTCAGCTACATCTGATTTCTCATTGAGCAGATTTGTCAGTCTTTCAATGTTGACCTGTGTTGAAATCAGCACAGAGATATTACCAATGATATTCTGAATCGGTTCAAGCATGTTAATCGCATAGGACATGAACACGGATAATGTACCAATCAGAATGACCTTCTGTAATGTCAGTGTTCCACCCTTCCATAATACAAGTGCCAAAGCAACAGAAGACATCAGAGATACAAGCGAAATGAACAGTGCTCTGTATCTTCTTGTTGTGATGGAAATCTCTTCCATTTTTGATGTATCCCTGTCAAAATCCTCATTGATTCTTTCTTCAATGACCATTGTCTTAATGGACTTTGCTCCGGTAATACCTTCATTGAAGTCACCTGTAATGGTGGAATTCATTTCTCTGACCTTACGGTTGAGCACCACAAGGTGCTTCTGAAAGAACATGGAAATGATAATACCTACCGGTACAACAAGTGCCAGCAGTAACGCAAGCCTTGGCTCAATCAGAAACATGTTGACAAACACAAAGATGAGATATGTAACCTGGTACAATGTATCCATGAGAATCCACGATACCATTTCTCCGATTCTGCCTGTATCAGACATGACTCTGGCATGAATATAACCGACGTTATTCTGATTGAAGTAGGCAAAGGACAGTTCCTGCAGATGATTGAAACTGGCATTGCGTAAATCCTGGTTGATGTTCATTTCAATCTTTCCACAGAAGAAACATGACACAAAGTTCAGAAGACACTGAGCAATGATCATAACGATATAGCCAAGCGTAAAGATCACAATTGTATCCAGTGTATGCAATGCAATGAAGTGATTCAAAGCATACTGGTTGAATAATGGATATACAGAGTCAATCACAGATGCCAATGCTGTTGTAATGACCATCCATACAAACACCTTCTTATGTTCCTTCAGATATGGAAGTACACGAGGAATACCGAATAACGGAAGCTTTACATCATATCTGCTTTTTTCTTCACTCATGCTGATACCTCCGTTTCCATATTTCTCGACTGCAAATCATAAATCTGCCGATAGATACCATGGTTTTCCATCAGCTGTGCATGTGAACCGATTTCTGCAACCTTTCCATCTTCCAGCACAACGATCACATCCGCATTCATCAGTGTTGTAATACGATGTGCAATCAGAATCACTGTACTGTCACCTGTACTCTGTTTCAATGCATTTCTGATTTTCGCATCCGTTTCCGCATCGACTGCAGATAGCGAATCATCAAAAATCATAATCGGTGCATTGCGTACAAGCATCTGTGCAATCGCAGTTCTCTGCTTCTGACCACCGGATAAAGTCACACCTCTTTCACCGACAAATGTCTGATAACCTTCTTTAAAGTGGGTTACGGCATGATCCAAAGAAGCAGTTACGCTTGCTTTGAGAACATCTTCATGCCCTGCTGTCCGATTGGCAATTGCGATGTTTTCTTCCAGTGTTCTGCTGAACAGATATGGTTCCTGCAAAACCATACCGATATTCTCTCGTAAAAAGGATAATGGGATATCTCTGATATCTGTACCATCAATGGTGATGGTACCATTCCCTTCTGGTAATTCATATAGGCGATCCAGCAGGTACATCAGTGTACTTTTACCTGAACCGGTACCACCCAGAATACCAATGGTCTTACCGCCAGGAATGGTAAAGGATACATCCTGCAGAATATCCTTTGATCCGTTTTCATACTGATAGCTGACATGATCAAAGACAATATCTCCATGCATGTTCAGGTTCATGGATGTTCCATGATCTTCTTCCGTTTCCGCGTTCATGATATAACGCAGACGATCAATGGATATGCCTGCCTTTGACATGTTGGCAATGGTTCTGCCTAAAGAGCGGATCGGCCACATCAGCATGGCAATATAGGAATTAAACGCAATGAATGTACCGACAGATATCTCACCATTCACACATAATACTGTGCCATATACCATGACTGCCAATAACTGCAGATATGATACAAGATCAGATGAGATCCAGAATGCACTCATCAGTTTCATTAATCTGACCCAGAAATCCGTATAGTATGCATTCTGTTTTTCAAATCTGCTTCTTTCATAGGCTTCTCTTCCAAATGCACGTACAACCCGCACACCAGTCAGATTTTCCTGTGCAATCGCAGAAAGCTTTCCTTCCTCGATATCAACCTTTTCAAACTGATCACCGATTTTTGTATGAAAATACAGAGAATAACCGACAATCACAGGAATGAAAGCCACCACAACAAGCGTCAGTCTGACATTCATGTTGAACATGAAATACAATGCCATACCGATCAGTACAATCACACGGAACAGCTGTGTCAGCTGTTCTGACAGGAACATTTTGATTGTTTCCACATCAGAGGTACATCTTTGGATAATATCACCTGTATGGTTTTCTGAATGCCATGAAAACGGCAGATGTAATATGTGGTCAAAAAGCCTGTTGCGCATGTTATGCACAAGCTTCTCAGAACCCACACCATTGAGATACTGAAAGAAATATCGGCATACAGCACCAGCCAGAGCCACCACCATGACTGCTGCGGCTGTTGCCCAAAGATTATCTTTCAGCCAGGCTGTTCCTCCAACAGGAACAAGCATATTTTCAATCAGCATTGGTAATGTACCAGGATCATCCCCAAGTACCGTATCAACGGTAAAGGAAATGATCTTCGGATTGATCAGGTCCAGTAAGGATACCAGACATGCAAATATGATGAACAGTACAAAGTATCCGATGGATCCTTTCAGAAAGTACATGACCATGCTGAGCCGTGAATCAAATCTTTCCTTTTTCATAAGTCCCCTTTCTTTTGTCATCTTTTTTCCCGTTATCATGTATTACACGGGTACCACCTCCATTTCGATTTCTATTGTTTACTGGTTAACTTTTACAAATCCTTCCAGTGTGTGACCTGTTTCTTCACTTCCTACAACACATACGCATGCATCTGCAAATGCATCTGTAAATGGCTGTGCAAACTCTAGCAGATCTTCTGTCTTCATGGATAAAAGCTTCTTTCTGTTAGCACAGCGTGTTTCATCATCTACCTGACGGAATTTCCATACGTCCGCCACTCGGATTGCTGCAGAAGGAGAAAGCAGTGGTTCTGCCTCTGCGATCGTACCGATGATCATTTGGGTGAGATCCACCCCTTCCTCAACAAGGTGTTTCAGATAATCGCCACAGCCCTGGAATGCCTTCATTGCATTGTGGACATCCGGATCACGATACGAATATGCCTGAATCATACCAGTACCGGAACAGCCGATACCTGTACCATAAGCACCTCCTTTAACACGCACTTCTGACCAGAGCCAATCATAGGTCAGCAGATGAGATATGACATTATTTCTGACATCCACCTGTTTTCCCATATCCAGGATGTTATTTGCCATGACGCAATAGGATACACCGCCTGGAATGGAAATATATTCTTTCTTTTCGGTTAAATATGGATAATGCACCTTTGCCCGCATGCCATCCATATCTGACATGCATGCCGCAACGCTTTCAATCACAGTAAGGTTTTCCTCACCGGTAATGGATGCAGTCATTCTGTTTTTGGAAAACAGCACTTCTGTATATAAACCGCACTCCTGTACAAATTCATCCGCAAGTGCATCGTAATGATCTTCCAGATTCTTTTCATATACATAGGAAGAATATCCGTTCACATATTCCTTGAATACCCCTTCTGCACAATAATGTGCTCCAGCCCTTCTTGCTGCTAAAGAATGCCCATTTGAGATCATGGACTGACGGAACTCTTCATTATCCTGCTTCAGTAGTGGCAGAATCGTATCTTTTTCATATACGGTTTCATGAATGATTTCATCGATGATGGAAACTGCACTTTCCACTTTTTCCTTTAATACAGAACAGCTGATACCAAGTACCGGAATGCATGCATCCTTTGTTCCTTCTGGTGTATAGGCATCCACAAAGAAAGATAGTGTACCCAGATCCTTACGGATTCTGCTTTGCAGCTGTTCCAATGTAGAACTTCTGGTCCTCAGATTCATAAACAGACTTGCATAGAAGGCAAGGGATGGCAGGTGTTCCTTTGTAATTCCAGCCAAAGAGAAATACAGATTCATGTATATGATGCCTGATTTCTCAGATGGATGCAGATAGACAGGGATTCCTTTGACACTTGTTTCCTCACATTCCAATACAAATGGCTTTTCATCCACATCAGACAAGGAAAGATGTGGTAACGTTGCCAGCTGTTCTGGTGTGTCTCCTTCAGCCTGCCATGCATCCAGTGCGAGGTTTCTTTCAATCACAGAAACAAGATCCTTTTCATTTTCCTTCCATGCATGCAGTCTTGCCTTTTCCTTTTCCACTCTTTGCGCCCCTAAGGTTCTGGATGGAACCGCCACAACCGTAACGAAGTCATCCTGCAACATGAATTCCGCAAGTACATTTTCGAAGTAGTTGTGATTGACATCATTGCGTAATTCATCAAACAGATGACCGATGTTCAGATTCTGCATCGGATCCCCATCATACAGCCACGTATCCATTGCTCTTTGACCATACATCAGTCCTGCTGGCTCATGCCGTTCTCTGTACTTGAATTCCATCTGGTTCAGGCATGCAATGATCTGCTGGTGATCAAGGCCATTTTCGACAAGCTGCCTGCATACGGATACAAGTGTATCTCTGATTTCTGCCAGCTTTTCCTGTTCCGTATTTCTGATGCATAATACTGCCCATGGCTGTTGAATGCCATCAAACAGTTCCAACTCTACATCCTGTCCAAGATTCTTTTCCAGGATTGCCTTTTTGAGTGGAGATTCATTGCTGGCAACAAGAATAGCAGACAGAACCGACCATGCCATATTCTTCTTTCTTTCATTGAATGTGGAAACAATTCTGCCAAAGGCAATCTGTGTTCTGTTGCTTTCTTCTTCCTCACTGCCAAGTTCATATTCAAATGTCTGAACGACAGGAGCTACTGCTTCCTGCATTGGAATGGTAAAATCAAAGTCCTGTTTCTCATATTCGCACAGATATTCTTCATCCAGCAGTTTCAGCACAGAATCCAGATCCATTGTTCCATCCAGCCAGATCCGGGCATTGGATGGATGATAGTATTTCTGATGCGTTTCAATGAACTTCTCATAGCTCAGATCAACGATATTTTCCGGATTACCACCCGATTCATACTGATAACAGTTATCCGGAAACAGAATATGATTGAGTGTATTGATGATGCCTTCATCCACACTGCTGTATGCACCCTTCATTTCATTGAGTACAACACCCTTGTATACAGGTTCCTCATCCATATTCCGGATTTCATGATGCCATCCTTCCTGGTAGAAAATATTCGGATTTTCATAGATGGCAGGATGCAGTACAGCATCCATATATACTGAAATCAGATTCAGGAAATCCTGGTCATTCCTTGTGGAAACCGGATACATTGTCTTATCCGGATACGTAAAGGCATTCAGAAATGTCTGCAGGCTTCCTTTCAGCAGTTCCACAAACGGTTCCCTGACCGGATATTTCCTGGAGCCATTCAATACGGAATGCTCAAGTATATGGAATACTCCTGTATTATCAGATGGCAGTGTTTTGAATGTGATCGCAAATGTCTTATTGTTGTCTTTGCGATCATGATAAATACACTGTGCACCGCTTTTTTCATGTTCCATACGGATCAGAGTTCCACCTGTATCCTTGCATTCCTGTATGGAAATGACTTTGAATCCATGTAATGTATCATTGATGTTCATATGCTTTTCTCTCCCTGAATACAATAAAAGAGCACAAATAATACCTATCTGTACTCTTTCCACTTGTGACGATTAATGACGGATTGTTCCTACGACAATCTCAGCTCTGCCAAGAGTGATACGATCGCCTTCGTAAACTCTGGAACGTCCCTGTGAAGGAAGTCTGTTTCCGTTAACGAATGTTCCGTTATGTTCGGATACAGGTTCGATATAAAGGGCACCCATTTCACTGACAAGCAGTGCATGCTTACGGGAAACCGCAGGCTCACTGATGACAAGTCCACAGGATGTTTCTCTTCCTACCATACATGGGAAGGAAGTCAGTGTCTGTGTGGATGTTTCATCCTCAACTGTGACTGTCAGATCCACAGCTGTGATATCTGCAGGCTTGGATGTCATCGGCACTTCCAGTGTTCCGCCTTCTTCTTCATCTTCATTTTCATCTGCCTCAGCCGCATCCAGATCCAGGCTTCTTAAAGGCTGTACCGGTATGGATTTTTCAACAGATGGAGCCTCAACCGGCTCTGGTGTTTTCTTTGTGGAAAAAGTTGTAATTTCTTCTCCGCTCTCATCTACATAGTATGTGTTCTTTTTGATCGCAAGATAGATCACTGCGATTGTAAGCACAACAATGATGCCGACCAGGGCGATTATGATTAATTGTACGATTTTAGGATCATCAAACATTTTCCGTATCCTCCTGCTGCATGAATAAGTATATCAAATATTTACTGTTTTTGTGAAACAACAAGGTCATAAACCACATTTTTAGATAAACCTGTTGCTTTGACGGTTGCTTTGATGGCATCCTTTGTGGACATGCCTTCACCAAGATATCCGTTTACCATGGAAAGAATCTGTTCTTCACTCAGTTCATCCTGCTGTGATTTCTGCTTTCCTTCCACTACGATTACCATTTCTCCACGGATCTGCTCAACAACGGATAAAACTTCTGAAATGGTACCACGAATGAATTCCTCATGCTTTTTGGTCAGCTCCCTGGCAAGTGTGCATTTACGGTCCCCAAGCACTTCCAGACAGCTTTCCAGCATGCGATCAATCCGATGTGGTGCCTCATAGAAGATCATCGTCATCGGATAATCCCTGTATTCCATCAGCTTCTTTTTCCTCTCGCCATTCCCCTGCGGCAGAAAGCCGACAAACAGGAATGGCTGCGCAACAAGGCCTGATGCCACAAGTGCATTCAGAAATGCACTTGGTCCGGATACCGGTACCACATTGAATCCATGTTCCGTAACATCGCTGACCACTCTTTGCCCTGGATCATTGATTAACGGATATCCTGCATCTGAAATCAGAGCAACATTCTTCCCTTCTTCCAGTAATGCAACAATTCCTCTGGAACTACTTTCCTCATTGAAGTTATGGTAAGCAATCAGACGGGCATGAACCTCAAAGTGTTTCAGCAATGTACCGCTTGTCCTTGTATCCTCACAGGCAATCACATCCGCACTGTTCAGCACTTCTACTGCCCTTGGGCTCATTTCAGAAAGATTGCCAATTGGCGTTGGTACAAGATACAGTGTGGCCTGTCCGTTTTCAAATGACTTCTGCCTGTTCACTTTGTTTCTTCCTTTTTCTTTTTACCGAATGTTCTGACAGTCACATTACCTGTCGGCTTTGGCTCAGGACGTCTGCGGTTATTGTTGTGATTGCGGGAACGTTCTTTGGATGGATTCGGCTTTTTTTCACCAGCCTGCTTCTTGTCCACCTGCTCACCTTTTGGTTTACGGGAAGAGAAAGTACGTACTTCCTTCTTCGGTTCTGATGGAACTGGTGCTTCCAGATCATAGCTGACATGATTTGCCTTCTTCGGATCTTCACGGTTTGTCAGCACTGTTGTCTTTTTGATGTGCTTTCTGCCGCCTTCTTCCGGATTCTTCGGTTTCATTGTCACACCCTTGCGGGAAATCGTCTTATCTTTCAGATCATCCAGTGTAATGAAGACAACAGAATCAGGATTCTGCAGTTTGGCTTCCTTAGACATGATATTGATGGATGTTACACGATAGATTTCCCCTTCGTATTCCACCTGGGAATTCATCTTCGGCAATCCTTCAATTGCCTCCTTATACAGGTCATCTTCAAACTTCAGGCAGCACTTCAGCTTTCCACACATACCGGACAGCTTTTCCGTATTCAAAGCAAGCAGCTGATTTTTTGCCATGTTGATGGAAATGACATCAAAGTGGGACTTGAATCTGCTGCAGCAGCATTCCATACCACATGTACCGATACCACCAAACATCTTTGCCTTGTCTCTTTCCCCAATCTGACGCAGTTCAATTCTGCAGTGCAGACTGGAACCAAGTCGCTTCAGCAGTTCTCTGAAGTCTACTCTCTGATCTGCCACATATACAAACAGAACCTTGGAACGGTCCAGTGTATAGGATGCAGAAAGAAGTCTCATATCAAGCCCAAGCTCTCTGATATTTTCATTACAGATCGCAAAAGCTTTCTTCTCTGCCTGCAGATTATTGTGGTAATCATCCATATCACGTCGGGTTGCCTTACGTAAGACAGGCTTATTTGGCATATGAATACAGACAAGCTCTGTTTTCATGGCATCTGCCTGTACTTCTCCCAGCTCCTGTCCCTGCTGGGTTTCCACGACAACCCAGTCTCCTTTATGATAATTCTCATCATATGCACCAAAGGAGTATGGTTTTCCTTCTCCACGGAAGCGGATAACTACCGCATAAGGGTAGTTCACCTGTTCTTCCGTTATCTTTTCTTCTGCTTCACTCATAGTCTGTATTCCTCCACTCTGAATAATGTCTGATAAAAGACAAGACCCAGATCATTATACTTATTGCATGCATCCTGCTGTTCATCCAGGATGGATAACAGCTGCGTCAGCTGTTTTGTATCATAACAGCACTGTTCAATTGCCTTTGTAAACCAGTATGGGCCTTCCTGAATCCCTTTAAGTACACATCGGCAATACCACATCAGCACTTCATAGAAACCGTTCAAAAGAAACAGATTTTCTTTTTTTGCCTTACCGGTATCCTTTAAGGATGAAAGATAGCTTGATTCAAAGTCCCCGCTCAGATACAGCCTTGTTTCTCCATCCGCATTCAGAAACTGCTTCACCATCAGGCATATATGCTGATAAAGTGCAGATGGCTCATTCTTCTTTTCATCCCACACTTTTTCAAGATCATCTTCTTCTTTGATGATATGGGATACAAGCACTGCATCCTTTTCATCAAAACCTCTTTTCACTGCCGACTCTTTGAGCACTTCTTCTGACATTGGAACAAAAGGAAGAAGCGTACATCTGGATAGAATTGTCGGTAAAAGCCTGTTGATGTTATCGGTAATCAGTATGGCAGTAATCCCCGCTCCAGGTTCTTCCAGAAACTTCAGCATGGAATTCTGTGCTGCTACTGTTGCATTTTCACAGTTACGGATGATATATACTCTCTGTCCGTTTTTTTCCACTGCTGTTTTGGAAAACCTTTCCTGCAGGCTGTCTACCATATCCTTGGATATGGTGTTTTCTCTGCCATCCAGTACAATCAGATCCGTATACAGTCCTTCTTTGACTCTTCGGCACGTATTGCATGTTTCACATGCCAGCTGACCACCATTTTCGCAGAAGATGGATTGCGCAAGCAGTATCGCAGCTTCATATTTTGGTGTGCCATGTGGACCGGAAAAAAGCCACGCACTGGAGATTCTGTTTTCGCGCACAGCATGATCCAATGCATGGTAAACGATCGGCTGTGTTTCCTTCAGCAGATCCCTAATCATCCAGAAGTCCTTTCACAATGGAATATACTTCCGCAATGACTTCATTGACATCCCTGGATGCATCCACAACAATCATACGATCGCCATACTGTTCAATGACTTTCTGATAGCCATCAAATACACGCTTGTGGAACTCTTCACTTTCCGCATCCAGTCTGTCAAGCACTGCTCTGTTGGCCTGAATACGTGCCAGTCCTGTTTCAGCACTGACATTCAGGAATACCGTTTTTACAGGCATATGGTTTTCAATCGCAAAGGCATTGATGTCATATACTGCTTCTGCACCGATACCTCTTCCATATCCCTGATAGGCAATGGAAGAATCCACAAAGCGATCCGAGATGACAGTTATTCCCTGTTCAAGCAATGGTAATACAATGTCTACAAGGTGCTGTCTTCGGCTTGCTGCGTAAAGGAGTGCTTCCGTACGTGGATCCATTTCTGTATTGGCAGGATCCAGAATAATATCTCTGATCTTTTCAGAGATGGCAGAACCTCCTGGTTCTCTTGTATATCTGACCTGATACCCTTCAGAAAGCAGTTTTTCCGTAACCGCTTTGGAAACCGTTGTCTTACCGCTTCCATCAGGTCCTTCAAATGTGATAAATAACCCTTTTTTCATAGATGACATTATATCATGACTTCACCCGTTGTCATACTTTTACATCACTGCCATCTGTACTACGGTGAATAAGCATCATCATGTAACATTGTATTATGGCGCTTGAAGTAATGGAGATTTCGTAAAATGCGCTATGATAACAGCCCTTAACCGGTAGAGGACCTCAGCAGACTCTTTCCTGTACAAATCACTGGATCCAGGCAGTTGATGCCACATCATATCATCAACGTGATGCGTAATACTTCTGATATCTGTTTTTTGTTTTATCCGGTATGCACAATTTCAGTTTCCCTCATTTACAAAAGGCTGTATAAAGTTTTTCGTCACAAAAACTGTAGTTCTGATACCAAGGAAGTCACAGATCTTCTTTCTGCTTTTTGGTGTTCTGCAGAATTCCAGCAAAGGTGTACTCTCATACTCTGTCTGATCCATTGATCTTTTATGGAAGAAGGTCACCACACAATGTAGTAATTTTTAGGCTAACCGAAATCTTTGGTTGAAAACGTATATTGAGTGGGTTGTGAGAAACTGACGCTTTAAAACTATATATGGTTAGCGGTTTTTGCCGATCCCAATAACATATG